>JAUWPI010000074.1 GCA_030611665.1 Candidatus Heimdallarchaeota archaeon | reverse complement strand
GTGAATAAAAGTGACTGCAATTCAAATTGGAAGAATTATAGTAAAAACAAACGGAAGAGAAGCAGGAAAGAAAGCTGTGATTGTGGATTTAATTAATCAAAATTATGTTTTAGTTACAGGTCCAAAAGCACTAACATCAGTTAGAAGAAGAAAATGCAACATTATGCATTTGGAACCAACTGATAAAATGGTTTCAGTAAAACGAGATGCAAAAGATGATGACGTTTCTTCAGCTATTGATGAAGCAGGTTTAAAGGAATTCATGGAAAAAGTAATTATTCCACAGATTTAAGTTCCTCAAACCTTATATCTCCATTTTTCTTAGTACTCCGTGATGATATATAATGACATTAGTTTTTTCCCCCCCAAAGTTGTCATTTGATAACAACAAACAACCCTTAAAGATACGTTCTAAAGATACAACTGACTTTAAATGGGGAAAAATACCTTCACATCGGACGATTGAAGAATTATTGAATTATGGTATTATCAACTTAGACAAACCTCCAAATCCAACAAGTCATGAAGTAGTTAGTTATGTAAAGAAGATCCTTGGAATTCCAAAGGCGGGTCATTCTGGAACGCTGGACCCACAAGTAACTGGCGTTCTTCCCACAGCTTTAGGAAAAGCAACTCGAATATTGGATACACTTCTTCTCGCTGGAAAGGAATATGTTGGAAATATGCGATTACATGCTGATGT
This sequence comes from Candidatus Heimdallarchaeota archaeon, assembly GCA_030611665.1. Lineage (GTDB taxonomy): Archaea > Asgardarchaeota > Heimdallarchaeia > Heimdallarchaeales > Heimdallarchaeaceae > UBA460. The sequence continues at coordinate 13,579 of JAUWPI010000074.1, read as the reverse complement.
TGATGAACAAAGAATAAGATCTATTGTTGGAGATTATGTTGGTGATTTGTATCAAAGACCTCCCTTAAGGGCAAGTGTAAAAAGAGTATTGAGAATCCGAACCGTCTATAATTCAGAGATTCTTGATATAAAGGAAAGAGAAGTTCTTTTTCGGGTAAGCAGCCAAGCAGGATTTTATGTTAGAAAATACTGTCACGATATCGGACAAAGTTTATCGTGTGGAGCGCATATGAAGGAACTTAGACGAACACGCTCTGGTCCATTTTCTGAAACTGATTTCTTATCAACTCTCCATGCTTTATATGATGCCTATGAATGGTTCAAGGAAGAAAAAGATGAAAATCCCTTGAGGAACATTATTCTTCCAATGGAATATGGGGTAAAACACATACCGAAGATTATTATCAAAGACAGTGCGGTTGACACTATCTGTCATGGTGCCCCCTTGGCTTTACCAGGTGTTTCAAAGTATTCTGAAGAATTCAAAGCAGGAGACATGGTAGCAATTCATACTTTGAAGAATGAATTAATTGCATTAGGTGAAGCACAGATTGATGCAATATCTCTTTCTGAAAAGGAACATGGTATAGTCTCTAGTGTAAAACGCGTACTAATGCCAATTGGAACTTATCCAATTTCTCCAAAAAAATAACGATAACAGTTAATACTAGTGCTAAGTAGACTATGTTAGTCTGTCAAAAATATGCTTATGAAACAGTTTATACGAACTCTCAAAGGAATTATATGGCCAGAAATTATCCTCTGTACAGATTATTTCATTCGCAAAAGCGAGAGCTTTTCCTATCCCTAAACCAATTTCTCTTAAATCTCTACTCTTGAAGTTTTCCCATTTCGCTAAATCTTGATCTTCTTGCGTTTTTTCGTGGTATTGACCAGAAACCTTGAACCTATCAGGGTTAGTTACTCTGCTAAAACGTGTCTGTTGACCACAATGAAACCCAAATACTGTTACATTCTCTTTGCCGAAGCGATTCTGTACATACTCAACTTCTGCTGGTGATTTTATACCATTTAAAATAAGACACTTAGCTCTTTCATACGTTTCTTTTTCATAATCTAGTATTGTACGTGTAAAAGCTGTAGGATCTTGGGCTAATAAACCAACGATGACTTTACTACTATTCTCATGATTAACTACTAGTTTCAATCGTTTCAGCTCATGATAAACCGCATGTCCTGTTTCTACCATTGGTATGCTTTCTTCTTCTCTTAGTCTATAACCATGAGACGATTTACCACTTAGTTGTAATCCTACCAGAATAAAGATCTTCATTGTTTTACAATTTAAAATTAAAAACAAACAGAAAAGCTTTTCGGATAAAGTACCTTTTCATGTTTTGTTAACTATATCTATATTACTCATCCTTCCATCCTGCATTAATCCACGCCTTCTTCATTTTTGGGTTTTGTTCTAAGAATTTTTTCACGATTTCTTTGGGAACTTTATTCATAGAACAAGAGAAATTGGCACATTTTTTACAAGCGTTTCCTAATAGTATCTTACTGAAGTAAGCTGCCACAATTAAGAAAAGAATTGTGATAACTATTAAACCGATACCTGCAAATAGATTATTAGTTGCGTTTAATGCAAAGTGAATAATTCCCCAAATTGATCCAACAAGCGGAAACACGTCAATAAACGTACCAAAAATCAACATTACAGTTTTTTCAGTTTTTGTAGCTGGACCTGGTCTATATTTCCATAATTTTGGCATTCCTCTTAGAGCCCAACACTTCAGACATTTACCCTCTTTTTCATAAAACGGACAATGACTGCATAGTAATCGTAGCTCAATCACTAGAAATGTTAAGGGTAATATAATTGCATATGAAATCAACATCCACCAATGTTTAATTAATAATCCTGAGAAAACAAATATGGCAAGTGCTAATATACGATAAGTAACATTTCCTACTAAAAATCTATTAGCAAATTGTCTATTCACTACACAGATTAGTTTTCCGTTTAATTCACACACAATACAGTTCGATTTTTCATCCGCAATACAGTTTTTTAATTCGCTATTTTTGGGACCCTCTGAAGAATCTGGCATCATTACAACACAAATATTATTATCTAAAAAGACTTCTGGTTAACAAATCAGCTGATTTTGATAGATTAATAACATTATTATAATCATACTTTTGGTTCAGTTAGAAATGATTTCAATAGATGAAGTGGATGCTCTGCTGTTTGATATGGATGGTACACTCATTGATCTTGGTGAAAGATGGTGGAATCCATTCATAAGAGCTTTCGACAAGGTTAAACCAGATTTTGATAGACAAAAACGGCAAGAGGTTCTAGATGACATGATAACTCAAGTAATGGAAACCTCCCAAGGTAGTTCAAAAACATTAAAACTACAAATGGTGTGGAAGTCAGCACGAGCATTGAAATTATCTCTTTTTGATGTTGTTAGAGTTTTAAGAAATGTTAAATCTGATCCAATGGCTTTCAAAAACATAGTTCCACTTGAAGGTGTAAATGACATTTTGGAAGTTCTTCATTCTCGAGGTTATGATTTAGCTATTGTTACAAATGCTGGAGACAAGACTGTTAACAGAGTTAAGAGACATATTGAATTCATAAACAACTTCGATGTTATAATTACACGAAATAAAGTTAAGAAAATCAAACCTTATCCTGAATCTTTATTACTAGCGTGCATGGAACTAGGTAAGGATCCTTCAATGTGTGCTATGATTGGAGATTTTCCTCAAGATATCATAGCTGGTAAAGCTGCAGGAACAAAAACCGTGGGGATTTTAGGGGTCCTCGGAGACTTTACTCGATCGAGACTAGAGCTAGAGAAACCTGATTTTATAATTTCATCACTTAAAGATTTGATGAATCTGTTCCCTGGAAATTGAGTGCAATGACAATAGTCCTAAATTATTTTATTTGTTCTTAATTACAGATTAACTATTGTTTGAGTAATCTGGTGATTTTTCATAAATTCTTCGAGTTCTGAATATTTTACTGGTGTTCCCACTCTAACTCCTGGAGATTCAATCTCCATTGCACTTAATGAAACAGCTATTCTAGCTGTATCCACGAGACTCTTCCCTTCTAATATGCCATAAATGATACCACTGATAGTTGCATCACCAGCACCTGTTGTATCAGCTGCAAAAACCTTTGGAGGTTTTGTTTTTATAATTGTCTTTCCATCGCTCAACCACTGACCTTCTTTTCCAAATGTGACATTAACAATCTTAATGCCTAAATCAAATAATTTCTCCATTCCTTTCTTTATATCAACTTCATTAGTGAGAGCACTAAGTTCTTCTTCATTTAAACTTGTAATATCACTTTTTTGAAGCAAGTTAATTACTTCCTCTGAACGGTTTTTTATGATTGAAATCGATGGGGCCCCACAATTAAACCATTACTGGATTTAGCTAGTTTGATGCATTTTTCTATTGCTTTAATGCCGATGTTAGAAGTTAATGATGTCCAAACAAAACATCTTGTAGATAATAGCATCTCTTCTAGTATATGTTCTTCAGAGAAGAGGTTATTTGCTCCTTTGTAAGCTAATATTGAACTATCTCTACCCCAAGGAGTTAGTATAATTACAGAAACAGCTGTTACATCCTCACTAAATATTTTAACACCTGAAGTATCTACTCCATGATTTTGCAAATCTTCTAAACATGCTTTACCATTAAAGTCATCTCCAATTCCTCCAATATATGCTGTATTGAAACCAATGCTGGATAGATCGCAAGAGATATTTGCTGCTGAACCACCGGGATGAAATTTAATATTGCTAATATTTAATTTTGAAGAATGCTCAATTGCTAAATATTTTTTATCAATTAGGTTTTTATCAACAAGTTCCATTCTTAATACGTCTTCTACGGAAACAATCATATCCATAGTGCAAGAACCAAGACTTACCAAATCAAATATCTTCTTTTCCTTGTTCACTGATTTTCAACACCATTTTTGTTAACACTTTCTATGGTTTGATTTAGATTAGAAATATAAAAAAGTTAAGTGATAAGAAAAAAGAAAAAAATAATCGATACACTCAAACGATTAAGTTAATATAAAGAACTCTGTTGCCCAGAATATTCCTTCGTCATCTTCTGTGAATGTGTATCGTATATCGTCTCCTATATCAGCTAGAACAACCTGATTCCAATGAGTTACATTCAGATAATCTTGGGAGCAACGTATTGTTCGACTATCATTCAATTGAAAAACAAAGATACTGTCACCATTTTCTACGTAGCTTCCAACATCCTCTATTTGTGCAATTTCATATTGGTCTTCAATAATTTCACTTGTGAAAAAGGACTTGAATTGTAATCGTGCTTCTTTTACTACTTGAGAACCCGATAGTCCCTCTGCCTCAGCAATAGCAACATAACTTGAGTCTAAGGCATCAATAACACAGACGTGAGATAATCTTTGTATGGCACCACTCTGCCAATAAATGGGTATAAACCAAGACAATCTCAACCCAATAGAAGTGTTAAGTGTATATGGCACTGGCATTTGAACAATATAACCTCCTTCATTTGGAGCAGTAAGTTGACCCTCAGCTAGCGTAGCTGCTGTACTAGCTGAAATAAATCCTCGATTTCTAAGGTCGTAAAATGTAACATCACTTTTTGTCATTACACCGATACCTGCTAGAGTTTCTGAAGAATCAAAAGGATGTGTAGCAAAGAAAGATATTGTAGAATTTTGATATTTCACATAACGGATATCTTCAACTCCGTCACCATAAAAACCAATCCTATCTGAACTGTAAAACGGAAAACTGGTAAAGAAACGTATGTTACCTTCTACTGTTGTATCTCTCTTATCACCCCAGTTCCAGATCCATTTTTCTTCAATCAATCTTTCAGAGTAAATTTGCAGAATGTAGTCCGGTGTTGTGTCTAATTCTGCAGCTGTATAATGATTGATTAGACTTCCTGTTGTAATATCAAGAATGTCTATCCCATCTGAGTACCATGCTCCATACACATCTCTTGTTGTTCGAGTAACAACGTAAACCCATTCTGTACCTGTCCAAGCTGGATATGAGCGCCAATATTTTGCTCCTTGGTCTCGGCGATAATTTTTGAGAACAATATTGTGGTTGCGCCATAACCCATCAGCATAATTAAACTCTCCTTCCGGAAACTTGATTGTTACTGGTTCAGCGTTTGGATTGTTAACTTCAACTAGAATCAGTCCCCAAGCATGGTTAAATTGCCCTGGTGTCCAAAACTGTGCCGAACTTTTCGGTGCGTAAATCATACACCAGTAAATTGAATCATTTACATATATGACATTAGCTTCCATTAATTCAGCATTAGAGCCAAAAATAGCTTTATTTTGTTCTGCTTTGCTTATTGCAAATTCTTTAGTAACAAGTCGTATATTCTTATCTATCTCATTTACTTCATCAAGAACAATAAATGGTAAATTGGTAGAATCATAGGTAACCATGTTCTCAAAATACCTCGCGCTTTGCATGGTTTTGTTTATACCCAATAATGAATTCCCACCAACAACAATAATCAGGACAATTATGATAAGTCCTGTCAAACGCCTTCTTGTCTTGAATCTCCTAAGAAACCTAGTTCTACCTCGAACTATCTCGAAGACAATTACTGCTACAATAGAGAGCGATCCAGCAAAAATTAGGTGCTCAACAACTGTTACAAACATTGTTCGAAAAACAAAACCAACGATCCATACAACCATCAGAAAGAGAGCAAGGATTCCAGGAGCAATTTTGTATCCTGTCTGTTTCTTAATTGCTAAACGGATTGGAATCCAAACAAGAGGTAAATAAGCGAGAAATAATAGAAAAGTAATTCCTTCGTATCCCATAACTTGTTTATATCAATCTATAATATAAATCTACTTCATACTAGTTAGGAGTCTTTTCTCTTCAGTCTAGTGTTCTCCAATAGGTAATAGCTTTGGAAACCAGACTTTTTTTCTTCCCTTTTGTTATTTGATGAACCGCTTTAATTTGTCCTGTGTTCTGGATTTTTTCTGTGTCAGTCTCAATCAGAACTTCATCTTCATAGAGTGCTTGATCCTTAAAACTAATTTCCAGTTTTTCCAATTCATATTTTTTAAATATTTTTTGAGGAATTCCCTCGATTATCCATTCTATATACATTCGATGATTTACATGCTGATTAATGTCTAGATCATGTAATCTAACCTTTATGATTCTCTTTGTGGAAGCTTTTTCAGGTAAACCTAATTTAGGAAAATCATAGTCTAAAGCTCTTTTTTCTTTTGCATCGTAATTTGACCAATAATCTACGAAATTAACAATTTGTCTTTTTCTGTAATTATAAAGCAACCAGCTTGTTGTTGCTTTACAAATGATATTATCCTTCTCATCATAGATCTCAAAATCCCTTAAGGTGAATTTTGGACTTTCAGACTCAGCTACCCATGTAACTACCTTAAGTTTCTCATCTAAAGTAGGATAACGAAGAACTTCTACTGCATATCTTAGAAGCAGCCAAGTTAAATTTTTATGAAAAATCTGATGGTGCCCCACTCCTAATTGATCTGCATGCATGTATGCTGCATGTTGCATATAATCAATAAGTGAAGAAAACTTGACTTTTTCATCAAGACTGATTTCGTTAATTTTAGGAACAAAATTTATTTCATACATTATTTAACACAAACAAAATCAATCTATCTTGCTTTTATTTAAGACTTATTTATTGTGGAAGAAGGAAGAGGACCCCCATTATGGGTTGCTGAAGGGAAGGAGGCTTCATTGGTCCTCTTCTTTAGGGTCATTTTTGCATCACTCTTAACAGATTACCAATTAATTGTAAGTTAAAACTAAAAGACCTCAAATAACTATCTGACAAAAACAGCTGTTTTCTAGAAATAATCTCCGCGAAATATATCAAAAAGGTAAAAAAGAAAAGAGAAGATTTGATTAGTTCAGTACAACATCATACCATTTCTTTAATGTTAAAGCCTTCCATCCTTCCCTTCTAGGTGGATAATACTCAATCTTGTCTGCTTCTTCAAGGATTTTTTCCTCTGTTTTTCCTGCTTCTGCCATTTCCTTCATAAAGTTCATTACTTTGTTCAGATAAGCTAGAAATTCCTCTAAAGGTTCTTTCCCAGAAATTGACCCATGTCCTGGAATATAGTGTTCCACATCAAGAGAAAGGTACTCTTCTAGAGCTTTTGCCCACTTCATTGGATTGGATGTAGGTGTTCCTCCCCAAGGAAAGCTGTGATTAAACAGATTATCTCCTGCAAACATTACTTTGTAATTAGGACAATAAACGTAACTTGATCCTTCGGTGTGACCACCAGTTCTTTTGATGATGACTTTAACATCTCCATCTACTAATTCATACTCGTCCGCAAAGGTTTTTGTTGGCATAACAATCCTCAAACCTTCTAAAGCAGTAGGATCTTCAGCATTCTTTTTCCATTCTTCTAAATTCTCAGGTGTCCAATTATTTTTTTGAGATTCAACCATAGCTTTTTGTGTAGATTCTGAGGTAATAATCTCACAATCTTCAAAGATTTGATTACCAAAAACGTGATCTCCATGCTCATGTGTTATAAAGAGAGTTGAAGCATTTTTCCCAGTTTCTTTTTCAATATATTCTCTAAATTTCTTCATCAAAGGGATATGCATCCCTGAATCAACAAAAACGATTTGTGTAGGTAAAACATAAGCAGCCACATTACCTCGTGTGGTACCATCGGTAATTGCATAAACATTTTCTCTAACTTTTTCTATTGACATAGAATAAACCCAAACAATAAAAGGTGTAGTAGTAGAAAAAAGTTTTGGAGAGAGAGTATGTTTAAATGAGTAAAGGTATTGTTCTTCTTATGATTAGAAGAAAGTTTATGGTAAGAATACCTTCACTTTGCCAAAGGTTATTCAGGAAAAGAGTGAAACCTCCTACCAAAGTTCAATCCCAACTTGATAATTTAATAAACAATGAACTTAAATCATCATCGCTATCTGGGATACGTATCCTTTTTACTACTGGCTCTTCTGGTACAGGAAAAACTATAGCTGCTTCTTATCTTGCTACCCGTTTGTCTTTGCCTCTTTACAGAGTAGACTTAGCTGCTTTAACAAGCAAATATATTGGTGAGACAGAAAAGAATCTAAGTAAAATCTTTTTTAAAGCAGAGAATAAAGATTGGATATTATTTTTTGACGAAGCAGATGCTTTGTTTGGGAAACGAACAGATATTTCTGATGCTCATGATAAGTACGCAAATCAAGAAACAGATTATCTACTTCAACGTATAGAAAATCACGAAGGATTAGTTATTCTTGCTTCGAATCTCAAAAATCCTTTTGATGAGGCATTCACTAGAAGATTGAAAATTAAAATTATTATTCACACAGATGAAGAAGAAGACCAAGATGAAGACGATTAGGAGATGGCTTTCACCAATCTAAGCTTAGGTAGATAAAAGGGATTTAGATAATTATTTGGTTGATAGATATGAAGGAAGATAATGTTGATGAGACAACTGATGCTGACTTAAAGAAGAAGATTGCTGAAATTACAACCACCATGGATAAACAAACATTAACAATCTGGGCCAGCGATTGTGCCAAACATGTATTATCTTATTTTGAGGAGAAGCATCCAAATGATGATAGACCAAGAAAAGCTGTAGAAGCTGCTCGAGCATGGGTGAGTGGAGAGATATCTGTAGATGAAACACGTTCTGCTGCTTTTGCCGCTCACGCTGCAGCCCGTGAGGTTGAGGATGATAAAGCTTGTGCCGTAGCCCGTGCAGCAGGTCATGCAGCTGCTACTGCACATGTTGCTGGACATGCTATCCACGCTGCAAATTATGCTGTGAAAACTAATTCAAAGGAACGTATTTGGCAATATGAAAGATTGCTCGAATTGAGCGATAACATGACTGAATAGTCTTCTTATTTTACTTCTGATATTTAGCCTTCCATTCTTCATTGTTTTCATACTTATCATCTAAAAACTTCTGAACGATAAGTATCAAATCCTTACGATATTTCCTTTTGCTCATTGCTAAAGCTTTCAGGAAAAGGAGTTTTTCTAAAGAAATGATTAGATATTCTTTTTTCTCTATTGCTTTCTCAGATAAAAAATCGTAGTCAAAGCTACAGATCCACTTCCAAAGCTCGAATTCATGAACTATAACTCCAAGATCACCAAATAAATCTCTGTGAAACTCTGGTTCTGGGTAAGCCTCTTTTAATCCTTCATAATCTTCAAGAGCTAAAACAAAGTCAATATCATCTCCAGCTTTACGGAGACCATAATACTCCATAGCATTACCACCGATAAGCAATGGTTTCTGTTTGAAGGTGTATTTGATTCTAGAAAGATCGATATCAAGATTCATTGAGAAATGGTTGAATTTTTCAATATATAAGAAATAGTACCATATAAAAATAAAAATAAAAAAGAGAGATGACAATTAAATATTTAAATGAGCGATCGAAGACCATATAGAATTATATAAAGGGGATTGGATGGGCCAACTGAATAATCTTGACTTCAAGACCATTACTATTCTTGCTGAAAAATTTGCTTGTTATATAGATGATTTCACGTATATGCATGGAGGTGAGTACAATACATCCTACCTTCTGAAGAGTAGCAGTAGAGAATTTATTCTTACAGTCTGTAATGAGAAATCTCATGAGGAGATTGAGGTTGTGCTTGATCTTCTTTTCCAACTGAATTCCGCACATTTTCCAACCAACAAACTTTTTGTTTCAGAAGACGGTAGTCATTCGATTGATTACAAGGGATATCCAGTTATTTTGAAAAAATTCATACCTGGATCTATTCTTTCCTCGTCAGATAGCGTATTTGAACTCGGATGTATAATCGCTAAACTACATAGCCTTGACCTAGATGTTCAATTACCTTTTGATCATCCCTACGGGCATGCTCACTGGTTCGAGACAGATTACTGGAAGAACCCGGAGTTCAAATCTTGGTTATATTCCTTTGATTTCCCACCTATGGATCTTCCACAGGGAGTTATTCACTCAGATATTTTTGCTGATAATGTGATTGTGGGCGATAAATACTACCTAATTGACTTCGAAGAGGCTTGTATTGCCCCTTATGCAATGGATATTGGCATGGCGTTTGTGGGGAGCTGCAGAGTGGATGGCAAACTGGATTTTATCAAGATGAAGGAATTACTTAGGGGGTATCTCTCTGTTCGTCATCTCAGTAATAGAGAAATGGATAGTTTGCAATCTTTTACAATATATGGCGCACTTTGCACAGCATTCGTCAGATACAGGCAGTATAATATCAGATGTCCAGAAAAGAATATGGAGGACCATTATTTTGAAATGAGAAATATTGCAGACAAAATCGCAAGTATAGCCCCAGAAGATTTCAATATACTACTTTCTCAATAATAAACCCAAATATTACAAAAATAAAATAAAAGTGAATGAGTAAAAACTACATTCTGATGCTTTTTGTTATAAGCAAAATGAAATCCCCCAAAGAACTTATATTTGAATATATTAAAGCCTTTAAGGGAATGGTGATATTTATGAAAGTATGCTCAAGTACAAGCTCATTAACTGGTGCAATTGAAGAGATTGTTTTAAACGCGGAAAAAGAGTTATTTTTAGTTAGTCCATATATAAAATTTACAAAAAAGAATGATGAAATTTGGACTACTCTGGTACAAGGTTTAGAATTAAGAAAGAAAAATGATATTAATATTGTTTTTATTACTAGAAAACCAAAAAGCAAAACTGAAATAACAGAAATTAAAAACAAGTTGAAGAAATATGCGAACAAGGTATGGTTAGTTCCCGATCTTCATGCTAAGTGTTATTTTAATGGAAATAGGGCATTAGTATCCTCAATGAATCTCTATTATCATTCAGCAAGTGAAAATTTTGAAATTGGTGTAGATTTCCAAGGTGCGAGTGATGAAGAAAGTCTTCGATATATCCAGAATTATATCAATTTGCTAATGGATGTGGGTGAGGAAATCATAGAAGGCACAAAGAGTTCTGGTTCTATTAAACTAAAATATTCTGAAACCAATGGCAAATATATTCTGAAATCAGAGAATCAAGAACACCTTGGTTTTTGTATCGTTTGTAGAAATGAAATAAAGATAGACATCAATAAACCGAAAAAGCTTCATGTTGTTCGCTGTAAGGATTGTTGGGAAGACAAGAAAAAAGGAGCTGTTAAAGGTCAATTTTGTCATATTTGTGGATATACAATAAAAACGTCAACAGACAAACCTGCTTGTATTTCATGTTACAGACAAATAAGAAAGATAATTGAGGTATAACAGAGCGATATTGAAGGCTTTAGGTCAGTTGAGTTTGATTATTATACTCAACTCCTTTTTTAAGGAGCAATATTTTCATAATTATCGCGCTTATTTTTTTCTTTCTTTCTTCAGATTTCTGTTGTTTTAGTTCATTCGCTATCTCCTCACTCGACTTCCCTTCTATCCTTTCCTCCTCTTCAAACATCCCCTCAGTCTTGCCATAGAGGCACCAGAACTCCACCTTCCTAGCCACTTTAGGATAAACTACCAGATCCTTCTCCTTGTAAATAGCGTAAGTAGACCTCTTAGCATCGATAAAATCCATTGTACCATCATCATTATAGATAACTATCTCAGGTTGCACTCTAGTCTGCTCAACCAACTCAGGAGTTTCTATAGTAGGTTTCCACTCCCAATTCTTTCCTTCTAGAAGAATCTCAGCTATCTCTTTGCAAAGCTCTTCCCATTTGTAAGCAGTAGTAGTAGTAAACCAACAAGCTTCAGCTTGTTCATGTCTATACAGATGACTAGGGTCAGCAAAACCCCTCTTACATTTCTTACAAACATAAGGTAGATCATTAGTGTGAACAGAAATAATGTGTTGTTTGAGATTACGAGCATGGGGGAAAGAGGAATCACATTCTTCACAGGCATAAGGACGAAGACCTTGATGAACAACTTTGACATGATCAATTAAGTGGGTTCGGAGTTTAAAGGCAAAACCACATTCTTCACAGATGTGTTGGCGTTTATCTGTGTGCATTGAAATGATATGATCCTTTAGATGATGTGATAATTGAAATGTTGCTCTACATTCGTTACAGATGTGGTTTCTAATGTTTTCATGTACTGTTTGAGTGTGACGTAGAAGTTGATCTTTTCTCGAAAAAACAGTATTACATTGTGTGCATTCGTAAGGTTTCCTTTTCTCATGGATGGTAAGTATATGTCTGTTCAATGTTCCCGATTGATTAAATCCCTCTCCACAAATCTCACAAACATATTTCCGTAAATTCAAATGTATACTATTTATGTGTCTTTTCAGATAATCATTTCTAGCAGCTGAATAATCACAATGTGGGCATTCAAATTTTACTTTCAAATGAATGGATTTTTTGTGCCTTTGTAATGAATCTTTTCTTGCAAACTCCTTTCCACATTCCTCACATTTGAATTTTGATTTGTTGTTTTTAGAGCTAATATTATCACCTGATTGTTCAATTGTGTGCAGAACTAATGTGTCGTTGTAAACTATCTTTCCGAGAATAGAGAGAACCACAATGTGGGCATTCAAGTTTCTTCTTTAAATGGACAGTCTGTTTATGTCTTAGCAAATTGCCAGATTGCTTAAATTGCATTCCACATTCATCACAAGAGACTGTTTTTTCTTGTGTATGCATCTGGTTAATGTGTCTATCCAAACTATCCTTTCTTGATGCTGAAAAATTGCATGTAGGACATTTGTAGGTTCTTTTGCTTCTATGAACTGTCTCAACATGTCTATTCAAATGATATCTACGATTGAAGGATTTTTTACATATTTTACATAAATGTGTTTTCTTTTCATTTTCTAGATTCAAAACAATCAAAAATATAATAGGGAAAATGATTAATAAACCCAAATATTACAAAAATAAAAATAAAAAGTGAAAGAGTAAAACTACATTCTACGGCCTCTACGGCCACCCTTTCTCCTACAACCATTATGTGGAAGTGGGGTTACATCTTCTAGTCTTATTATTCTCATTCCTGATCTTTTCAGTGCTCTTAGTGCTGCTTGTGTTCCTGGTCCTGGAGTTCTATTTTTATGTCCTCCTGGTGCCCTATATCTTACATACAGTTGATATATTCCTTTTGCTTGCGATTCTTGTGCTGCTGCGTTCGCTGCTTTCATTGCTGCATAAGGACTTGATTCATTTCTGTCTGCTTTCACAAACATTCCACCACTTTTACGGCTGAAAGTTTCAGCTCCAGAGATGTCTGTTATGTGGATGATTGTATCATTGTAGCTTGAAAAGATGTGAGCTATCCCGTGTTTAGATTCTCTCCTTGGTGGACGGCTAGTAGGTTGAGTAGATTCCTTTGTTTCAGTTTTTTCTTCCGATTTCTCTTTAGATACTTCTTCCGATTTCTCTTCAGTTTTCTCTTCCGATTTCTCTTTAGATTTCTTTTTAGGTTTCTCTTCCGTTTTCTCTTCCGATTTCTCTTTAGATTCTTCTTTAGATTTCTTCTTAGATTTCTCTTCAGTTTTCTCTTCCGATT
>JAUWPI010000124.1 GCA_030611665.1 Candidatus Heimdallarchaeota archaeon | reverse complement strand
TTGAGAAGAGAAGAAATTTCAGCGTATCGTTTAAGAGTGAACAGTTGTTGAGCAATAAGGAGATCTACATAGGCATTTTCCATGAATGTGGTCTTGGTTGTTATTGCACGCTTTTCCAAGATAGCAATACAATTCAAAGCCTTTTGTTCTTTACCGATCTCTGCATCTATCTTTTGCTTTTCAAGCATAAATTCGATTAGATGCTTAACACGGTTAATGCTAAAACTATCTATTTCTAATAACTGTTGAAGTTTAACTGAATTGAGATTAGCGCTAAGGATAAACTCACTAAGAGTCATGAAGTCGCTGAATTGGTATTTACATTTCTCAACTATTTCACCAATCAGCTCTTGATGTTCTTGGGGATTATACTTACCTACACGTGACAAATTATAGAATTTTACAAGGTTGAGAGTGTGAGTAATCTGCTTATTTGTACCATGATCTAAATTAGTTTTTATGTAATTTGTTTGGAAAAGAATTTCTGCATCTTCAATTAGAACACAAGCTTGTTCTGTTTTGCCTTGCAATACTTTGACAGTTGCAAGATAAGAGTACAAGATAAGAAAATTACTGAAGTAAATACTGCTTTCGTAAATCTGTTTAAAGATATCATAAGCTTCACTGAAAAATGATTCAGAAAGTCTAAGATTTGCTTGTAACAGATGTGTTAAACCTGAAAAATAATACGTGATTGCTTTAACATCCAAAGGTAAGTTATGGAAAATAGTTCTGTTTGAGAGTATATCTTGGATTATTCTGAGACCTTTTTTTGATTCTTGAGTGTGAGAATATAGTATGGATAATATTGCAAGTGTTTGGGCTAAGTTTCGATAATACTGGTTCTGATAAAAGAAATCTAAACAATTCTCAAGTATGTGTGTGCTCTTGGCATCATGATTTTCCAACCAGATTTTAACAGCATAAGAGTAATGACACATTGTTTGTATATACTCATCATTTACTTCTTCCTTTGTTAGGATTTGGATGGATTTTTCTATTGCGTTAGAGTACCTACTTTTATTTCCTTTGATTTTTTCAATCAACCATTCAAACATAAGAGAAAATGCTATTCCACCAGTATAGTCAATTTCAACCGCAAGTTCTTTCATCGATAATAAAAGGTTAGAAACTAAATTAAGATGCTTCTTCAAATGGTATAATTGACCGATTTGGAGTCCGTATAGAATCACTTGATTCTCTCTATCATCTATCTCAATGCATTTTTTGTGAACTCTTTTTATTAAAGTAACAATTTCTTGGGATTTTTCATTAGAGGAAATGACTTTTAATTCATTAATTATTGCTCTGATTTCACTCTTAGTTTGAATAGAATCCAAGTTATTTTCTATATTTTTGATACTCCACATTTAATTATTAATCAGAAAAATGATTTATATACTTGGTATAATACGATAAGCCTTTGTTTTTGCTAATCATTATTTTGCTGAAGAAAGAGAAGAAATAAATTATACAGGACACCACAAGGGTGGAGTTATGCTTTCGTCTCCGTCTTCCGGATCATATGTTTGTTTTGTCATCTTTATATCACTCTATTAGTTATACTTAGAAGAGTTAGAATATACTAAAAGACAACAAGAAAGAAACTGTCAAAGTACCTGTTTTACTAGTAAAAGCATCAACAAAAAAAGAGTTTGAAAAGAAAGAATTAGTTTGGAAGCCAAACTCCTATAAAATTTGTTTTTGTAATAATACCGTAGTCAACTGATGAGTAAAAACTTACCCAATCTTGTTATGAGGGGAAATGAGGGAAACATTTTCGAGAAAAAATTGGAAAGAAAGCATAGGTTAGTGAGAATAGGGAAAGCTACTCCAACTGCGTTTTCTTCGCGTTTATATACCATTCTGTGGATAAGTAGATGAAGACGATGGTCTCACAAGCAACAAAGAAAGCACAAATAACTCAACAAAAGTTAGAGTGAAGCGCGCAGAGTAAATCAATAAAAACAGTATTTTTTTGTGCTGAACTGGGAAAATCTAGGATTTAAAATAATCTTACCACAAGTAATATTATTTATGTGGTAAGAAAAGAATTAAGAAGGTGCCACAAGGATGGAGTTCCTCTCCTTACTCTATTGTACTGCTCTTCTTATCTCCTTATGTTGCAATTGTAAGTAATCTAGCAATTTATTTTCTAATCTAGAAAACCCATAGAGTCTGCACTTCTTAATAGCCATGTATTGCAAAGCTGGTCCTAGAGGATCTCCGTTCTTGAATGCTCCTACTTGAATGAACGCTTCCATGAAGATACGCATCTCTAGCACTTCAATTTGTTTTAATCTGCTTTCGTATTTTCTAAGAAGTGGAGAGATTTCAGCATATCGCTTAAGTGAGAACAGCTCTTGGGCAATAAGGAGGTCCGCATAAGCATTTTCCATGAAGGTAGTTTTGCTAGTTTTTACACGCTTTTCCAAAATAGCAATACAATTCAAAACCCTTTGTTCTTGATTAATCTCTGTATCTAATTTCTGTTTTTCAAGCATAAACTCAATCAGATGCTTTACTCGGTTAATACTGAAATTTTCTATTGCTAATACTTCCTGAAGTGTATCAGAATCAAGGTCTGAGTTAAGGATGAACTCACTAAAGGTCATAAAGTCACTGTACAGATTTTCAGATCCTTTGACTATCTCATTAATTAGTTCTTGATGTTCTTGTGGATCATACTTACTTAGACGAGAGAGATTGTAGAAGTTTGTTAAATTATGTGTGTGGGTTATCTGTTTCTTACTGTTTTTATCCAAGTTTTTCTTGACAAATGCTGTTTGGAGAGTTTTACTTGCTTCCTTAACCATCTCTGCAGCTTGCTCAGTTTTGCCTTGTAAACCCTTAACTGTAGCAAGGTAGGAGAGTAAAACAAGATAATAAGCGAAATAGATGCTGTTTTTGTAAATTGGCTTAAGGATAGTATAAGCTTCATTGAAATACGATTCAGCTATTGCTAGATTAGCATCTAACATATGACCCAAACCTGTGAAATAGTACGTGATTCCTTTAACATCACGAGGTAGATTTTCAAATAGAAGTCTATTGGCGAGAATTGCATTGCTCATGTTTAGAGCCTTCTTGCTGTCATGAGTACGAGTGTAAATCATGCTTAAGAGGCCAAAAGTTTGAGCTAAACTTCGATAAAATCCTTCTTGAATGAAATGTTCAACACAGTCCTCTAACAGTACTGCACTTTCTGTATTGTGGTTTTTCAACCAGATTTCTATCGCATATGAATATTTGCATGTGAATAATGTATAGGCATCTGATACATCTCTTTCTTTAATAACTTCTAGGGAAAGTTGTATTTCTTTCTTGCTTTCTTTTATGTTTCCTTGAAGTCTCCCAAGGTGCCATTTAATTTGATGTATAAGTGCTAGTCCTTCAGAAAATTCTATCTCTTGAGACAATTTGCACATTTTTGTTAATATCTTCTTTATTTCCTCTATATTACTAGTGTGGTTATATAATTGTCTTATTTGTAAATCATATAAACGGATAAGTGATTTTGCATCTTTGAGTTTACTACTTTGTTTTATTGCGTTTTCAATGTACTGATAGATTAATGGCTCATTCTTATTAGAAGCCATGACCCTTAGCTTTTTTATTAGCTTAAATAACTCCTCTTCACTATTGATGGTGTTAATATAATGAAAATCAATCTTTGTTCCCAACATCACTCACATATTGATTATCCGCAAAATGATATATAAAGGGAGATGATATTTCTCCCCATATAATAATCAGTGTGGTGACCAAAGTGGTGGTAGTATGCTTTCGTCTCCGTCTTCAGGATCATATTTTTGGTTCATTTTTCATCACTCATTTATGTTATACTTAGAATAGTAGAAACATACTATAAGACAACAAGAAAGAAAGTGTCAAAATCTCTGTTATACTAGAAAAATCATCAACGAAGAAGTATTTAGGAAAAAGAAAAAGAAATGATTATTAGCCAGGGGGTCAAAAAATCTATTGTCAAAGATAAAATAAGAAAAATCTCGCACAAAAATAAGAGATTAATTTGGTGTTACTTTTACCCAAATAGTATCTGGCTTGTTGGCCATTGAAATATGAGTAGAGCAATTATTATGCCTATTGCGACAATTGGACCTAGGATGAAGTTTTTGGGTTTTGGTTGTAAATCCGTCCAGAAGAGTAGGAACGGGAGAAGAGATACAAATGAAATGACAATAGTTAACAATCTCCAAGCAGCATAATTTCCTGTAAATAGCATAATGCCTGAAGCTATGAACCCTCCTATAATTAAAGACCAAAGAACTAGTCCTATGATCTTTATTGCTTTCTCACCTAGAAATTTGTCTAATAACCATGATTTTCTTGACCAACCAAAATACTGGTCCTCTTCAGGTAATTTAACGTAAACTAGAAACATGATAAAAATAAGCCCATGAAGTATCAATAAAATACCGATAAGTATGTCCCACATAGTGAGCCGTAGTGAAGTAATCCTTTAAATTTTGTTCACAAAAGAACAAGCATCTATTCAAATTATTCTGATTTTTTCAAATAACAAATATACAATCCATCTGCTAATTGAATGTCTTTGGTATATCTTGATCCAACATGAGCCCTTGCTTCAGTAATATTATTTGCAAAGTGAGAAGTTGAAAACAATCTTACCACATCAATTGTAACTTAAATCATATGAGTAAATAGAAAAAAAGAATTAGTGTCTACCAGATAGTCATAGAGGAGGTATACTTTCATCTCCATCCTCGGGGTCGTATTTTGTCTTCATCGTCTATTAGCAATCTAAGAATAGAAAAATACAAAATGCACCTATTTAACCACTAGGCTATTTTACTGAAAAAAGAGAAGAAAGAAATACAAAAATCAGAAGAAATTTTGAGACAAAAAGAAAAACCTCCAAAGAATATGGGAGCTCCTCCCTAGAATCCTATACTGCTCTTGTAATCTCTTTATGTTGCAATTGTAAGTAATCTAACAAAGTATTTTCTAATCTAGAGAACCCATAGAGTCTACACTTCTTGATGGCCATATATTGTAAAGCTGGACCAAGAGGATCGCCGTTCTTATACGCTCCTACCTGGATGAACGCTTCCATGAAGACACGTAATTCGAGAACTTCTATTTGGTTTAATCTGTTTTCATATTTCTTAAGAAGAGGAGCGATTTCAGCATATCTTCTGAGTGAGAATAATTCTTGAGCTAGTTGTAGATCAGAATGAGCTTTTTCAATAAAAGTGAAATTCTTAATTGTCTGTTTATTGCTACGTATGCTTTTGAGAAATCTTATTCTCATTTCAGAATTGTTACTTGATTTTGTTAGAGCATATTTTATGATATGTTTAACTCTAAATAAACTTGCATTCCTTGTGTTTATCAATTTTTTAACTTGTTCACTATCTAATTTTGCGTTCAATAAAAACTCACTAAGAAGTATAGAATCACTGTAGTTATTTTCAATTCCTTGATATATTTTGTTAATAAGAATCTGAACATTTTCTGCCTTAAAATCGAACAATCTTGAATAAACATAGAACTTGATTAAATTTAATGTATGGATTACTTGCTCTTTGCTATTATTATCCATACCATTGTTGATGTGTTCGTCATCAAATAAATTTTCAATTTTCACAATTTCTTCAAATGATTGTTCAAGTTTGCCTTGCAATGCATGTATAATAGCTATGTGGGATAATAATCTGATAATATAATAAGGATAAAAATTGCTATGATGCAGTTTGTTATTTAGTAAAGAATAGGATTCACTAAGCAGATTATCTGCTTGCCCGAGATTATGTTCTAATAATTGACTTACTCCCGCAAGATAATATGCTATAGCCTTTATATCTTCAGGTTGTTGATTAAAGGAATGGCTATGATTAAGTAACAATTTAGACACACTGGAAGCCTTTTCCTTGTTCTGAGTCTGTTGATAGATAATCGTCAGAAGCCCTAACGTTTGGATAACACTTCTATAGAACTCATTATTATAAAAATATAGCAAACATTCTTCAAAAATTTCCGTGCAATCTTTATCTTGATATGCTGTCCATTGTTCTACTGCGTAAGAATATCTGACAAAATGGTAAATATATTCATTTTTCTTTTCAGTATGATCTAGAATATCTTTTGCTTTTAAAATAGCTTTTTTACTTTGTTCTTGCTTTCCCTTAAATTTTTCAATGTACCAGACAAAGGAGTAATAGAACGCTAATCCTTCTCTATATTCCTGCCTTTCAGCTATTTTATACATTTCATCTAGCAGTTCTGAAATAATGGGTAAATTTGTCTTTAAATGTTCCAATTGTAATATTTTTAGACCATATAAATTAACTAAAGATTCGTTATCTTCTAAACAAACAGCTTTCATCATTCCTTCCTCAAGCAAGGTTAGCACATCTTTGTTTGAACGTTCATTAGATGCTAGTCTCTGAATTATTTTAAAAACAGGTTTGAAATCATCTTTCGTTTCTACTAAGATTAGTTTTTCTTTGATAGTACTGAATAAATCGATATTAACCATAGCCTTCACAATTATATCAGAAAATTGATTTATAAAGGAGGGTAATATTTTAACATTTATATAAAAAAATTAAGGATGCCACAAAGGTGGTCCTATATCATCATCGCCAGGTTCCGGATCATATTTAGTCTTCATTTTTGCATCACGTTTAAGTTACTCTTAGAAGTGCTAAAACACATTATAAGACTACAAGAAAGAAACTGCCAAAGAAGTTGTTTTACTAGTAAAAAAATCAACAATACAAGAGCTTGAAAAAAAGAGGATTAATATGGAGGACCAAAGTGGGGAAGGATTGATTCGTCCCATTTTCAGGACCATATTTGTTTTTCAACATTCTATTTTATTAATCTAAGAAGAAAGAACTACAAAAAACCAGAAGATATTTAGAGACAAAATGAAAGACCTCCAGAGAACATAGGAACCCCTCCCTAAAACCTATACTGTTCTTGCTATCTCCTTATGCTGCAATTGCAAGTACTTTAGTAGTGTATTTTCTAGTCTTGAGAAACCATAATCTCTACATTTCTTTATAGCCATATATTGTAAAGCTGGACCAAGGGGATCGCCGTTCTTATACGCTCCAACTTGAATGAAAGCTTCCATGAAGATGCGCATCTCAAGCACTTCGATTTGTTTTAATCTGTTTTCATATTTCTTTAGAAGAGGAGAGATTTCAGCATATCGCTTAAGAGAGAACAGCTCTTGGGCAATAAGGAGATCTACATAAGCATCTTCCATGAAAGTGGTTTTGGTTGTTTTTACACGCTTTTCCAAAATAGTAATACAATTCAGAGCTTTTTGCTCTTTGCTAGCCTCTGTATCTAGCTTTTGTTTTTCAAGCATAAACTTAATCAGATGTTTTACTCGGTTGATACTGAAATTATCTACTTCCAATAACTGGTGAAGTTTATCAGAACCAAGATTGGCGCTAAGGATGAATTCACTAAAAGTCATGAAATCGCTATACAGGTCGTTACAGTTATCAATTATCTCATTAATCAACACTTGATGTTCCTGGGGACTATATTTTCCTGAACATGAAATATTGTAGAAATTTACAAGATTGAGGTTATGAATAATCTGCTTCCTTGTAATTTGATCCAAATTAGTCTTAATATAATCTGTTTGGAGGAGAATATACGCTTCTTTGGTTAGAGCATAAGCTTGCTCTGTTTTGCCTTGCAATCCTTTAACAGTTGCAAAATAAGAGTGAAGAACAAGAAAATTACTGAAGTAGATACTATCCTTATAGATTGGTTTAAAAATATTATAAGCTTGGCTAAAATAAGATTCAGCCATTATTAAATTAGCGTTTAGAATATGACCCCAACCTGCGAAATAGTAAATTATCCCTCTTACATCAAGTGGTAAGTTTTCAAAGAGAGATCTATTAGCGAGAATTTGATTGCTCAGGTTTAATGCTTTTTTGTTTTCATGTATTCTGGTATAGATTATCCCCAAAAGTCCAATAGATTGAGCTAAACTCCTATAGAATCCCCCCTTGAAGAAATATTCCGCACACCCTTCTAGAATTGTTACACTTTCAGAATCATGTTCTTCTAACCATTTTTCAATGGCATATGAATAATGTACAAAATGAACTATATACTGGTCTTCCTTTTTTGACTTATCAATAAGCAGGAAGGCTTCTTCTATGAAAGATTTTCCTTTGACTTTATTCCCCTTTATCTTTTCTATGAACCACAAGTATGAATAAGTTAATGCTAATCCTTCTTGATTAGAATTTTCTTTAGAAAGTTTTTCCATATTATTTGCTATTTTAATGATTTTTTCCAAATTCTTTTTATGATTTTCCAGTAACAATATTTTGAGTCCATACAAGTTTACAATTGATTTGTAATCGTAGAAATTTTTAGCTTTTTCAATTATTTTTTCAACTATTTGGATTAAATTCATATTTGATTTATTATTTGATGTAAAAACTCGAAGTTGTTCTACAATCTGTCTAAATTTATCCAACGTTATGTTTTCTTGGATTTGTTGTTTAAAATAATCCTCATTCACTCTATTATTCATCACTTTCGAACTATTATCCGCAAATTGATTTATAAAGTTGGATAATAATCCTCAAAGAATAGAATGTGAAAAAATGAAATAATAAAAAATGAAGAAATTTGGAATGGAGACCGTATAATGGCAATTGTCTCTATTTCCATCTTCTAGACTGTGTACGTTTTTCAAAAAGTCTTTCTTTTCTTACGGATGCCATAAAGGGGGAGTTATCGCATCGTCTCCGTCTTCTGGATCATATCTTTGTTTCATTTTTGCATCACTTGTTTAAGTTATACTTAGAAGAGGTAAAAAATGCTAAAAGACAACAAGAAAGAAACTGACAAAGAAACTGTTTTACTAGTAAACATGTCCACAGAACAAGTATTGGCTGGAAAAGAAATTGGATCCAGATTAACCAAGAGATCAAAGTGGGGAAGGATTGATTTGTCTTCAGGACTATATTTGTTTTTCAACATTCTGTATCACTTATCT
>JAUWPI010000066.1 GCA_030611665.1 Candidatus Heimdallarchaeota archaeon | reverse complement strand
GCTATGGTTATTACTGATGATGCCTTCAATACTATTGTCTCTGCTGTTGAAGAAGGTCGTAACATTTTCGAGAACATGAAGAAGTTCATTCGTTATCTCTTGAGTTGTAACTTCGATGAGATTTTTGCAGTCTTAATAGTTTATGCTGCATTCCAAGAATTACCTTTCCTACCTCTTCAAATTCTTTTCCTCAACCTACTCACTGATGCTCTACCAGCATTGTCTCTATCCTTTGATCCCTATGATTCTGAATTGATGAAACGACCTCCACGAGGTAAAAAAACCTCATTCGTAAGAGATATGTACGCATTTGCTTCGTTTGCAGGTGTTATAGCACTTATAGGTTCCTTAAGTATGTTCCTTGTAGGATACCTAGGCATAGGTGACAGAGTTATTGCCAACTGGGCTTCTGCAAACAGTTTAACATTAACTTCTGACCAATTCCATGAAGCTAAAGTTGCTTATGCTCAAACATTAGCATTTGTAGCTACTTTATCATTTGAATTATGGTTCGTGTTCATAGCTCGGAATGACAATGCAACGTCCTTCCTCAAATCTCATCCATTTAAGAATAAATACTTGATTGGTGCTGTTGTACTTTCATGGGTATTACTACTTGGAGTAGTCTATATTCCTCTATTCCAAGCAACATTTACTGGATTTGAGGGAGTTCTCCCTTACTACCTACTTAGTTTTGAAGATTGGGCTTATATAATAGGTTTCACTCTGGGTTTGTGTATCCTATTTGAAATCTTCAGATATGCTTTGAGAACCGAACGTATGGCTGGTTTTGCCAAATTTGTAGGAATGCACTAAACCTCATTCCTCTCTCTTTTTCTTTCCTATATCCCTAATCTCGTGTAAATTTTGCTTATCAAATTTTGGAAAGAATTGTCTACATTCTGTCCTAATAGTGCTGATGTTTCTATGTAATCAACTCTTAATCCTCCCCATTGTGATAAAGTTTCAGCGTAAGCCATTGCAGATAGTTTGTCCACTTGCACTTCTGCAGGAGTTGTTGCTCTTAGATCTGATTTATTTCCTACTATAATCAATGGAACGAGTTTGTGATCGTTATATTTTATCAGCTCATTTATCCAGTAATCAATGTTGGTAAATGTGTTTGGTCTAGTTATATCAAATAAGACCAATGCTCCATAAGTTCCAGCATAATAAGCTCCTCGTACTTCTGAGAACCTAGGCTGGCCTGCTAAATCCCATAGTTGCAGATTTATTTGATAATCTTCAAACATTACTTGTTTTACAGAAAAATCAGCTCCGATGGTCATGAGGTAATTTTCCCTAAAGCTTTTTCCAATGTAATTTCTTCTCAAGCTTGTCTTACCTACAGCACCGTCACCAATCAGAACTATTTTGAATATTTTTCCAACATCACCGGACATCTGTCAACCAAATTAATTTAATGATAGATAGTATTTATGTTTTATTGTTATTCAAAAGCAGTTTTATTGTAAAATGATTTTGTTTTTTTTCTTACTTTTGACTCAAAGAAGCTTTTAAAACAGCTCAAACTAATAATATTTAGAGACGATTTTATGTTAAAAGAAGGCGATTTAGCTCCTCAGTTTTGTTTACTTAATGAATCCAAGAAGAACATTTGTTTGAAAGGTTTTCTAGGAAAATGGGTTGTTCTTTACTTCTATCCCAAAGATAACACTCCTGGTTGTACAACTGAAGCTTGTGATTTTACTGCCAGTTTTGATGATTTCAAGGATCTAGATGCTACCATTGTTGGTGTCAGTCCTGATTCTCCTGAAAGTCACCAGAAATTCATAAAGAAATATATGCTCAAACACATTCTTCTTAGTGACATTGATCGTGAAGTTCTTCAGTTATATGATTCTTGGAAAGAAAAAACTATTTACGGAAAAAGTTTCTTAGGTGTTATTAGAAGCACTTTTCTTATTGATCCTGAGGGTAAGCTTGCTAAGATTTGGCCAAAAGTTAAAGTCAAAGGTCATGCTGAGGAAGTAAAAGAAGTTCTAGATAAATTACAATCTTGATAATTTGACTTTGGGAAATCTTCAAATGTAACCTCTCACTTTTATTTTCATGGAATTTGAAGAACTAGTTCATAAGAGAAGAGCTTTCCGTGCTCTGGATCCTCTTGATATCTCTGAGGAATTTATTAAAGAAGTTGCAACTCTTGCTGCTCGAGCCCCTTCTTGTGCTAATAAACAATCTTGGAGATTTGTGTTCGTAAAAGAAAAACAACAATTAGAGAGATTGCATACAGCTCTTTCTGGAGGTAATTATTGGGCCAAGGATGCTTCTATGTTAATAGCTGTTTTTAGTAAACCTGATCTTGATTGCGAAATAGGCGAACGAGAGTATTATCTTTTTGACTCGGGAATGGCAACGCTTCAGTTAATGTTAGCTATTGTCAACAAAGGTTTAGTAGCACATGCAATGGCTGGATTTAACGAAAAGATTGCTAAAGAAGTACTCAATATCCCTGAAGAAATGAGATTGATTACCCTTATAGCAGTAGGTAAACATAGTTCTGACCTTGAAGGTAAATTAGGTGAGAAACATGTTGAACAAGAACAAATAGTATCAAAAAGAATGGAATTTGATGAATTTGCTTACATTGATTCGATGTAGATTATCTTTGGTTAGTCTCTAATTCTCAGATTATCTTTCTAATTTGTTTCATTTCTGTGTTTTGTCATTATAAGATTCCTTTTTAAGGTGAAATGACTATTAGATATTAGTTTAGGAGTCTAAAATATGCCAAGATTCGTTCAAGGTCCAACTTTTGATAAGTACAAAAGAGAGCTCTCCGTTTCCTCAAGGAAAGTAAAGAATTCTCTGACCTTTTTACTAATTTCAGGTTTTATCCTAACTGTCGTATCAATACTGAGTCTCTTCTTGATTGTTAATCTTTCAAGTTATCCTATAATGGAATTAAATCTTCTTTCATTTTATTCGTTAAATGTTATCTCAGACTTTTATTCTCTGAACGCTGCATTATTCATAATTTGTTCTTTTACAGAAATAGTTTTTCTCGGTTTTTTCGTTTTCTATCTCGTCCAAATCTCTTTACATGCTAGAAACTACCTTAGAATTTTTACTCTAGAGAGGCAAGAAAAAAGGTTCCAGTATACTGGAATTTTCTTCATCATTTACGTAACATTTACAGTGTTGGGATTTATTCCTCTCAATTATCTAAATACATCTTTGTTTTTTATAGGTAATAGTATGTTGTTACTGGCTCTGTTTATGAATTACAGAATTTTCCAAGATTACCGAAAACAGAAGAGATTTATCAAAAAACCATCAATCCTTCCTTTGGTCGGAGGTATTATCAATGTTCTCTCTTGGCTGATCATGTATTTTACAATTCTAGGCATTTATGGAAATTTAATTGGCTTGTTTCTAATCTATTTAGGATTCAGAAAACTGATTGTTGATTTCAAACTTATTAATGCTGAAAGTACAATCCTTATGGATCCAAGCACTCCAGCTCCATCAACCCCTATTCCCAAAGCACCAAGTATTTACGATAGAACCATGATACAAGATGGAGATTCTGAAACTCAACCGGTTGATGACTCATCAGCTATTCTTCCAGAAATTCCTGAACCTACACTTGTTGACGACTCATCAGCTACACCTCCAGAAATTCCTGAACCTTCTCTTGTTGACGACTCATCAGTTACTCCTTCTGCTATTCAAGAGTCCACTCCTATTATTGAACCATCAATAGAAGCTCCATCCTTGACAGCTCCAAAACCTTTAGATATAAACCAAAAATTCTGCCCAAACTGTAAAGAAGTTGTCTACAAAACCGACAGAGTATGCGAACATTGTTATGTTGACTTAACTCAATAAAAGCTAAACTTTCATTTTTTGTAAAACGGATATTAATTAATAACTTATCAACAAGGTTTATCTAATGAATACCGAAGGTCACAAATCTTCTCCTAATAATCTTATTTCTGAGAAGAGCCCCTATCTTTTACAACATGCGTTTAATCCTGTCAACTGGTTTGCTTGGGGGGAAAAAGCATTCAATAAAGCTAAGGAGGAAGATAAACCTATCTTTCTTTCCATAGGCTATGCTACTTGTCACTGGTGCCATGTTATGGAAAGAGAATCTTTTGAAGATGAAGAAGTAGCAAAACTACTGAACGACTCTTTTGTTTCGATAAAAGTTGACAGAGAAGAGCGTCCTGATATAGATAGTATTTACATGAAGGTTTGTCAAATGATGACTCAACGAGGTGGGTGGCCTCTAACGATCATTATGACTCCTGACAGAAAACCATTTTTTGCTGGGACTTATTTTCCAAAGTTTGGACGTGGAGGGATGCCTGGTATCATGGATCTTTTGACTCAAGTAGCAAAATTGTGGGATGAAAATCGGAACGAGATATTATCCAGTACTAAAGAGATTCTTTCTCATCTAGAAGAATCTACTTCTTCAGGATTAACCTCTTATGATTCTGATGTACTATTTAGCCAAGCTTTTACTATGCTATCTAATCAGTTTGACAAGAAAAGGGGTGGTTTTGGTTCTGCACCTAAATTCCCATCTACTCATCGATTACTATTTCTTCTACGTTATTGGAAACGATACAAGGATAGAAAGGCGTTAGAGATGGTTGAGAAAACTCTCTCTGAAATGAGGTTAGGTGGGATGTATGATCACATAGGTTATGGTTTCCATCGCTATTCTACTGATGAAAACTGGAAGGTACCGCACTTTGAAAAGATGCTCTATGATCAAGCAATGATAACACTAGCTTATACTGAAACTTATCAGGCTACAAAGAATATTAATTACAAAAAAACAGCTGAAGAAATCATATCTTATGTTCTTCGTGATATGACTCACCATAAAGGGGGTTTCTTTTCAGCTGAAGATGCAGATAGTGAGGGAGTAGAAGGAAAATTCTATACTTGGACAAAGGAAGAAATATCAACTATATTAGATACAGAAGATGCTGAACTCTATATGAAAATATATAGCTTTGAAGATAAAGGAAACTTTCTAGAAGAAGCTACAAAAGAAGCAACAGGAGTTAATATTCCCTTTCTACAGCAATCTCTTGAAAATGATTTAGGAAATACAAACAAGAACAAAAATAAAAGATTAGAGCAGATACGAACAATTCTTTTTAATGTTAGAGAAAAAAGAGTTCATCCTCTTAAAGATGATAAAATCTTAACTGACTGGAATGGATTGATGATTGCTGCTCTAGCAAAATCAGCAAGAATTTTTCAAAATACAGATTATCTTGCAGCAGCAGAAAAATCAGCACAGTTTATTATAGAAAATCTGCAAATGACGGATGGAAACATCTTACACCGTTATAGAGAAGGTGAATCAGCTATTAGCGGTAATCTTGACGATTATGCATTTCTCATTTGGGGATTGTTAGAACTTTATGAAGCAAGTTTTAAGACTAAATATCTTGAATATGCAATCGAGTTGAACAAAACAGCTTTAGAAAAATTCTGGGATGACAAAGTTGGAGGATTCTTCTTTACATCTACTGACAGTGAGAATCTACTGATTAGAGAAAAACAGATTTATGATGGTGCGATCCCTTCAGGTAACTCTGTAGCTCTGCTCAATTTAGTTAAGCTTGGAAGAATATTATCTGATCCCAAATTGGAAGAAAAAGCAGATGTTCTAATGCAAAATTTCGCTTCAGAAGTAAAAAGAACACCTTATGCTTATACTTTCCTTCTAAGTGCCTTAGATTTCCTTAAAGGGCCTTCATTTGAGATTGTAGTAGTAGGAGATAGAACAGCTGAAACCACCAAGAAAATGATAGATGCAATCAACTATGAATATGTTCCGAATAAGATAGTTATTCTAAAAGATACAAAAAATGAAAATATTGTCAAAATCATTGATATTCTCCAAAATTATCGACAAGTAAATGAGCTACCCACTGTTTATATCTGTAAACAATTTGTGTGTAAACAACCAACTAATGATATAACCAAAATGTTGGAGCAACTAAAAGACGATGAAGATCAATTTAGTTCTCAGAATTCTTCATTTTTATTATTATAATTCTAGCTTTTATTCTCAAGTAAACCATTTTTAACAGATGTACTAGAGCAAACAAAATGGATAATGTACACAATATAAAAAACAAAATAATCAATTGTTCGGAATCAGCAGAAGAAAGAGAATACGTTCTAATAATGTTTATTTCAAAGAACAGAATCAAAATTTGAGTAAACATTGATGCAAATAAAATAGATTTTATTTTATCAAAGCTTAAAAGAGTTATAGTAAATGTAAAAATGTTGAATGTTATAAGTACAGCCACCAAGATCAGATTAATTAGAGAGAATTTGAACGTGGGTGGTGGGCCATGAAGGAGAATTAGTTGAGGTTCTTGAATCCTCAAAATAAGGAAATTTAGTATAGGCGCTACTATGAATGTGTACAGATACACCCATTTCTTCAACTTTTTCTCTTCTGTGAAAAGTGATTTTGTTGTGTCTAACATTTCCTTAAAACCTTCCCTTGAGAGATTCCATTTAATATCCTTTATACCTTTAATAATTGGCATAGTATACAACTCTTTCATGTACTATGCATAATTGAATATATAATATTATCTTTAAAAAAAGAAGAAAAATGTGAATGGAGCCTTAATACTTCAATTCTCTTTTCTGGAATATTAACAATGCACCTACTAGAGCTGCTAAACCCACTCCCAATAACACGAAGAAATCTCCTACAAGAAAAGTTCCTGAAGACATAATCGCTCCAAAGTTCATATAATTAAATACAGAGAAGTATTTTACAAATTTTACAGATTCTGTCATTCCACCCACCCTAAAAAGAATATACATGCCAAATATTATTGTTGCTGATCCACCTAGAGCTTTTCTTGGGTCTAATATTAGAGCTGAACACAACAAAGCTATTGCTCCCAAACTGAAAAATTGCATCCAAATTCCAATCATTGAAAATGTTAATATTAAATAATCAAATTCAACATTGAGATGTGCATAGTTGTATTGTATGTATTCCGTACTGATGAAAGTAAACAACATTACAAACAATGGATAGAGTAAACTATAGAACAAATACACACCGAATTTCTCTAACAAAAATCTCCAACGAGGAATAGGATAGCTTAATATAACGTCAAGAGTTTTCTTATTGATCTCCTCGGTTATAATTTTTGTTGGAATGAAAATTGTTACAGCTATCATATAATATTCAAACATTATGCCCATATACATCTGATGCGCTCCAGGCCATAATGCAATATTTATAAAGCCTATATCTCCGAGCATGGCTTGATATACTGGACTTTCAAGAATTATAGCGAATATATCAGCAGCTTCTCTCATGTCAGGCCAGATTACAGCTATTAAAAGAATAAACAATCCAAGTGAAAAAGGGACTAGAACTCCAGCTTTCCACTTCTTAACCAAATTTTTTAGAAATATATGTACCATCTTTCTCACCTAATCATAATAATGTAGGAAAATTTCTTCCAAGCTAGCATCTTCAATTGATAATCTTTCTATTTCATATCCTTTCAACCAATTTATGAGGTCATCAATATTCTCCTTAATTTTGAGTTTGAAATCTCCGTTATTTTTTTGATCTGCATCTAAAACAAAATCAAGCTCCTTTATCTCTTTTAATTTCGGTACTTTGCTAGAGGAAAATCTTACAAACACATGCTGTAAGAATTTTTTCCTGAGGTTTTCTACATCCTCAACAAGAACCATCACTCCGTCTTTTATAATTCCAACTCTGTCGCAGATAGCTTGTACTTCAGTTAAATCGTGAGAACTAAGAAAAATAGTTACACCTTCTTTTTTAAGACGTTTTAATAGCTTATGAAATTTAGCTGTAATCAAAGGATCGAGACCTGAACTGGGTTCATCTAGAATCAGAAATTCAGGTTTAGAAGCTAAGGCCAAAATGATTCCTACCTGTTGTCGGTTACCTGAGGATAACGTTCTTGTTTTTTGTTTTAGATTTACTGTAAAAATTGTTCTTAATTCTTCCAATAATTCTGCATCATGTTGTCGGAAATGGTTGAAATATTTAATGAGTTCTTCTCCTGTGAAATTGTCATAAACCGCTAAATCACCGGGTATATAACCTATTCTTTTTCTAATTTCTAGAGAATCTTTTCTATGGTCTAAATCAAATACACTTATCTCTCCATCTTCAATTCTTAGATAATTCAAAATAGATCTCATAACTGTGGTCTTTCCAGACCCATTTGGACCTAGAAAACCGAAAATTTCCCCTTTTGAAACTGAAAAACTTACATTTTGGGCTCCGATAATCTTCTTACCGAATTTTTTTAAACCTAAATTTATCTCTCTTCCGTAAACTTTTGTTAGGTTGCTTACTTGAAGAACTGCCTCTTGTGTCATTGTTCTCTGTTTGCTTTTGGGATAGGATATTTATATATATTCATATTCTGGATTTCATTCTTTCAATAGCCTCTTCTATCGTTTCGAATTTTTGTGAAAATGAAAATCTCACATGCTTTTTACCTGAATTTTCAATTTTGTTTTGTTCATAAAAACTAGTGCCAGGAACTGTAGCAACACCTTCATTCTTAACAAGAAAATCTGCAAATTCTGTGTCAGTTTTACCAAAAGTGCTTATATCAGCAAACACATAATATGCTCCAGATGGGATATAAGTTTGAAAACCTAAGTTACTTAGCTCCTTGATTAGGAAATTTCTGTTTCGTCTGTATCTCTCTTTTAATTCATCGAAATATTCCTCTTTAAGGTTAAAGGATTCAAGAACTGAATATTGTAAAAGTGATGGAGCACAGACGGTTAGATAATCATGTACTTTTCTTACTCCTGACATCAACTCCTTCTCAGCCGCAGCATAACCTAGTCTCCAACCTGTTATAGAAAATGTTTTGCTGAATCCTGAAATTGTAATTGTTCTTTCATACATATCCTTGATACTTGCAAGACTTATGTGTTTGACACCATCATAGAGAATATACTCGTATATCTCATCAGTAATAGCAATTAGATTATGTTCTTGGCAGATATCAGCTATGAATTCTAATTCTTTCTTCGAAAATACTTTGCCAGTTGGATTATGAGGCGAATTTATCACGATTGCTTTTGTTTTTGAAGACAAACTTTCTTTCACTTTTTCCTCATCTATTGAAAAATCTTGTTCGTCTAGGGGTACGTAAACTGGTTTCCCACCTGCTAGATGAGTAATCGGAACATAATTCTCATACCAAGGTTCAAGTACTAGTATCTCCTCTCCTGGGTTTATTGTAGCCAAAATAGCACTTGAAATAGCTTCAGAAGCTCCACAAGTAACTGTAATTTCATGTTCAGGATCATATTGGATTTTGTTATATAAAGAGAGTTTTTCAGCTATTTTTTCTCGTAGATCTTCCCTACCATAAGTTACAGAATATTGATGTTCTTGTATCTCTATTGCTTTTTCAATTCCTTTTATTAATTCTGCAGGAGGGTTAAAATCTGGCATCCCTTGAGACAAATTAATGGCATTATGTTCAATTGCTTTTCTTGTCATTTCTCTGATTACTGATTCTTGAAAATGATTCAATCTTTTGGCTAGCAAGGTCATGAATGAAGAATAAAATAGCTATTTAATAGCTTTTTTCAAAGATTGTAGTTTCTCAACCATCTTGGACTGTAAAAAATTCCGTTTTCTTAATGTTGATTAGACCTAGCATTGCTAAATCTTCGATTTTATTGATAAAATCATTGAATTGTAGAGAATTTTCTGCTTTAAAATATATGTCAAGCAGTGTTTTATGTTGATTACCAATACAGTAAGTTAGAAGTCTTTCATATTCTTCATAATTTTTCTTACCATACTCTTTGCTAAACTCTGGCCATTGCCTTCTGAAAGTAGCATAAGACTTGAGAGATGAAATAGGAAATGAGCTCTTTGCATGGAGAATCATATCTATTTCTATTATGGTTTCCCCTGTTGGAGGAGAACTCATTTTTGGGTCTAGGTAAGTTATTAGATAAGAAAGCATTTCCTCATCTAATAATACAATAGCTTCCAAAATTGAGACAATTTGTTTTAACCAATCTTCAATAACCTCTTCTTCAATTCCTTTGGAAACTATAGCTTCTAACTCAATAAAACTTAACTCAGATTCAACTTCAACCTTCTTTCCACTCCCATTTTTCGGTAAGACATATTGTGCTTGTCGGAGTTTATCAGCAATTCTTAAACTCTTTAGATTCTTGAATTTAAACTCCTTAGTAGGGGTTATTGCTATTTCTTTAAGATCTACTTTTTTTGGTACTGGAATTTGTAAGGCACTGATTTGACTTGAAGACATATCATCTCCAACTCTTACAGGAACTTGTGATCTAACTACGAGTGATTTATCCACATAAAGAATATTCGCGTTTAATCTTTCATCAAGACATTGATGAACATCAACATATTCGACGTATCCTTTTTCATCAACTTCTCTGTGAAGTGATTGCAGTATGAGTAAAACTCGAGTTTCTCTACAAATATTGCACTCATATTCAATCTTGCGTCTTGCTTCTTTCTGAACCACTCAGATTCCCCAGTAACTTCAATTCCAATATCGCTTTTCAATGATTTCTTATTAACCTTTCTCAAAGGTTACAGAAAATTCCCGTTTGGTCATTTTTTCATCCATAATACTTTAATTTAAGTTAATAACTCATGATTTATGATTGAATTTTCTTTCCCTATGGATGCAGGAACTTTCTTCACTATGGTAATCTATGCTATAGCTTTTGCATTTCCAATTTTCATGTGCAATTCTTTTACTAATTTTAGTAAAATAATCCCTTTTTTGGGTACACCTGTTGATTTTGGAAAAACCTGGAAAGGTAAACGAATCTTAGGTGATCATAAAACCTGGAGAGGATTGATTTTTGGAATTATATTTGGTACTATTGCAGGAATTATTGTATGGTATGTTTGTACTATCCAATATAATGTCTTCAGTGTTTATCCCTGGTATCTTGGTTTTTTCATGAGTATTGGAGACCATTTTGCAGATTTACTTGGATCATTCTCAAAGCGAAGGATAGGAGTAAAACCTGGTGGAGCTTTACCTTTGTATGATCAAGGATCTTGGATGGTCACAGGTATGCTCTTAGCATTACCTTTTGTTTGTAGTGAACCGAATTTTTGGTTTTACTTTGTAACTTTAACAATACTTACACCAGTGCTACATTTCCTTACAGGTTTCTTAGCTTATTGGGGTGGAATAAAGGACGTATGGTATTAGCTAAAATTAACACAAAGCATTTTTAGAAATGCTTTTATTTAATAAAAGAAATATAATATATTATTACAGAATGAGTTTATCAATGAACCCTTCAGATGATGCTAATCTCTTAAGAGAAACTTTCGATATCATATTTCAAAATAGTTTAGATATGATATTCCTTGTTGATGAGGATAGCTCCATCCAAGAAGCTAACATCCAAGCTTGCAGATATTTTGGGTTGACTTTGGATGAACTCAAAGACAAGAAATTATCTAGTTTTGTACTGGAAAAGAAACTTCTGAGTGAGTTCTTTGAACAAACAATGGAAAATGGAAAAGAGTTGCAAAAATTCACTTTTATTACTAAAGAAAAAACTGAAGTTTCATTTCATATCTCTTCAACACTCATTTCTTCAGTCGATATCAAACTCATTGTTCTTATCTGTCGCGATATTCAAGAAATTGTTGATTCTGAGCATCAAAGACAATTCTTTTTTGAACTATTCCAACATGACTTGTTAAACAAGTTACACGCTGAAATTGGCTATATCGACTTTTTCAAACGTCTCTATGACTCAGAAATGATTGAAAAACCAACTGGTATCCAAATGCTAGAAAAAATGAGAGAAATTACTGTTCGTTCGATTTATCTTATCCAAAATGCCAACATCATGTTATTACTTCAAGAGGAAGAAGAGCTAACTGAACAGAAATTGGAGGATATTCTAAAACATACAGCTAGATACACAAATAATTTTTTCCCAAAGAGAGTGCAATTGGAGATAAACCGAGTTCAAGATGTTAACATTCTTGGTGATGAATTTACTTATCGTATTTTCGTTAATCTCATAGTACGAATGATGGAATATACTGATGACGTTGTTGTAGTTGATGTAACGGTAGGTACGCCAGTTTATGAAACAGTTAAAGCTAAACTGCACTTTGAAGGAATCGTTCTTTCTCTTGAGGATCGTAAAGAACTTCTTATGAACCAAAATCTTGATCATAAAAAATTAGCTGTCACTGTTATTCGAAAATTACTAAATAGATACCAAATGGATTTGAAAATAGATACTGTTCGTCGTTCAGGAAAAATTGTAGGAACAAAAATGACTCTTTCGATTCCAATAGTTCTTCCAGAATCCACCGAGAAGTAATTCAATGAATAGCTTATACTACTAATCTTATTAAGAGTAAATTAGCTGATTTGTTTAGTATTTTTTTCTCATAATTTTTGGATTATATGACGTCTATCCAAATTTTAAGAATTTGGACACATCCAAAAATTATTTATATGGTTTAAGTAGATAACGAATGAACACCATGAGCAATAAGTTTTCCCTAGCAGATTCAACAGTAAATTCTATAGTTCAAGTAGAGAAAATTACTTCTGGACAAAAAGCTAGACGATTCTTAGCAGATTTGGGTGTGTTAGAGGGAGTTAAACTTCGAATATTAAAAAATGATGTGGGTCCCATTTTAATAGAAGTTAAAGCGACAAGAGTTGCAATTGGTAGAGGAATAGCACAGAAGATTGAAGTAACTACTTAGTTCGGAATGAATTAAATGAGAAGATCCCGTTTTAATCAAGGTAAAAGAAGATATAAGAGAAAATTTCGTGGTAGTAAGCCTCGAGGTAGTAAACCTTATAGTGGTAAACCTCATCATGGAAAGTCTTTTGCAACTGAAGATACTAATCATACTATAGAACATCGCATAGCATTTTTAGGGAACCCTAATGTAGGCAAATCTTCTATTTTCAATATTTTGACAGGTAGTCACCAACATGTTGGAAATTGGCCAGGAAAAACTGTTGAGAAAAAAGAAGGGCATTTTCTTCTATCAGATGAATATTTCTCCCTTATTGATCTACCTGGAGCTTATTCACTTTCTGCTCATTCTGAAGAAGAATTAATAACTAGGCAATATGTAGTCGAAGAAAGACCTGATTTGGTGTGTGCTATTGTTGATGCAACCAGGTTAGAAAGAACTTCTTACATTGCTCTTCAAGCTCTCGAATTAACTGATAATATTGCTTTGATTGTTAACATGATGGATCTTGCTGAAAAGGAAAATATTCAAATTGATAAACATAAACTAGAAAAACTGCTTGGAATACCGATTCTACTTGTTAGTGCTTTTGACAATAGCAGTATTATTAGAATAAAGAAATTTCTCTATGATGCATTACACACAGAAAAATATACTTTCAGACCAGCATACTTACTCTATTCTCAGAAGTTAGAAACAATGATTAACAGTGTTTCTAGACAAATTGAAAATAGAGAAATACTGAGGGATTATCCAACTAGATGGTTATCTATCAAAGTTCTAGAGGCTGATAAATGGGTCATCTCAAAACTTGAAGAGGAATATGTTCTCGATGATATCTTCAACAAAATAGAGAAACTAAAAAAATCTGTGAATTTTGATCCAGCTGATGAGATACCTAAGAGAAAATATAGAGCTCTAAAAGACATTGTTAAGAAATCAGTTATTGGTATTGAAGATTTTAAGGAAAAAGTAAGTGATAAAGTCGATAAGGTAGTGATGCATAAATTCTGGGGATATCCGATTCTGATTCTCATTTATGTAGCATTCTTCCTAATTACTTTTTACGCATCAGGTCCAATAATAAATGGATTAGATTACTTACTTAGTTACTTTTCAGATATTGTAAGAGGTTGGCTCGTCGCAGTAAGTAGTCCCACTTTTCTCACTAGTCTCATAGTAGATGGAATATTAGCGGGAATTGGGGCTGTCCTGCTATTCATACCAATAATAATTATTTTTTATATTCTGATAGCAGTGATGGAAGATTCAGGATATCTTGCTCGATCTGCTTATTTAATGGATATTGTATTGGGGAAATTCGGATTGCAAGGAACAGCATTTCTCAGTATGGTTATGGGATTAGGGTGCAATGTAACAGGTATACTGGCTGCTCGAACAATCAAAAGTGATAGGGATAGAATTTCAATGATTTTGACAAATTCCTTTATTCCTTGCGCTGCAACACTGGGAGTAGTTGCTTTTCTCACTGGTATCTTCTTCAAAACCAAACCTTGGTTTGCTGCGTTACTCATGTTAATATTATATGCACTGAGTTTCCTACTAGTATTTCTATCTTCAATGTTCTTTAGACTGTTCTTAGGAAAATCAGATACAATGCCTCTTATCATCGAAATACCTGAATATAGACTGCCTAGAATAAGAAATATTTTTTATTTAACTTGGGAAAGAGCGGGAATTTTCATTAAGAAAGCTGGCACCTTCATCTTTATTGCATCGATAGTTATTTGGTTTGTGAGTAATGTCCCTTATGGAGTATCTACTGAATATTCTATCGCTGGTTACATCGGAAGGGGGTTGGCTTTTATTACTGAACCTTTGTTTGGATTTGATTGGAGAATGGTTATACCATTACTGTTTGGAATTGCAGCTAAAGAAGTAGTAATTTCTGCTCTAAGCATACTTGGATTATTAACCGTGGCATGGACAACCCCTCAAATCATTTCATTTCTTGTATTTCAAATGACATATGCACCATGTTTTGCTACTTTAGCAATAATAAAATCAGAGACAAAGAGCTGGAAAATGACTGCAATTGGTTTCTTTTATCCTCTGATAGTAACGTCTCTGATAACAGCTGCAGTTTATCATATCCTATTACTATTCCTTTAGGTGAAAATATGGCAACAAGTAACAATGAACCAGAAGAACTCTCTATGAAGAACAGAATAAGAAGATGGTTCGGAAGATATTTTGGTTCAAATGAAAGTTGTGGTTCTCAATGTTCAACTTGCTTACATTGTCCATATGTCAAAAACAGCAAGTATACATTTGAGATTAAGAAAAGAAATCAATGACCTTTTACTTATTTTCCGATTTTCATAATTTGAGATTAACGAACTTTTTTATACAACTTGACTAACGATAGCGTGATTTTACGTGGAACATATAGTCGAAGAACCTGAAGCTACTGATGAGAAGAATTACTTTAAACAATATTTATTCTTCTGGGGTGGACAATTATTTAGTAGACTTGGATCTACAATTGTTCAATTTGTATTAGTACTTTGGATTGCAATAGAAACCCAGAGTGAACTTGTTCTAGGTTTAGCTTCAATTGCAGCTTTTGGACCTTTCTTGATTCTGGGACCAATTGCTGGAGTTCTCACTGATAGATTAAATAGAAAAGCTATTATCATTATTGCGGATGCATCTATAGCTATTACAACACTTGTAGCAATTTATCTTTTTTATGCAGATTCTATGTCCTTACTTTGGTTCTTTTTGATAATAATAATTAGAGGTATAGGCGATGTTTTTCACTTCACTACTCTAAGTGCATTAATGCCAACTATGGTTC
>JAUWPI010000135.1 GCA_030611665.1 Candidatus Heimdallarchaeota archaeon | reverse complement strand
CACAGGTGAGGATGAAACATTACAAAGATCACCAGCCAACGAAGACTCTAACAACTGTAACACTGATTTCATAATTGGTACTCCATCTCCTGGAGATGTAGAAGTTACAACTGAACCCGAATTCACAGAAGCAGGATTTTTTATAGCTATAATTGGGTTGATTGGCTTAACTGCTATATCCCTTAATAAGAGAAGGAAATAACCCTTCACTTCATTTTTTTTCTTTTTTGTATTTTTATATTAAAATCACTATAAGCTAATATGACATTAGCTAATCAAATGACTTATTTCTCAGAGAAGGAGCAAACATTTGATAAAATCATCTTATATATGGATTTAGATGCTTTTTTTGCTAATGTTGAAATTCGTGAAAACCCAAAACTTGCTGGTATTCCTCTAATTGTAGGAGGTAATCCTCAAACAAAGAGAGGGGTAGTAAGCACTTGCTCTTACGAAGCCAGAGAATATGGCATTCATTCAGGTATGCCAATCTCTCAAGCTATGAGATTATGTCCTCATGTTACGATGGTCAGAGGAACTTACAATCTCTACTCTAAAATATCAGAGAATATAATGAAAATCTTATCCAATTATTCTCCAATTATGAAGATAGCAGGAAATGATGAAGCATATCTTGACATCACCAATGTTGTTACTGACTATGAAGAAGCAAGAATGCTAGCAACTGAATTAAAAGATGATGTCTATGCTAGCGAACATCTAACTTGCTCAATAGGTGTCGCTCCAACAAAAATATTAGCTAAAATTGCTAGTGAGGTGGATAAACCTAATGGGTTAACTGTTGTAAAACCTTTAGAGATTAGTGATTTTCTTGCGCCATTAAAAATTACTGCAATTCCTGGAATAGGCAAAAAAAGTTACCAAGTATTTCAGAACAATTCTATAGAAACATGCGGTGATTTAGCTAATTTACTCTATCAGCTTGTATTTCAAAAGTTCGGGAAATATGGTTTGAAGACATGGAAGCTTGTCAATGGTTATAATACAGAAAAAACTGATGAAAAATTCAATAGTCACGAAAGGAAATCGATAAGTGAGGAGCGAACCTTCTTCAACAATTATAGCTCATGGTTGGATATTTGGGTTCATATCGATTCTGCTATAAAAACCATAGTTACTAAAGCTAAAGACAAGAAAATGCATTTTCGAACAATAACTCTAAAAATAAGGTTTAATGATTTTGAAACAGCTACACGAGCTCATTCTCTTACATGCCATGAAACATCTGAAAGGCAAGTCAGAGAGGCTGTAAAGACTTTATTAGAAGAATATTCTTCAAAAGATCCGTCTAGTATAAGATTAATTGGAGTAAAAATATCAAATCTCAAAAAGATGGATGCACATCAAAAAACTTTAGCACAATTTTTTAATAAGTCAGACTAACTAAGAGAATTGAGTAAGGAATATCTCATGTCTGCCGAACTTCCAGATTGGTACGTTTTAAAAGACCCAGGAGACATTACTTTAGATGTCACTACTTGGTACAAGTTTGCAGAAACAAGATTAGAACGTTTTTTAGCTGAAGATGATTGGATTATCAATAGACCTTCTTGGATGTCTAACGATGATTGGGTTTCAACCATATCAGAAGAGATAGGAGGGCATCTTCTTCTTAGACTAGCTGTATCAACAGATCCAAGATTAAGTTCTTGGTTAGTAGAAGTTGAAGGAGATCTTTTCGAATTTCGTTTTATCAGTAGTAATAAATCTGAAGAAAGGATTCACGTTCTAAAAGACTTATATGGAAAAAATAATGTAAAGACGACAGAAGAAATTAATGAACTTTTCAATATAAATCTGAACCGCGAATTTAATCTAGCTGACTCAGTTTACAGATCTAGTAAGTATACAAAATCAAAACAAAAATATGGATCAAAGGTTAAAACTCTGGATACAAGATTAGCTGTCCGTTTTCATAAAATCCCTAAGGTTGTTGGAGCAAAAAAAGCCTTGCTTTACAAAGGTTGGGGGATTGTTAGACTAGCTGATATCAGGCTTGCAGTAAAAAGAGAATTTGAGAAACAACTAAAAGATGTTATAGAAAAATCTAAAGTTTTAATCGAAAAAGATGAGAATTTAGAAGTAACTGTAAAACCAATCACAGATAGAATATCAAAAATTGCGAGATCAACAAGATATTCAGGAGATTTCAAGAATCTAGGTTTTGCTGATGGTGATGCCATACACACAAAACCAGACATTTTTCCCCCCTGTATTCAAGAATTGGTTGCTACACTACAAGCTAAGGGTCATCTATCCCATGTAGAGAACTGGCAACTAGGAACTTTTTTGAAAAGAATAGGTATGAGTGTTGAAGACCAATTACGATTTTGGTATAGTAACTCAATTGACAATGTTGGCATGTCTTATGAGGAATTTGTTCAACGTGTAGGATACCAAATCAACCATATTTATGGTAAAACTGGTGGCGGAGTTGACTATGACCCTCCAAGCTGTAAAACATGTATCAATGGATATTACTGTTATTGGGCTCATAAAAAACTAGAAGACATTAACGAAGATATCAAAGTAAAGATGTCTCAAAGAAATAGTGAAGTTATAGATAAAGCGATAGAGGAAATTTCCAGATTAATCATAAATCAAAGATATCAATCAGCGTGTGCAAGGTATTTCACTTTGTTAACTGGTTGGAAAGTTAGAGGATTTCAAATAAATCACATGTTAAAATATTCACAAGATGCATACAAACGCTTCTATAAGAAGAAGGAAACTACAACAAACAATTCAAAAACAAGTGACAAGCAAAAGAAGGTTTAGTTATGGAAAAGAAATTGACCCCTGAAATAATCTCCGCATATTATGAAAAAAAATTCCCAATTGAGAGATTCATGTCCTTTATAGGTCTCTCAAATTTTAAAAATAGAGAATTTGGGTTTGTTGTTGGTGATAAAAATAGATTTGTGAGAAATATTTCTTTTCAAAACACAGAAAAAATGCTTGAGTTTATGGTTAAGAATTCCGTAAAGGATGCCTACGTTGGGGCAGTTTTTGATACTCCTCCCTCAAAAGAACATCCAATACAGAAGATTAAGTGGAACTATCGGGAGTTTATTTATGATATAGATATTGATGAATATGATTTAGTGAGAACCTGTGGATGTAAAGGTGCTCAATACTGTAAAGAATGTTGGTCTCTTATTCAAGATGCGGCAGTCTTTATCGATCAAACAATGCGAGAAGATTTTGGTTTTAATGATATAATCTGGATTTTTTCTGGAAGAAGAGGAGTACATGGATGGGTAAGGGATCCCATTATTCAAAAATTTGATAAAAATGAAAGAGTTGCTATTCTGGACTATCTTACATTTATTCATGATGAAAAAAGATCTCAATCTATAGATGAAATTCCTAATGAAGCTAAACCTTTGAGAAACAGGATTTATGCTCTTACTGCCAAATCTTATCTTGAAAAAGTAACTCCTAAGAAACTACATGAATTTGGTATATCTGTAAATAAGGCAAATGACATAATAAAACAGGTTCGAAACAGTGTTGATTTTGATCACACTAGATATAATATTCTCATTCCCAATGATTCAGCTTTTAGAAAGAAGCTCTCAAGTGAGATTGTTTTACACAGATATCCCAGAATTGACAGAAAAGTAACTATGGACACCAATAGAGTTAGTAGAATGCCTTTCTCTATTCATGGAAAGACTGGTCAAATTGCTATTGAAATAAAGGACATAAAGAATTTCTACCCAGATTCTGCTCCAACTGTCTGGGAATCTTTAATGTAATAAGTGAAAGAACTTCTGTAGATCAAAAGTCAGCATGTAGATATGGATAGGCTGGTGGAAACAAATTTTCAATTTTAGTTTTTGTTTCTTCAGATACATTACCCCATTTTTTGAATGGGAAATCATCCAAGTTATAACATCCATAAACAATTGCTGAAAACCCTTGTATAGAAAGTTCACATTTATAATCTGAAGTCTCTGAAACTTCTAGAATTCCATTGTTACTGGCAAAAATATACGAATTATTATTCCATTCACATTGTTCATCTGTAATTTTAATTGACACTTGCCCTTTTCCAACATTCATTCCAGATAACTCATCTACTATAACAATTCTACCCATTACAGAAGGTACCCATTCTCTATTCACAATTTTCCCTTTCTCTCCCCAGAATGTATCATTGTACCATGTTTCAGGATAAGTATGGTGAGGAACAGGTAACTGAACTTCT
The DNA here is from genome assembly GCA_030611665.1 of Candidatus Heimdallarchaeota archaeon. GTDB lineage: Archaea > Asgardarchaeota > Heimdallarchaeia > Heimdallarchaeales > Heimdallarchaeaceae > UBA460. Next base: position 4,115 of record JAUWPI010000135.1, on the reverse strand, counting down.
CTAACTTGATCTGAATGATGAGCTAACCATTGTAAGAGTAAATACTTTGCGAGAGAGTTATCATAAAAGAAACTTCTGACCTTTATTTCCTTCCAGAAACCAGTTATTCGATAAGTCATAATACCAATAACTTCATCTTTGTTATTTCTAGCAATTGCTAGCCAAAAATTTGGTGATTCCTTTAAACGTTCTTGTTCAGTTCTATGTTTTATCCCCAATCCATGGACCTTTTTCTGAATTTTTTCTAAGAAATTCAGATAAATATTTAAACCGTCTTTTATGTTAACCCTTTCAACTTTTCCTTCATAATTTTCCTTCAATAAACTAACTAAAGAGGTTGGTGAGAAGATGGCATTTCTATATTGAGGGAAAGTAATATAACCTAATTTTTCGTAAAATGATTCCTTGAAAGGATATAATGTAGAGAATATCTGTCCTTGTTCTTTCATTTTCTTTAGAGCAAGATTCATCAACTTTTTAGAGTAACCTTGTCTTCGAGCTTCAGGTTTAGTTACAACTTCTGCAACTCCACACATGGATTTGATTGCTCCTCGAACATTTTGCATGATAGGTTTACACATTAATCCTGCAACAACTTCATCATTTTCATAAAGAGCTAAACAAAGATCTTCTTTGAAGAATGGTTTATTTTTGATCATTTGCTCGAGATTACCAGGAGAGCTGAAAAAAGCATAAAATGCCATTTCGAGTATCGGATCAATATCATCTCCTCGCAATTCTTCAATTCTTATCTCTTTCATACAAAAATGTTGTAAAAAACTCTTAAAAAGATATTGTCACTCTATAAATTTAATATTATAGCAAAATTTTATTATATTTCAGTTCTTTTCTAATTATAGATTACTAATGTCTATATCTAAAAAACAACTAAAAGAAAGGTTCAAAAGAGAAGATTATGAGGTAAAACTTTTCAAAGAAAAAGGGTTTATTAGAAAATCTTGTCCAATTTGCAATCATAATTTTTGGACTATGGTTCATGACCAAGAAACTTGTGGTGACACCCGTTGTTCAGGTGGATACCAGTTTTTAGGAAAAAAAGGTAAGAACCTAAATTTTGATGAAACTATTAAAAGTTTAACAAACTTCTTCGTTAATAATGGTCATACTGCCATTAAAGACTATCCTGTTGTTGCTAGATGGAGGGCTGACATGGAATTTACAATTGCTTCCATTGCAGATTTTCAACCTTGGGTATTAGAAGGCATTATTGACCCACCAGCAAACCCATTGGTTGTGCCTCAAATGTGTATTAGAACTGGTGGAGAGTTCTCAGATATAGACAATATCGGAAAGACAGCTAGACATCTAACAAGCTTTGTTATGTTTGGTCAGCACTCGTTTAATTCGGAAAAACTGACTGGTGGTTACTGGATGGATAGGTGTATTGATTTAAACTTCAAATATCTAACTGAGGAAATTGGCCTTAAACCTGAAGAAATCACCTATGGGGAAGGAATTTGGATTGGTGGAGGTAATTTTGGCCCTAACCTTGAAGCCTTTGCATATGGAACAGAACTAGTAAATAACGTTTTTATTGCCTATGGTTTTGAAAACGGAGCTGTAAAAAAGCTTGATATGCAAGTTATAGATGTTGGGTGGGGACTTGATAGAACATCATGGTTCACTCAAGGTACTCCAACAATTTATGAAGCTATTTTTCCAAATGTGATAGAATATTTACAAAAAGAAAATGGATACAAGGTTGATCAAAAACTACTAATGGATTACAGCAAGTTGTCAGGTCTTCTAGCGGTAGAAGAAGTGAAGGATCTAAAAGTAGAGCGAATTGAACTAGCAGGTAAGCTTGGAATGTCCTATGAAGAAATGCTTGATATTCTTGGACCACAAGAAGCTATATATGCAATTGGAGATCATGCAAGAACTTTGTCTATGACCATTGCAGATGGAGCAATACCATCTAACGTTGGAGGTGGGTATAATCTGAGAATTTTACTGCGCAGAATCATTGCTTTGAAGGAATTATATAAACTGCAATTTTCTGTTGAAAAATTATTTGATCTTCAAATTAATAATCTAAGCATCTCCTTTCCAAGAGTAAAGGAACACAGAGAGGAGATTCATAAAATAGTAGATTTAGAAATTAAACGTTATAGTGAAACCAAAAAATCTGGTAGAAGAATAATTAATAAATTACTACAAAACAAAACTGAATTTAGTTTCAAAACACTTGTAAATCTTTACCAGAATAATGGTATTAATCCCTTGATGGTAAAGGAACTTGCAAAAGAAAAGAGTTTAGATATAGATGTACCTGCAGATTTCTATACTAAACTTGAAGAATACTTTGCTGAACAAAAGAAACAACAAAAGGGAATAAAAGACAAAGAAGAGATACAACTAGAGAAGGAGTTTCAAACTGATTTACTCTATTATGAAAATGTTTACGAAAGTAAATTTACAGCAGAAGTACTAGACATCATTAACGATCAATATTTGATTCTTGACAAAACTATGTTCTATCCTACAGGTGGAGGTCAAATTCATGACACTGGAATCATTCAATTTAAGGATAAGAGATATCATGTTGTTGATGTTGTGAAAAAAGGATCATCGATTTTGCATAAATTAAAAGAGAAATGTGACCTAAAGAAAGGAGTGTCCATTTCTGGAGAGATTGATGCAAAAAGAAGAATGGCAATAATGCGTCATCACACTGCTGTTCATGTAATAAATAATGCTGCTCGAGAGGTGCTAGGAAGACATATTTGGCAAGCAGGAGCTGACAAAACCGAGAAAAAGGCAAGGTTGGACATTACACACTACCAATCTATTAGCACTGAAGAACTCCAAAAGATAGAATTTATTGCAAATAGAATTATCTTCGAGAAGAGAGAGATTTCAAAAGTAGATTTAGATAGAGATGAAGCAGAAAGAAATTATGGATTTCGAATTTATCAAGGTGGAGTTGTTCCTGGAAAAACTCTCCATATCGTTTCAATTGATAAGTGGGATATTGAAGCTTGTGGTGGAACACATTTAGATAATACTAGTGACATCGGGATAATCAAACTTACAGGCAGTGAAAGGATACAAGATGGTATTGTAAGATTGGATATTTTAGCTGGAGAACCTGCATTAAGATATATCCAGGAACAAGAAAATATACTCAGAGAATCTTCTGCAATACTAAGTGTTGAGCCTAAAATGTTACCAAAAACAGCAAAGAGATTTTTCAATGAGTGGAAAGAACAGAAAAAAACAATTGAATCTCTAACGAAGAAAATTGCTGAATTTCAATATTCCAATAATTCAACAAAGTTAGAGAAAATAGAAAATCTTGATGTTTTTGTTCAAGAAACAAGTGGTGGTCAAAAAGAGTTAATACTGCAAGCTACACAAGCTGTAAAACAATATCCTAGTGGTATATGCATTCTTATTTCATCAGATAGCAATAGGGTAGTTCTAGTAGGAGCGAAAAATAAAGAGCTAGATTTTGACATTGTAGCTATAATAAAAGAATTATCAAAAATTGCCGGTGGATCCGGTGGAGGAAAAGAAGACGTGGCAATAGGTGGAGGATCAAAGGTAGACAGAATACCTGATATCCTAATTCAAGCAAAAGAGATTATCAAAAAGATGATTTAGACTAAGTTTATCTCTAAAACTAATCTACTCCTTTTTGTTCCGTTTGTCAATGTTTAGTGCCGATAAAGATCTAATTTCAATTGGTACAGACGGAGGGGCAACCATTACTGTTTCTTCTGAAACCATTTTTAGAGTTGCGTGTAATTCTGCAGATTTAGTTTTGAGTGTTTTGAGAAAATCTCTCTTCCTCTCAGGAAATGCTGATATTCTACTAATGTTCAGAAAAACAAGATTACCTTTTTCAACATCATCAATAATTCTCTCAGTTTTTACAACGTCCAATAGTGAATAGAATTTTACACCTGGTGTTTGATTAACAATCTTAATATCCTCTTTCTTTTCTGAGGAGTTACGTGTAACTAATCGTTTTAATCCCATATAGTTTCCACCATGCAAAAAAGTCATTGTTATTCTTAAAACAACATTAATACAGCAGTAACATGGTGGTAATACTGGTTGATTGAGAAAAGTAAAGGAAAAATATCAAA
>JAUWPI010000143.1 GCA_030611665.1 Candidatus Heimdallarchaeota archaeon | reverse complement strand
AGCTAGAGGAGAGTATGAATTATCTGATGCTTTGCAAGCTATGATTGACCAAAATTATACTGTTAAAGCTTCAAAAATTGATGGATGGAGACTAGATATAGGTTATCCGGAAGATCTTCTAGCTGTAAATAAATTCCTTTTGAATGATGAGACTCATGCAGTAAATGGTGATGTTGAAAACTCTACTATACTTCAACCAGTTTATATTTCAGAGGGGAGTAAAATAACAAATTCAATTGTAGGTCCTTATGTCATGATAGAGAAAGGTGTTTCTATCGACCACAGTGAAATTAAGAACTCTGTTGTCCTTGAAAATTCAAAATTATACCGTTCAGTAATCTCTGATTCCGTCATTGGTTCTAATAGTGAAGTTAAAGGATTAAAAGCTCATTCACTTAAAGTTGGAGATTATTCTATTATCTCCAACGGAACTTTATAATTTAACACTATTTTTTTTATGGCTAAAATTTAAATAGAATACCTTTCTTTTACTTTTATTCAATTTAAATTTCAATTGAAACATAAAATTGTAGAAGAGATAAAAAATGAATGAAGAACTAACTCCACAATAAGACATAATTACTCCTGAGGAAGAAGCTGATTTAAGATCTTCTCTTGACAACATGGTTGCTGCAGTAAAATCTTATTGCCAACAAAAGGGTAAGATTACTGCTTCTGAAAAACGTATCATAGGTGCGATGAAGGAAACTACAGAAGGTCTTGCAGAAGAAATAATTAAACTCTACAAGAACAATACGCAAGTAGATGATATGACTTTACTAGAGGTAGTTGACAAAAACAGAGAAAAAATACTCAATGATCTTCTAGATGCTGCATTAACACCCAAAAAGAAGATTCTTTCAGATGAAGCTAAAGAAGTTCTAGGTATGGTCTCAAAAGAACTCTTAGGGGCTTAAACTTCTAATTAAATTTTAAGATTTTTAATAACTATTCTAGGTATTTTTAAAGAATTACTGGTACTTCATCCTCAATGTTCAGTTCCAGTTTGTCTATTGGGTCGTAACTGCATTTAACAGCTAGAATTATTACTCCGCTATCTTTTGCAGTTTTCAATTCCTCTGAGAAGATTGGATCCATTTCTGTAAAAGGTGAAAGTGATGTAGCATCTTCACGTTTAATGATGAAAACTATAATGGATTTGAAACTTTTTTGCAAAGCTTCTCTCAATTCTGTTACATGTCTAGCACCTCTTTTTGTAGGAGCGTCAGGGAATAGAGCTTTCCCTTCTTTAACAAGTGTTGCACTTTTTACCTCTACTAAAGCTTCTTCATTTGTTTTGGTATTTTTCATTAGGAAATCGAATCGACTGCTACCAAAGGTATACTCCCGACGAAGAATCTCATAATGTTTGAAAAATGGAATTTTCTTGAATTCCTCTTCAAATAACTTGTTCGACAAAATAGATTGAATATTCACCCAATTATTCTCATATTTAACCCCAACTACTGTATACATTGTTTTCCTCTCTGTTCCTAATTCCTTCCGGACCATTATTTCTGCACTAGAGTAGAGCAGTTCTTCTAATCTTCCTGGATCGGGTACATGAGCTTTCACTTCTTCTAATGACCCTTCTAGCTGAACATAAGCTAGAAATCTATTGGGTCTTTTGATTAATCGAGCTCTGAAAAATTCTCCAGACAATTTCATATGAATACTTGTGAATCAAATAGCTTATTCTGCTTTTAGTTCGACCAATTCGAGTGTGCAAAAAAGTAAATCATGTAAGGCAGATAAAAAAGCAATAAGTTGCTTTCTAATTACTCCAAAAATCATCTAATATGAAGAGTAAAGACTTAAACAAAAACTCTATGAAAGATAGTGTACTCTCAGCTTAAAAAGTGATGGAAAAAAAATAAAAAGGTAATAGTTAAAACATATTTACCGATATGATCAGGAACTTTTAGGGATCTCTGGTCTTTCGGAATATTTTCTAAACTATTAGATTTTAAACGTCTTTTGCGGATAATGTCTTTCTGGAATTGTTTTTTGTTCTGGTAGCGGCTGATTTGATTAAACCTGCTACTTCGACATTGAGTGCTTCAATGAAGTCAGAGCTAATATTAAATTCACCAATTCCTTTAACATATTCACGTACTTTTGATTTTACAATCAACATTTCTTTAACTTTACCCATTTTAATTGACTCCTAATAAGGTAATCAAAGTACAGATAGCTCTTAGTAGTATTTAAAGTTTAAGGGATTTAAAGGCTGTAAACTTAATCGTAGAAGTGTTTAGACGCTTTAATACTGGTGAATCTGCGAGAAATAGCGCTTAAAATTTATTTGTCGGAGCCCTAAGCGACTTGTAACCCATTTTTAAGTAACAATATTTGGTTAGAAGGCTTCTATTAACATTCTATAAATAGTGGGATTTCTAATCTTTTTTTAGAGCGGCTGAAAGTTAAGATTACTCGCTTTTTGAAGTGGAACTATCATGCGTTTTTATGAATCTTTAAGAAGATAAGCTTGAGATAACTATGTAAGTCAATTTAAGGTGGCATTACTGTAAGGCAAAAAATAGAGCGGTTTAAAGCTACTAAGAGTAAGCTAGAGAGAAAAATTATTGAATATGGTTGAGTGATGAAAGAATCTTATAAATTTGATATCGACGACGAATATGATCTTCCATGATATGATATTGATCTAGAGTCATGTGTTTGAATCTTCCCTGTTTCTTAAGGAACTTATCAAGTCCTTTGAATGTAGGTTCATGATTAACTGTGAGTTTATGTTTATCATATTCAATGAGTAACCAAAAACCAGTGTCAATTGCTTCCTTTGCTAATTGAGGTCCAAGATGTGTTTTAACATCCCAACCTGGAGTACAAACTGATAATATCTCGATATAGCGAAAACCTTCTAGTTCTTTAGCTCGTTCTATCTTTCTGATAAAATCGCTGATATCACCAGTAGATGCAGTTGCAACATAAGTAGCTTCATGCGCAATTAGGATGCGGGGGATATCTTTTGGATAATATTCGTTCCCTTTATTGCGATTCTTAACAGGAGTAGTATTCGACCAAGCTCCAATAGGTGTCATACCACTAGCTTGGATACCAGTATTTTCATAACCTTGATTATTATAACAGATGTAAAGAATATCCTCATTTCTTTGTGCGGCTCCAGATAAAGCTTGAAGACCCATATCACCTGTACCACCGTCACCAGCCATTCCGAGGACTACTATGTCTTCTTTACCTTGAGCTTTTAATGCTCGAGATATTCCTGTAACAGTTGCGGCAGTATTTGCAAATTGCATATGGAAATAGGGGATATTCCAGTTCAAGTTGGGGAATGTTCCTGCAAAAACGCTCATACATGAAGGAGGTACACTAGCAATAGTTTTTTCTCCTAAGATTCTTAAAACATTATGAGCAATGTTAGAAGCCATACATCCAGCACAAGCGGTGTCTCCACTTACAAATGGACCTTCATCTGGCAACTCTTGTAATTTCATACTGTTACTCCCCTTGTATTAACGAAGACCAGCGGATCGTCAATCTTATCTCTCCCTTCCACTTCCTTAAGTTTGTTAAACATGAATTGTAAATCAATACATCTTATATCCCTTCCTCCAAGACCTGCTATGAAATTCAAGATAGGTTTTTTCAGCTCATATAAGGCATTTCTGACTTCCAAGAAGACTTGACCAGTAGACCCATAAGAAAAACTTCTATCAAAAACTCCTACAGCCTTTACATCTTTGAGTACTTCAACCATTTCTTCATTTGGAAAAGGTCTAAAGAAACGTAATTTCACTAGACCAACCTTTTCTCCTTTCTCTCGTAATAGGTCAACAACTTGTCGAGCAGTACCAACTGTAGATCCCGTAACAACCATAGCTCTTTCAGCATCTTCCATTCTATAAGTGGATAGAAGTCCACCATAATCCCTAGCGAATTTATCTGCAAATTCAGTGTTAATCTCGGCTATTACGGTCTTTGCATCTTGCATAGCTCTATGCATCTGATACTTAAGTTCCATATGATATTCAGGAGGAACAATCATTCCTTGAGCTGTAGGTCTATCTACATCCAAATAAGCATGTTCAGACTTGTAGGGAGGTAAAAATTCATCAACTTCGTCTATACTTAGTACTTCGACTTTATCAGTTGTATGAGTCAAAATATAACCATCTCCACAAACCATTATTGGAAGTAAAACGCGAGAATCCTCAGCTATTTTATAAGCTTGAAGAATCATATCGAAGGCTTCTTGGTTATCTTCTACATACAGCTGAAGCCACGCAGCATCCCTTTCAGGCATGGAATCTGAGTACTCAGGCCAAATACCTCCTGGACTCATGAGAGTACGGTTTGCGACAAACATCACTACCGGGAGCCTCATCCCGCCTGTTGCGCTGACTACTTCGTGCATATATGCCAATCCTTGACTAGCGGTTGCGGTAAAAGTTCTAACTCCTGTCCCTTGTGCTGCTGCACAAATAGTCATCGCTGAGTGTTCGCCTTCAGCTCTTACATACTCAGCATCTAGATTCCCTTGGGCAACGTAATCAGCTAGATGCTCAACAATGTCCGTTTGAGGAGAAATTGGATAAGCTGCTACAACCTTAGGCCGAGCCCTTGTAACTGCAATTGCAACTGCTTTATTTGCAGTCATCATATCTGTATATTTCTCTCGGGGAATCATTTACATCCTCTAACTTCTAGAAGTTATTTTTAAATTTCACTGTTCATAACTAACAGCTTTTTCATAGATAAAATAGATGTAATATAGTATTCTATAATGAAAAAGGGGGGAATGAATATAAACTTACTCCTCTTCATCTTTAGGTTTAGTAGGAATCTTTCCCTCTAGTTTTGCTGCAACTTCATCTACATCAGAACTAGATTCCCCAGTCTTTTCTAACAGTTCCTTTTTTAGGTCATTAGGTATTTTTTTCTCTTCTTCACTCATCATAATCCCACACAATCTCGTTGTAATAAAATAAGTTTGGTAAAATAAAAAGATTATGATGGTGTTCGTTGGTTATTTTTGTCGCTTCTTTATAAAGAACTTTGGCAAAACTATTAACCCTACTATAGTTGGAAGGACAAATATATACAGTATTGTATCAACTAGAGACCCTTTAGCTTTTTCGATGATAAACCACCAAGATTCAGTTATTGTTCTTTCAACGAATTCATAATACGTCTCCTTTTCGAAAACAAATTTTAACTCAAATACTTCATCCGTTAAGTTCATCTCGGATTTGTTAAGAACAATTTTACCTTGGTTGTCTGTAACTCTTTTCTCTTTCCAAATTATTGTTCCATTCTCTCTTATGAACTGTATCTCTATTTCCTTGTTAGCTAAGCTTCTATTTTCTCCATCAAGTAAAATAATTATTAATTCAGATTCAGTGTTTTCAAATTTAATTTGAGTTTGTTGACGTTTAATACTTACTTCTTCTGTGTGCAACAGATATGAATAATCATCAGATTCTTCAAACTCAATTTCTATGGAATGTTGTCCGATCTCAAAACTAGACAGATCTATATAGAAAACACCTTGAGAGTTTGTTACAAATGACATTTCCTGAGAATTAATACGAACATATACTTGAGCATTTGAGATAGGGTTACCATTTACCGAAGATAGAATAACTTCAAGCCCTATAGTGCTATCGTAATAAGTGATATTTGTTGGTATCGTAATTAAGCTTGAACATTTCTCAACTGGTATAGTAAACGTTTCTTCCTTATAATTGTACAAACTAGTTGAACTTGATGTAAAGTCAATAACTAAATCTCCTGCTTCATTGAGATCATAGTAGATAAACCCTCTACCTAACTCGTCGGTAACACCAACTAAATCTATACCGTCTATACGAATAGTGAAGAAGAAGAATTCTAGAGCTTCTCCATGCGAATTTTTTATGATAACTTGAAGCTGTAATTGTTCCTCAACTACATTACTAGCCCATTGTATTGTCACCTCAATTGAATCCTTATGTACAATGAAACTGTATTCTTTCTGAGTGTCTTGAATATTAGTTCCTGAACTAAATACTAGTATTGTAAGACTGTACTCACCGGGATTATAACTCAACCATTGATTTGGAATGATAAAATGTCCGAAGGAGTCAGTATAGAGATTTCCAAGGAAAATCCCATCTATGAATACTTCAAGTTCAACATTTGAACTTGTAACTCCAAGAACTGAAATATAACCTGTTATTGAACTTCCTGCGTTGAAAATAACTGATTGAGCTGTCAAAGAGACATCGTAAGAAGCTTTTTCTCTTTCTATAATAAATTGATACTCGAAGAAGAAAATTTCTGCACTCTCGTCGATTCTCAAAATGATTGTATATGTGCCAGAGTCAAGGAATTGGCTAATAGTAAAATGAAAATAGCCAGTAATATCAGTTAATGTTTGTAAAGGCGAACCATCTAGGTACATTGTTATTGTAACTTGATCTAATAAACCAGAAAAGCTCTCTATTATTCCAGATATATACCCTTCTTCGCCATAAAAAGTCGCATCAAAATCAATACTAGTTAGTTCAATTGGATATTTTACAGCTAAATTCACACTTAATGAAGACTGATAGAAAGTTGAATCACCTTGAAATTCAATTATGAGTTCATAACTACCCACAGAAATATCGCTCGTTAATTTGATAATCGCATAACCTGAAGAATTAGTTGAAACTGTAACAAAATAATTGCCATCTATTGTGATAATCAGATTAGCTTGAATTGGATTTGACAATGTATCAGTTAGTAGAACGATGATTGAAGATTCTCCGTCATATTCATGATAAACATCTACATCTCCATTTAATTGTGTGGGAGTTTTTGATATAATCACTTCTAAAGTTTTTTCCGATCTGAGATGATTTCTATTTCCATCAAATTTTACCACGATATTGTATAACCCAGGAGATAACCCAAGACTGGTTAAGAATTCACCAAGAGTATCTACGCTTAGAGATTTGAGGTATGTTCCATTGATGTAAATATGTATTTGTTCTCCAGATAAGGGAAGCATGCTGTTAAGAATCCCTCCTAACATTGGTTGATAGTTATCATAATAGAAGTTTATTTCAATGCTAGTTTCAGCTTTTGCTACGTATACCAGCTGGTTGAAGCTTATTGCAGAATAGATCACATCTCCGCTGAAATCTACATCCATATTGTATAAACCTGCTTCTAGTAATATATCGAGAGTTATTAACACATAACCAGAAGAGTTAGTTAAACCGAAATAAAGTGTTCCATCAATTGTTAGTACAATCATTTTACCCTCTAGTGGAACACCTTCTGAGGTGAGATGCACTTCTACAGTGGTTGAAATAATAGCGTATATGCCTTCAGTAAGTAGAACAGAAATTTCTGTCTGAGATTTAGATTGTTCAAGCACGATAAACTGAGAAGAACTTTCATAGATTGAAGTTCCTTCAAATATTAATGCTATTTCATAAACACCAGGTACAACACCAGTAACTTCTAATGAAGTATGACCAGAAACATCTGTTATATTTTGACCAATATATGATCCATTGAGATAAAACCAAACTGTAGTTCCTTCAATTGGTTGATTATCAGAATCTTCTAAGTATGCTTGTATGGTTAACGTTGTATCTACCCAAATGATTGTTCCTTGAACACTAGTGTCGATTTTCCAGATATAAACTGTTTTTGATGTACTGGAAGATAAATAATCTTGATTACCTGCAAATGAAATTTCGATAACATACGTTCCAGGTTGTAAAGATACAACGAACAAATAATAACCAGAAATATCGGAAGAAACGGTTTGATAGATAGAACCGTTTATTCGTAAAATTATTTCTATACCTTCTAATGGTTGCGAAAAGATATTTTGTATGTATCCTGAAATTTGGTAATTAGGCGCGTAGTCTTGGTTTGAAGCATTGAGTAAAATATCTGTTGGCATCTTATTTATCTGCAATGTAATAGAGAGGGTTGAAGCCAAGAAATAGTTGTTCCCTTCAAAGGTGATTACAAGTAA
>JAUWPI010000093.1 GCA_030611665.1 Candidatus Heimdallarchaeota archaeon | reverse complement strand
CAGTAAATTGTTCTACTTCTTCAGTAACTGGTTCTACTTCTTCATGAACTGGTTCTACTTCTTCAGTAACTGGTTCTACTTCTTCAGTAACTGGTTCTTCAACGGTTACCTCTTGTTCTTTCAATTTCTCTGCTTGAAATGCTTCTTCTTCAGCTTTGGTTTTTGCTAAATCATACAAATATTGGGCAAACCTAGATATATTCTTCTTGTCCCATTCAAGCATTTCATTCTCGTTTTCGTCGGAATTCATAAGGTAACCACTTATCTAGATAATTCTAAATCCTTACTCTTACTTCTATTTCTTGTCTTATTAAATTTTCTTAAGTTTCTAAGATACCAGTTATAGAAAACTTCATCGATATTAAATCTCTTTGGACATAGGAAACTAGATTCAGGGAGAAATAAACTAAACTTTAATAAGACATTTTAAGAAATATAGTTTGATGAGTGATTCCCTTAAACCATTGTTGATTCGATTAGTAGATTCTTTTTCCTATTATTTGATAAATGAAGCAAGAATTAGCACTGGTAAAGAGGTTTTACAATCAAAAATCAATGATATTGCTTATAGAAAAGCAAGCGGGAGATTTGGGGAAGTATATGTCATTGACGTGTTTTACAGTTCTGAATATGGGGATCATAAAAGCAAATTAGCTATTAAATTCATTGACAATATTGAAGATATAATTACAGAAATAAAAAACACAGCATTTCTAGAAAAACATTTTTCAACTCGGTCTATAGTTAAAATCCCACGTTACATCTATGTAAATTTGAAAAAACCTACTTATATTGCCTATGAAGGAATGACAGGAATCAACTATGAAGATGCTCAATCAGTTTCTGACAAAAGTTTCTGGGCTGGATATATATTGTCAATTATACATGAATGTAAACCAAAACCAGTGATTACAGATATTTATGAAGAATTATACAGAAGACTAATCTTATCTGTATTTGGTGGTTCTGAAGAGGAACAAAGTATAATGGAAAAATCCAAAGTCTTGATTGAAATGATTAAAGTTTCACAAGGAGGTAGTGATTCCTTTGGTGATTATCATCAAAGCAATCTTATGATTCGCGTGGCTCCAGAAGGCCAGATTGTGAGCATAGCATTAATAGATCCAACTTTCTGGATGCAAGGATCTTTTGATAGATTTGAAGACATTGGCACATTCTTTGGACGACAATCATTTCTTGAATATCGTGTTACAAAATTACTCACATCAACTATAAAAGACATCCAGCAATTTATTCAAGGTTATAATGTTCACTTGAAAGAAATAAATGGAGTTTCTTTGGAAAAAATGTATCCAAAAGGGTATCCCATCGATTTATTCCTATCAACGTGGGCCATGATGGATGTCTTAGATAAAACTAATAGTTTCAACATAGATGCCAATCATCCAGACATTATCCTATTAAAAGAACTAGCTCATTATCTGTTAACAGAACAACCCATTGGAAAAGAAGTAAACAATTTAATCCTTTGAAGGGGAATAAATTTATAGAACTAATACAATGTCATTTTGAACAATGACTGATTCTAATTCAGAAATAATGATTTCAGCTTATGTAATTGCTAAGATATTAGAGGTAGATGCTTTAGATACTTCAAAAGAATCAGCCGGAGTTCTCTTAGGGTATGTTGATGAAGCAACACAGAAGTTAATCATTACAGATTTTGATACTGGTAAACAAAGACAAACATCAACCTTTGTTGTTCTAGAGGATGAAGCTCTTGTTCAAATTGTAGAAGATTTACAGAATAGAGATAAAAGGGAATCTATTGTCGGATGGAGTCACACACATCCATCATACGGTTGTTTTCTTTCAGGCACTGATAAAGGAACACAGAGAATTTATCAAAATCTCTTCTCAAAAGCAGTTGCTTTAGTGATTGACCCTTCAAAATATTATCATTCTCAAAAGAGTTCTGATTTAGAAATTCAGTTCTTTAGATTAATAGATGATATTGATTACAAAGCAATATCTTATCAGCTTTATTTTGATGAGCACACCAAACATATTTCCAACTTAGCCAAGGTTGACCTCAAATGGGAATTACCTAAATTAAGAAAAGAAGATGTTCTATTTTTACATAAAAAATTGGAAACGATTGTTACTCCGTCCTTAGTTGATCAAGATAAGACTTTACTTCATGGATTAGTTGACATTCTCAGCGAATCTCACGAGACCCTTTCTGAAGCTGGTGAAGAGAAAGAAATTCTTGTGACAATTGATAAAAGACTACACTCAATAAATGAGAATGTTAACAGAATTTACAATGAGGAAACAAATAATATCTATTCAATAATGAATATAGTAGCTGTAATTATATTGGCCATATCTTGGTTTTTAATTGCTTATTTTGTGTAGTTTATAACATATATTTTCTAATTTTTTATTCAATTAATAGAAGGATTTTTCTAATTGAAATTTTAACTCGATTCATGCCTAATATTGAGATTATAGCAATTCCATCTCACAAAATAATAGAGGAAACAGATGATATAGTTGATATTTTAATGGAATCAATGCAATCAAAATCAACATTTTTTCAAGAAAATGATGTATTAGTTATTGCTAGTAAAGTTGTTTCTGTTGCTGAGGGAAGGGTAATGAGTTTCAATACTGTATCTCCAACTCCGCTTGCAATAAAACTTGCTGAGCAAATGCATACAGCAGCTGAGTTCACCCAAATTGTACTTGATGAGTGTGAAAATAATTACATTGGTGTCGTCCCTGGAGCTCTAACTACAATTAATAAGTATGGATTATTAGCAAATGCTGGAGCAGATCAATCAAATGTCAAAGCAAATAAAACTGTAGTTCTTCCAGTAAATAGCAAGAAATCAGCAAAAAATCTTCATAAAAAAATATACGAGATGACACAAAAAAAGGTTGGTATAATAATTGCTGACTCCAGAACAATGCCAATGAGATTGGGAACAGTTGGTACTGCTCTGGCTACATATGGATTTAAGTCAGTAATTGATGAAAGAGGAAAGAGTGATTTGTTTGGACGACCTATGCATATTACATCCAGGGCAATTGCAGACCAACTTGCTACAGCTGCTGAAATAGTAATGGGTGAAACAGATGAAAGAACACCTTTCGTGATTATTCGAAATTACCCTCTGATTCCAATATCAGAGGAAGATGAAAAAGATATAAATGATCTAATCCCTGCAGATTTATGCATGTTTCTCGGACCACTCATGCCTTGCATCAAAGAGAAAATAGAAGGAGAAAAGCAGAATGATTAATGGTTTTCTCGGTAATCTCCAAATTGGTGATAATTATCCAGCTAGAATAATAGGAGTTGTAAATCTTTCAGAAGCTTCATTTTTTGGAAGTTCAGTAGCTTCTTCTCAAAATGAGTTGCAGATATCGATCGAGAAAATGATTAAGGATGGAGCGAATGGAATCGATATAGGAGCTCAATCTACACGACCAATACAAATCTATGGTGGCAAGAGTCGACTCAATGAAAATCAAGAGCTGGGAATTGTAAAGAAAGCAGTTAGAGTGTCTCTAGATGTTCTGAGTAGTTACGATGAAATAGTACTATCGGTTGATACAACGAAAAAATCTGTAGCAGAATATTCTCTTAAAGCAGGTGTTAGGGTCATAAACGATATTTCAGGCTTTAAGAAGGAGAAAGAAATAGCTAAATGTATAGCGGAATTTGATGCAAGTGTTGTTTTGATGGCAGCTAAATCTGAACCTGGTGACGTGTATGAAATTAACGACATCTTACACGAACTACAGAAGAGTCTCTCAATTGGTGTTGAAGCTGGAATTAAAAAGCAAAACATGTTAGTGGATCCTGGAATTGGCAGTTGGGAAGCTCGTGATTTTAAGCATGATTATTCAATAATTAAAAATCTAAAAAAATTTCGAAAATTAGAAACTCCTATTTATGTTGGTATAAGTAGAAAAACGTCTATCGGGAAAATTCTTGATGAAGCTCCACCAGAAGAACGATTGTATGGTTCATTAGGTGCTACAATTGTTGCTATTGTAAATGGAGCACATGTCATAAGAACTCATGATGTCAAACCAACACTTGAAGCCGTTAAAGTTGCTGAGACAATCTTAAATTACTAGGATATTATTAAGTTGATGAAACATCGAAACTATCTTGAAAGTAAACACCCTCATCAGTTTCAACTAACCATGTTGGTAATTTTAATCTCATTTTTATCCTTTGAAGAATATCTGCTCCATTTTCTTCTACTAGAAGAACAACACACCCTCCTAACCCAGCACCTGTCAATTTCCCTCCTAATGCTCCTTCTTCTATACCAATTTTAACAATTTTATCCAGAATAGGTAGTGACACTTTAATACCGTCTCGGAGTGCATTCTGTTGCGAAGATAATAGTTTTCCTAATAATATTAGATTAGGTTTTACGTTCTGAAGTTCTTTTTCAGCATACTTTGTGTCTTCTTTAATTGATATAACCGCTTGTATAATGTTTAATTCTTCTTTCGAGAGCTCTTTTTCATGCTTTCCAATATCTTCACTCTGAATGTATTTTAACTCTAAATCTGTAAATCTCTCAACTTTTTGTACGACTTTCTTTATTTTAAATACTTTAGAACCATGGACATCACTTGTTAGTTTGGGAGTGTTACTATCTACAATAATGAGATTAGAATTAAGGCTATTTAGGTACTTGAGTTTAGGTGGTTCTGAACACGATAGACTAATAATTGATCCATATGCGCTGGAATATTGATCCATTTTCCCACAAGGTATGTGCATTATGTCATGTTCTGCATTATAAGCTAATTCGGCTATCTCATCATTTTTTAGATTTAACTCAAGGATTCCAGCAAGATGAGAAATCCAACTAACCAGTAGAGCAGCAGAGCTAGAAAGACCACTTGCTACTGGTATGAAACTTTCAATTTTTGCGCTAATCAAGGGTATCTGTATATCATTGAAGCTTTGTTTAAGAGAAATAATTCCTGCTTCCATGAATGACTTGAACGAATCACTAGTATTCGATAGTCTCTCAATACTAGGAGAAATTCTGATTGATTTATTCAAATTTTTACTTGATACAATTACATGTTCTCTTTTAATTTTTTCAGATATTATGTTCAGTCGGAGATTAATAGCAGCAGGAATTACTTTTTGAAGCAAATAGTCTTGATGCTCCCCATATAGACATACTCTAGCTGGTGCGGATGATAGATACACTGTTACCAATTTCCTATATCACTATGTCCTAATAACACTTTCTTGAAAAATTAAATTATGTTATAGGTAGCTAATTGAATTTCTCTTTTCCGTTGTAACAAAGTATTTAAGGAAAAATCGCTGTATAAAGCGTGGGAATAAATTTCAAACAAACAGAGGTCGCTTCCTTCAATTTGGTGTTAGAATATGAACTTATTAGAAAAAATATTCAAAATTTCACAATACCTTAAAGATGGAAGCTATAATGTTCAAAATCAAGAATTTCAAAAAGACCCTTGGACTATGGAGCATGTTCCTGAGTTATTCATTTCTTCAGAACAAGTCAACGGTCAGGTAGCGCGTTTAATTCAACATTTGACGGGTGGAAATGCCATGTGCTCAATTGTTGGAGGGCAAAAATCTGGTAAATCTTATTTAATGAACATTTTACACGATGGTTTGAAAGAAGATTTATGGAAATATACGGAGTACAGCAAAGTACATGTTTTGCTTTTTAATCCTGATAATTTGAAGGAAAGCTCTCTAACAAATTACTACATAGCAATTGGAGAACAAGTGCTTTCAAAGTATTTCACTTTATATGAAGAAGTAATTGTAGAATTAAAGAGATATTTAGAAAGTAATAATATTCTTTTAGTAGTTATGCTTGATAACTTCCAAACGGATAATCTTTCTTCCATCATAAAAAATACAGCCAAACTTCTAAAACCTTTGAAGAATCATTTCTCTTGCGTTGTAACAAACCAAATCTACGAAGTAAAACTTTGCATTGATGGTTTAGAGAAAGGTGGAATGAAACATTTCTCATACACAATTAGAATTCCTGAAGTTCTTTCACTGGAAGAAACTAAATTATTGATTCAGAAACGCTTATCATACGCTTTGAATCAAACTATTGTGAACGCAACTGACTTTTTCTCTGAACGAGCAATAGAAGCTGTATGGATAGAATCTCAAGGAAAGCCTTGGCAGTTGATCTCATTGTTAGAAGATTCATATACATATTCTAAAAACCAAGAATCAAAAATAGTTTCCCATAACGATGTACTCACTGTAGCTAAACTATTTGATAGGTCAACAAATCAAGCGGGTGTTGAGGATCATGATACTTTTGCTATTCGACAAGCTTTGAACAATTTCCCATATCGTGAAAGACAAGTTTGTCAGTATCTTATGCAGAAGGATGCTAGTGCAAAAGAAATAACAATTTATCTATATGGTGAGCTTCCTTCTAACGAGTACAGGAGTAAATATATGGGAACTAAAAGTTTCTTAAAACGACTTAAAGATAAAAATGTAGTAGTAGTTAAAAAACAGACAGGGAGATCTTTGATATTCGGTTTAAATCCAAAGATGAAAGCTATGTTCTCTCAGGGAAGCGATGAAAGAGACCCTACCCTTACAATTGAAAGTAAAATGGAAACTTAAAAAAGAAAAAAAGGGAGAAAATTATTTTTTAGCAATTAATTTGATTATTGTTATAATCTTGAAAATCAAATATGCAACTAATAGATTTATTAGCAAAAGATTAGTGAATTCTGTAAATATTGGGAACCATGTTGCTGTTTCTAAATAGAAGTAACCTGCTTCAGCAAGACTCTGGACAGGATAACTATAAGCGCATATTATCAGAAATGGGACAAGGTTCAGAATAAAGAATGGTCCTTCGAAGTTGAATCGCATTTTACCTGAAGTTCCCTCTGCTCTTTGATAAATGATAAAAGCTAAACCTATACCAATTCCAAATCCTACTATGGGTAATATGTACAACCCATTCAAATATGTTATAGCCATAAAACTACCGTTTGGAACTTTAGAAAACATCTCGTTTAGAAATTGAGTATTTGTTTCTCCAAAGATTGAAACAGCTGTATTATTATCAAATATGACATTTGATAGAACTATAAATACAAGAGCTCCTATAATGGTCAAAAATATAATGATCTGCCCAATGATTTCATATTTCTTGCCTTTAATTTGCTTTGTAACAATTTTCCTGGAAATTATAATAAATACAATTAGGAATATTAATGAAAAAATAGCTACAATAATATCCCAAACTGGAACGTTATTTATAAATTCCCCAAATGCTATTCTTACTGATTCGCTATGAAAATCGTTTTGAGCTTCTTGCCAAGAAGAGAACATACTTACTCCCGATCCAATAAACCCTTGAAGGCCGAAAATTATTCCTATTAATAATAATCCAGTTCTCCCAGTCATCTCCTTTGTTGCAAAGAATCCTGCGAAAAATGATGTCACAATAAATATGATCAGAAGAGCGGCTAATCCCAATTCAACAGTTTCATATGGGTTGTAGAATGATAATACTGCTGCAGCACCTATAAGAATAGACGCAACGACATTTTTTGCTATAGCACATGAAACAAAAATGACTGCCAAAGTGAAAGTTATAGTAATTGGAGTAATCCAGTCCCACAAAGTTTCTACTTGTAGAATTCCTAACCAAGGCAGAAGGAATTCAGTTAATGCAACTAAACCTGCACCGAAAAATGTTGCAAGTAAGGCTCTAAGCGAGAAAAATTGTCCTAGATGAAAGTATTTTACGTTTGTCATATACATCGTACTCTTTAATATAATTTAAACTAATATTATTTATATTAAGTCTTATGGAAAAAAAAAGCTTTTGGCTGTACCCAATCGAGTACAGTTATTTAGTTTTAATTGAAATCATCGTACATCCAATGAAAGTAATTAAACCAGATCCTGCTGCAATCATTATTGTCGCAATACTACTAATTACGGGTTGAAGGGCCTCAAGATCATTTTGCCAAACAGCTAAGTATATAGTAAAAATAATCAAAGCTGCAATCATTAATCCTGTGAAAACAAGATATGCATTCTTTTCTTCAGATTTGAAGACTCTTGAAACTGATCCCAGTGAAAAACCACCTAATACTCCTATTCCTAGATATAACAAAAACCACCAGAACTGTGTAGTTAATTCAACGATGGTAATTGTAACACCTGCAATTCCCAGGGCAACCAATACTCCACCAATGAATGATATGGGTCTAGCACTCATTAAATCATCTCCAGTATTTTATCTCCAAGTTTATTATATTAATATTTCTAAATCATTTGTGAATACAAATTTATTTTAATAGCTCCAAATCGCCCATAAGATAGAAATGAATCACCTATTTAGAAAAATCTTTGATAATTGTTCCATCATTCATTACAAGCTGTCTTTGGGCTAATATTGCTTGTTCGTTATCGTGAGTAACAAAAACTAGTGTTTTTTTATGTTCTTTGCTTAAATCTATCAAAAGATTTAGAATTCTCTTACCTGTGCTTGAATCAAGATTCCCCGTCGGTTCATCCGCTAGTATTATCTCTGGATTATTTGCTAGAGCTCGTGCTATCGCAACTCGTTGTTGTTCTCCTCCACTCAATTGGTCAGGTTTATGATTCCTCCGTTCCAACAACCCTACAGAGTTAAGTAGCTCTTCTACTCTTTTTTTTCGTTCTTCCTTTGATTTTTTTGATAGAATTAATGGCATTTCTATATTCTTCTCTGCATTTAATTCTTCTAACAAATTAAAATTTTGAAAAACATATCCAATTGTTTCTCTTCGCACAAAACTTAATTCCTTGTCACTTAATTTGCTAAGTTCTTGACCATCAACAGTGATAGTTCCTGAATCAATGTAATCTAGAGCTCCAATTAAGTTGAGTAATGTAGTTTTACCACTTCCTGAAGGACCAACTATCGATACTATCTCACCTCTGTTTATTGAAACTGTAACGTTATCTAATGCTTTGACCAGCACTTCGCCTAGAGAATATCTCTTCGAAACATCAATGACATTTATGAAGTTCTTTTTTGTCTTTCTCTTAGTTTTCATTACAGTGTTAGTAGATTCTTGAGGCATTCTTTTTTACTCTCTCAAAATCTTATTTGTAGTTGTCGGTTGTTGAAAACCTCTCTCTCATTGTTTTCATTTCTTTGATCCAAGCTTCTTCTAGGTTGATGTCGTGAAGTATGCATAATTGCAAAAAGAGGGTGAAGACTTGGGCGAATTCTCTAGATAGTTCTTGATTATCGGGTTTTTGGTGACCCTGCTCCTCAGTCTTATATCCTGAAGCAAAAATCAGATGTTTTCCTATCTCTCCCAGTTCTTCTACAAGATGAATGAAAACATCGTTGGGTGAAAATTCTAACCAATTACGTTCTTCTAAAAACATTTTCAAGGTGCTAATTATCTCAGCTAATTCCATAAATCATCACATTATTAAGTAGAATAGGTTTTGAGAGTTCTTTTCGTAATGCGGGTTTTGCAGATGGGGCACTCTTCTTTTATTTTAAGCCATTGTTCCATGTGCTCTTTGTGAGCTACATTGGTACATGTAGGACATTCCATAACATTCTCACCATGTTTGATTAATCCTTGGCATATTATGCACTTTGTAGGAAGCTCCTTACAGTTCTTACACGGTTCATTTGCTGATTCAATAACATGGCCACATTTCAAACAGTGTGTCTTTTTAGATGGCAGTCTTATTCTTGTAAGTCTTTCAAAGGTTGATTGAGTAAGAGATCCTTGATAATAACCATGAGCAATAAGTTGACTTGTCATTTTGAAAATATCGATTTCTGGTAGATTCAACACATCAGCAATAGTTATTAGTCGAATCTTCCTTCTTCTTGATTTTTCTATCTCATTAACAACTCTAATATAAACCTCTCCAAGATCTTTTAACTCTCTACTTGGTAATATCTTCTGGAAAGACTCAACATATACAGCGCTTCCTCTGAGCTCAATGCTTAACAATCCAGAACCCACTAATTCAAAAATTATATTCGTTGCAGCTACTGCTGATTTTTCCCAAATTTTCTGTATAGATTTCAAAGATGTTTTGGAGTTGGAAATGATATATCCGTATATTTCCTGATAGTGGATAGGAAGGTCATCCAATTGAATAAGTGGAGGAAACATAGGTATTTCTTCTGGTACGAGTTTGTTACCGTCTATTGCTCCTTTAATTAACCCCTTCCCATAGAAACCATATAGCCTTTCTTTTGCATGGTGCTTGTCAATACCTAACGCAAGCGAAATATCTTTTGTTGTAATATAAGCTTTAGAAACAATCATCCCTAATACTATTCTCTCCCATCTTTCTAGTGTCCCTTCTTGAGCTCTACTATATCTGTTGATACCTTCTATAATCAGAGTGTTTCCGCTTAATGAGCACTTTATGAAACCTTCCAAAAGTAGGTTGATTACTCCTTCTAATGCCTCTCCATCTGTTCTATTTAGTAGGACACTAAGTCTTCGTATTGAAATTTTCTTTAGTGTCGAGAGAATACCAAACAGTGCTTCATAGCTGAAGAATGACAAAGTTGCCATTTCTTCTATAGTTCTTGTTGGATTGAACTCAGGTATAGTTACTGGAACAATATCATGTGTTCCTGAAAATACAAATTGGAAGGTTCCTCTTGCAGTTAGAGTTGCTAAAGTTCTTAGAATTTCGCTTTTTTCCTTTCCTATGAACTTTCTAATCTCTTGAGGAGAAGCTTTTTTGGTTAATATGATGTAACCAGTAACTTCTTTTTCAATTCCTTGTAAAGTTGATAAGGGGATGATCTTTGGTTCAATAATATATTTTGTAACATTGATGTGCAATGATCCAGTACCAAGTTTTTTCTTCTTGAATTCCAATTTTGCTTCTAGTTTCTTAAATAATAAAAGTTTTGATATTTTTTCTATGATTTCTTCTTTAGGAAATTCAGTGATTTTGGAAATTGTGTCCATGTCTGCTTTTCTTAGCATCATGGCGATTCCAACAATAAACGTGTCATCTTTTGTAAGTTTAAATTTCTCTTCTGGTACCCAGATCCATTGTACAAGAATATTCTCTTGCTTTATTGAACCTATGAATAGACCTCGACTTGTCAGAAAAAATAAATGATCAATAAGTTCTTTCTTTGACATGCCTACTATTTCTGAAAGATTCGATAGGTTAACTTTTTCTGATTGTGATAAAAAGCCAAGAATCATCTTTCTTAATGAGGTCACTCGTGAAGAAATTATTTTGGGATACTTGTATATTGTTGCTAAAGAAAATATATTCCTTTTATAGGAACCTCTAACTACGAGAGCTTGAATAATTAATTGTATATAATCCTTAATTGCTTCAACAGGAATTTTATAATCAGTTGAAAACTTTAGTAAATTAATTTCTCTCGTTAAATACAATTGAGTTAGAATTTGTGCTCTCATGCGTTTTGAAATGTTAACATCTGGGAGATCTAAATCACTAAAATTAATCTCATAGACATCGTCTCTCTCAAAAGCCAGTTTTACCATCTCGAAAAGGTTAGATTAAATTAGTCAAACATGATTTATTAAAGTTCCCTTATTAAGAAGGGATTAGTAGTTGAAACAATAAATAAGAAAAGAGTTGATTAAGCGCTCTCTAAATACTTTAGATATTCCCATTCCCATTCCGCTTCTATGATTGTAGATTTATCTTCAGAATCCTCTTTACATTCTTTTCTCTTCACTTCTAAGAAAATGTCCGTGATTCCTTTCCCTAGAGTTTCAGAAATTAGAGTACTACTTTCCAAATTATCCAAAGCTTCGCTTAGGCTTAAGGGAAGTTGTGTAATTCC
>JAUWPI010000080.1 GCA_030611665.1 Candidatus Heimdallarchaeota archaeon | reverse complement strand
ACAAAGGGAAAGTGGGAATCATAACAGCTGGTACATCAGATATTCCAGTTGATGAGGAAGCAAAAGCTATTGCAGAAATGATGCAATGTGAAGTTTTTATGATTCATTATGTTGGGGTAGCAGGCATTCACAGATTATTTGAACCTCTAAATGAACTACTCAATAAAGAAATAGATGTATTAATCGTAGCAGCAGGGATGGAAGGAGCTTTACCTACAGTTGTTGCTGGATTGGTTGATGTTCCAGTAATAGGTTTACCCATATCAACAGGGTATGGATTTGGAGGAAAAGGAGAAACAGCTTTAATGAGTATGTTGCAAAGCTGTGCTTTAGGTGTAGCAGTTGTTAATATTGATGGTGGGATAAGTGCTGGTGCAATGGCAGCTAAAATTGCACGAAGAGTTAATAAAAAACACGAATGTAATTGTAATGAAGGAGAAATGTCCAAATGAAAGTAGTAATTACTGGAAGTTCAAAAGGTATAGGTCTAGCATTTGCTAAAGAATTTCTTAAACACGGAGATGAAGTTGTAATTTCATCAAGAACTAGCTCTGCTATTGATACTGCAGTTAAAAAGATCAAAGAAGATATGCCAAATGCTAACATTTTTGGTAGTATTTGTGATGTAACAAAAACTGAGGATATTGAAGAATTAATCAAATTTTCTGCAAGAAAACTATCAAGTATTGATATATGGATCAACAACGCCGGTACTAATGGGTACATGTATGATAAACTAGTTAATATTCCTGATGATACGATAAAGCAAATTGTTGAAACAAATTTATTAGGAACTCTTTACGCTTCTAAAAAAGTTCTTATTTTCATGGAAAAACAAGGAAATGGGCAAATATTCAACCTATCAGGATATGGGGGGAATGGAAAAGCATCTCATAAGCTTGCTGCCTATGGAGCTACAAAAAGCTCTATGCCACAGTTAGTTAAAACCCTTAAAACTGAAGTTGATAATAAGAAAATAGGTGTTCGCACAATCTCTCCAGGGATGGTTATGACTGATCTATTAAAGAAAAACGCAAATCCTGAAGCTAGTAAGATCTTCAATATTTTAGCTGAACTTCCAGAAGTTGTTGCAGCGAAACTTGTTCCAAAGATAAGAAAAACTAAAGGTTTTGGAAAAGAAATAAGGTTTCTAAGTGGTTCTGGAGTTATGTGGCGTTTCATGACTGCTAGCAAAAGGAAAAATAAATTCTATGATGAAGATGGGAATATCAAAATATGATTCTCTAATCCTTCTCTATTTCTAGGTGATTTCCCTTTTTTTTCTTTTCTTCACCACTTTTTCAAAGATTTCATCTATTTTTCTGAAGCATATAACAAAAGTCTGTTTTATATCACTTCCAAACTTCTTGTAATTATTCTTTTCAAATAAACTCTTGTAGAAAGGTAGAGGTATCATAAAAGAAGCAACAATCGTGAGACCAAGTAGAAGTAAAGGGTGCATATATCTTATTATAATCATTAACCACCAATCTATACTATATAAGCAAGCAATTGATAAAACAAAAGACACTATCAAAACTACAGCATATAATAAGTTATCATACTTGCTTTTTCCTATTTTGGAGTTTGTCTTATAATTATCTTTTAATGATGATTTTGTATCGTTAGATTTTTTTGATTCATTTCCAATCAAAGAAATTACCTTATTGATTACTAAAAGAGCTGAGAGTATCATAAACGGGTTAAGAAATGCGTCATAATATTTGAAAACACCTCTAGATAGAAATGTATGCAAAATAATAACAAACCAATTCATGTATATGTAGAAATTAAACTCATCAGATAAGATTTCTTCTCCATTAAAATGACTCATTAATGTACCCATAAAAAAAACTGCTAGAAATGGGATCATTGCAATGTTCAGATAGAGTAATATCTGAGAAAATGTTTGACAGTTCAGATAATAAAAACTATGAGCAAGGCTTGTTCCATGACCCCAAGCCTCATGCTCAAGTGATATGTACCACAATGGTCTACCTGCGCCTATTATCCTTCCAACGTATAATAAAGGTGTAATGAACAACCACGGAATTGAAAGAACAAAACATGTAAGCACATGTGGAATCAGGAATTTCTTTAGTGCAAACCTGATATTTTTCTTTCTTATTAACATAAAGAACATGGGAATCAAGAAAAATAACGGTATTTGTTTAGTTAACCAAGCAATAGAGAGGGAAATAGAGGAGAGAATATATTTTTCGTTCATAAATTGATGGAATGTTAAAAGTGTGAAAAAAGTCATTTGTGGAATATTCAGGAAGTAAGCATCGATATAAAACAAATTTATTGGAATGAATGCAAAACCTATCCCACCTAGCAAACCAACAACATGTTTTGTAACTCTTCTTTTTCTAAATGCATTCAAATTAGTTATCAAAATATATAACATTACAACAGATAATGCATCGAAAACTAACGCATTCCACTTAATTCCTTCATGAGCAATATTTTCCCTTGTGCTCCCAGGTAAGAAAAGATAAGCTAAGAAATAGAAGATTACCTCACCATATAGAAAAATTGGCCCATACAAATAATTATCAAGAAGCCCTGAAGAACGAATATATGGATTCCATCCATCAAAAATAAATGAAATTGTAAATAATTCATAATATATCTGAGAATCCAAATATGTTTCAAAGTGCCACAGGGAACTAACTCCGTCTGCATTTACGAAAGTATAGCTATAGTTAAATCCAACCTCATTATAAATCCAGACTCCTATAATGTTTTTGAAATAAATAGCAAATACAAAAAGAGCAAGCGAAATAATTAAAACAAATAGTGTGTTCAGAGTTAGTTTTCTTCTAAAACTTAGAACTAACTTGCCAATTACAGATTTGCTTTTTTCTCTCAGCTTTACCATTAACTTCAAATATTGTTAGAAGTCATCTTTAAAAAAATTTAGGAGAATTTCTGCTATATAACACTACTTTTGTGTAACCTCAAATCTTATATTCCCTTTCCTGACGAAAATAATGGAGAAAATGGTCGATAATTCAAATGAAGATGAGGAAGAAGAATTTCAATGGGTTTTAGACAAATTGCCTATAGGTATATCAGTTCAAAGTCCATCTAGAAAAATACTTTATGAAAACGAAGCTGTAAAGGAGTTAATAGGATCTTATCTTCATCGTCAATGTTACATCAGGTGGCATTATCTACCAGGCAGAGGAGATAATCCTTGTCCCGATTGTCCTGCAACAGTTGGTATTCAAGATAAAATCGGTCATAAAGTATTTAGGAAAACTACAGATGAAAAGGGAGACGATTTGTACCTTGAAGTAGAATTTATTCCAGTTTTAGATAGCGAAGGAAACCTAGAAAAATTCATCGAGATTATAAGGAATGTAACTCTTCAAGAAAAATCAAAGATTTTAGCAACAAAATCTATTGATGAGATTGTCAATGGAATTCAAATTTCGATAGTAAAATTTGGAAATCTAGGGGGAGAAATAATAACAACAGATCAGCTTGATTTTGAGAAATCAGAAAATTTGGAAGAGATAATAACAAAACTTACTGTTTACATCTTTAGTGGAGTCATTCAAGGAAACGAAAAGCAAAAAGGTTTTTTTGGACCATTTCCAGTTTTGGACAAAATCAACTACCTTCTAGAAGTTTTCATCAGTAGAATCAAAGACGAAGAAGAAAAAGATCTAAGGTTTGAAGGAATGCAACCTTGTATGATACTATTTTTCTTTCCAAGAGATTATGTTTTTCTCTTCGAAGAGAGAAATCAAATTGAAAATTTTATTTCTAAAAAAATCGATGAATGGGAATCTGTTCAGGACATTACTCAGGAAATTCATGATAATTTCACTGCTGAACTTAAACAATTTATTACTAAACTAGTATGAGTTTCAACTTATATATTGTAGGTTAAGCAAAGATAAATTTTCCTTAAATTTATTGAATAGTAGGATTAATTGAAATAAAAAAGTGTTAGGAAGATTTTCTAAAAAACCTTTCGCTAATCATTTTATCTGTCGTATCTAGGTTTTCTGTCATAAGAACCGCCACCGCCGCCCCTATATCCTCTTCTTTCATATTCATGTTCTTTTTCTGACATGTCTATTTCTTCATTAATTTCTTCTATCTTTTCTTCAGATTCCTCAATTGTTCCATTTCTGCCTAAAGATAATCTAATGTAACCACGGAATAGAATAGTTTTTGCATTTAAGAATTGGTATGTCTCTCCTTCTTTGATGGTATCGATTTGTTCGTTCCATGCTGAATAGAGAACTTTTGCAGTTTCATCTGCAATGAGAACATCCATAACTTTGTGTTCTTCACCAGTGTTTCTATTTGTAACTTCTCTTATTTCACCAAGACTTACTATCTTACCTAAAAGATTGATATCTCTGACATTTGGAGAGAGTTCACTTACTTTGATATATTTATTTTCTTCACTCAATTTCGTCACTTCAACATATGTTGTTATTGTAACATCAAACCTAGTGGTTTTTTAGTCTCTTTCAAGGTAATACAGCCTAGATTTGACAGATACATGCTTACAGAAGAAGTTAAACTTAATAATATTGTGATTGAACAGATTCTACTGTTTGCTTTTAAATATAAATCGTTAAATATTCTAATTTAGTTAGCAAACTATGAAATATGGATATTATGTAAGATCAGTTCATAATTATGAGGACATAAGAGACTTAACTATCAAAGCAGAAAAACTAGGTTTTGAGTCTGCTCATGTAAATGACCATCTTATAGGGTTTGATGAGAAACAAGAAAAGAAAGAACCATATCTTGAAGCTTTAATGCTTATGAGTGCTTTAGCGATCGAAACGGAGAAAATTATGTTAGGACATATAGTACTTTGTAATTCATTCCGAAACCCGGCATATCTAGCAAAAATGATTAGCACACTTGACAATATTTCTAAAGGTAGAGCATTATTGTGGCTTGGTGCAGGATGGTATGAGGAAGAGTATAAAGCATATGGGTATAGATTTCCAGACCCAAAAAGAAGAGTAGATGAATTGGAAGAATCTCTCACAATTTACAAGAAGCTTTTTACAGAAGATTCCACAGATTTTGAGGGTAAGTTCTGGAAGCTTGAAAACAATAGAAATTATCCTAGACCTATTCAGAAACCTCATCCGCAAATTGTTCTCGGAACAGATGGTAAGAGGATGACTGATATTGCATGTAGAGAAGCAGATGGGATAAATCTGCCCTATACCAAAATTGATGATCTACCAAATGCAATTAGCAGAATTAAAGTAAATTTAGAAAAATATCATAGAAATATTGAAAGCTTTGAAATATCTTACTTCAATACAGTTAATGTTGTAGATTCTCAAGAGGAGCTTGATGCAATTGTTGAAAAAGTAATCAAAGCAGCTCCTGAAGATAAAAAACCCTCAAAAGAAGACATCCTTAGAAACTCATTCATGGGTTTTCCAGAAGATATTAAAAATCAAATTGCAATAGTTGAAGAAATGGGTATACAAAAAATGGTTATTGCGATTAGGAAATCTGAGATTGTAGAAGATCCAATGAAATTATTTGCAGAAAAAATAATGTGAAGTGAAAAACAATGTATTCAAGTATATATAGAAGATTTACAAAACTCCTTTCAGAATTGACTGATACTAAAAAGGCAAACTTTACAATCAACACATATTTTGAAAAGGATTTAGGATTAGATAAATACGATTTGAAGATTCTTAGAAGCAAAATAAAGAATGAATTCGGTGTTAAACTACCAAAGAATATTTTCAAGGAATTTAATACTATTGGTGAATTAATTGGGTTGATTGAAGCTGAATTTGGTAGATGAACTTATTAAAATCTAGCATAATATTTAAAGAAAACAAATAATATGATTATACATGCATCGTCGACATAATCGTTATTTCTTTCGAAGGATAATTTTTGGTGCACCTTCATTAATTATTTTTGGGATAATTTATCTTTTCTATGATCAGGAAATTGGAGGAGCTATGCTTGCGGTTGGAGTCATATTTACGATAATACTAGTGATTGACGTCGTTAGACGTCGAAGACGGGGACCTAGACAATCTACAATTATATCACATACAGGACACCAACCCAGTGGAGGTCAACAACCTATTCACTACCAACCACTCAATACAGAACAACCAGCTACTCAAGCACAAAACAATAAGTATTGTTCACATTGTGGTGGAAAGAATGAAATGGATACAAAGTTCTGCACAAATTGTGGAGCTAATCTCTAAAGATTAGTATTATCCTTTTTTTGTAAAAATAGAAATGAAAGATTAGAGAAGTTTTTCTCCATCTTCTAAACTTAGCATTGTAAAACCACTAATCATCTTTGGATAGAAATCTGTTGCTTTTTGAGGCATTCTTTCATGATTCTTAGCAACTTTTAGAACTTCATCTGCACTAGTAGGATTTAGAATAAAAGCTACTTTGTATTTCCCTGCATCTACCTCTTCTATAGCTTCATTCCACCATCTCTCATAGAAGATATCATCATCAATATGGAGTTCTTTAAGCCCCATAATACCATGGAAAATCATATCTCGCAAGATTACTACATCTAGAGTCTTGAAGTCATCACTGGCATCGCTCACATATCTGTTAATTGCTGAAGGATCCTTCATAATCATAGATATAGCTCTTCTATCTTGATACATGACAAAAGTGTGTTTATCTCTGTTTTCTTCCAAGAATACAGGTATTTCAGTTCTCATAATCTCATTCATATGAAAGAACATCTTTAGTTCTGCCATTTTTTCTTCAGAAACAGCTTCTTTTGCGAGACAGCGGTGAGTTGCTAAAATTATCAGGCCCTCATCTTCAATTGGAACAAGATATGTCATTCGGAATTCAAAAGCATCATAGTCTCTTATAGCTCCAGCAGCTTTTCGACGCATATCTCGGTAAGTAATTGCTGTTTCATATCTATGGTGCCCATCAGCTATAACTAACTGCTGATCTTTGAACACATCTTGAACAATTTTAATATGATGAGATTCAGTTATTTTCCAGATCGTATTTTGAACACCAAGATCATCCTTTGCATCTATCAATGGTTCCCCTTGGGCAATTTCATCAAATAGATTAATGGTCTTTTTCTCTGGATCAGAATAAAGAATAAATCCTGTTTCAAGTGTGTGTTTAGTTGTTTTTAACATATTTAACCGATCAATCTTCGGTCCTTTGTGAGTCTTTTCATGGGGTAGGACTATGTTTTCTTCAAAGGGATGTAATCTCAACGCACTAATGAATCCTTTTCGTATGTATTGATTCCCAAAGAGTTCATACTTTTGGTAATAGATATACATTCCAGGAATTTCATCTTTTGTGAGAATATCTTCTGCCAACCATTTTTCTAATCTTTGTCGAGATATTTCGTAACGATCCTCTTCACTTGGAAGTGTTAATCTACAGTAGTTATACTCTGATTGAGCATAATATTCTTCTTGCATTTCTTCATCTATTTTATCATAAGGCTGAACAATTAGTTTTTCTATGTCTCCCGCCTTTTCTGTATACCTTATTGCTCGAAAGGGTTTTATATCAACCATTCTTATCAAGCAGTTTCATCATTTACTCTTTTTTAATTTTTTCCTTAGCCTATAACAAATTAGTTTGATACAATTTGATTTTTCTAATCGCAGCAACAGAGAAAAATCAATGATTAAATGATATACCATTAAGTGACGATATATCATTGATACGATATACCTCTAGCAATCTTTAATAATTGTATTTTGTTATTTTAATACAACAAAGGTGGAAAACATGCCAGAAAAACTGATTAAAACCAGACCAAAACATTGTGGAAAAGCTATGCAGAGAGTATATATTCGAAAGGGAACTGAACAGCGCAAGTGGATCTCAATTGGTTATTATTGTGAGCAATGTTCTAAATTCTTGAAAAATATTGATCTTA
This sequence comes from Candidatus Heimdallarchaeota archaeon, assembly GCA_030611665.1. GTDB lineage: Archaea > Asgardarchaeota > Heimdallarchaeia > Heimdallarchaeales > Heimdallarchaeaceae > UBA460. Next base: position 5,537 of record JAUWPI010000080.1, on the reverse strand, counting down.
TGAAATCACAGCAAGGTCTAAAGATTCTAGAAGAGAATATCCAATTGGTTGAAAAAATAAAAAACCCAACGATTATGGTAATTGATTTAGGAACATGTTTCACTAAAGTAGGTTTTGCAGGGGAAAATCAACCGAGGCACATCTTTGAATCTGCAATCTTCTATTCTGCAGAAGGGGATACATTTATTCAAAATTTAAATATTAAATCAAAAAAGAAGATTGTCAAAAGTGTTCCTATTTATCTTAAAACAGACATCATTGAAGAGAAAATAGATCTCAAACATCTTGAGATTTTCTTTAGTCATATCTTCGAAAAAATGAAGGTAGACCCATCGAAGATAGCTATATTGATTCTTGAGAGACCACAAAGGGACACCTATTTTGATATCCTTAAAGGAAAAAAGGACGTGATAAACAATTCTTCTTTACCTGAAAAAGCGAAAGATATCCTTCGTGAGGAAAAATCCCTCGACTATGTTGGAGTTTATGATCAAACAAAGGTCATTAGAAGGAAAATTGCTAGAGTTCTTTTTGACCAATTTAATGTTTCCAAGATATATTTTACCATAAAGGAGTTAATGGCTCTTTATGCTGATGGAAATGTAACGGGATTAGTAGTAAACATTGGAGCCTCAGCAACTAGGATTCTCCCCATCTATGATGGTTGGTTAATTACTCACAGTATTAGTATTAGAGATTCAGGGGCAAATGATGTTACTAGATTGATGAAAGAATATACTAACAAACATATTGCTCATTTGAAGAACACTCAAATTCAAAAAAATATCATAGACAGCAACATCCGATATGCTGCTGAAGAATTGTGCTATGTGTCTGAAAATCCTGAGAAAGAAAAACAGATTTGGCAGGAAACAGATAGACAGATAAGATCTGCAAATATCATCAATGACGATTTCGTAAAATATGAAGAAATTTTGTATAAAGCGCCTGAAATACTTTTTCGAAAGGAACCGTTGAGTGTAACAGGGGAACCTGGAGATCTAACTGATGCTGTAATAGAATCTGCTCAGAAATGTGATAGAGATTTACTAAAAGTAATTCTTTCAAATATTGTTTTAATTGGCGGAGGAACATTATATAGAGGTTTCAAGGAAAGGTTCTATTCTGATATCAGAAGCAAGATTCCAAGTCACATAGAGATTAATGTTAAAGCTGATAGTAACAGATTAATCAAAAGTTGGATTGGGGGTTCAATTCTTGCTTCTTTGAATCTTTTCAATGAAAGAAACCTTTGGGTTTCGAAAGCTGAATATGATGATAAGGGGTCTTCTGCGGTAGATCGATGCATATAAAAAGAAAAAGCTTCAAATTCCCCAAATTTCTTTTGTTTTCTCTTCTAAATTTTCTAAACCTTTAAGAGATGGTTTCTCTTTTCCGTCTTCTATTTCTTGAATTTTATCTAGAACATATTTATTCAAAGGTGTCTCAATCCCGAACTTCTCTCCTTCAGCAACTATGTAACCATTTAGGAAGTCAATCTCTGTTTTCTTACCTCGTTCAATTGATTGAAGACTTGAGGATTTCAGATTTTTATATTTTCTTCTGATTATCTTTATGATAGTCTGCTTAAGGAAATGCTTGAATGAGAACCCATGTAATTCTTTTTTCGTTAAAACTAAAAAGTTAAGATTCAAGTTATTTAGTTTCTGAAGTTCAATTCCTTTGACATCGGCTACTTTAGCTCCTTCAGTCATAACAGTAAGAAAAGCTATTCGTGTCATTTTTCTTTGAAGCATTTCACCAAGAGTCATTCCACTTATAACTCCAAAAGAAGCCACAGAGAGGTTGATAAGTAATTTGGAAAATTTTTCATTTCTCACATTATCTGACCAAGTAGTGGGAACTGTTGCTGACAACATTTCTGCTATTTGATCGTCAACTTCTCTTTTCTGGCCATCTAATCGTCCAACCACCATCTCTCCTGAAGATGTTTTAATGGCTTCAGCATGTCCAGATTTTGTAGCTCCGAAACTAGTAACACATCCAAGCAAATGATCACTTCCAATCTTAGGACATATTTTCTCCTCAATCATTCCATTAGTCATGGTAACAAAAGTGTAGTTTGCACTCAACTTATCTTCTAGTCGTTTTACAGCATCTTCTACATCATTTAGCTTTGTAACAAGAAAAACAAGATCAAGGTCAGTCGGTAAATCTTCAATTGCCAAAACTGGATGGAGATTATCCTTTACGATATATTCACCACTTACACCTGTAACTTTAACTCCTCGCTCCTTCACAATATCCAAAGTTTCTTGATATTTACAAGGGATATAAACAGGATGACCACTTTTTGCTATATCAGCTGCAACAATAGCTCCGATAGCCCCTAAACCTACTAAAGCAATCTTCATTATTACTTCTGTGAATAAGGCTTATCTTAAATGTTTCTTGAATGTTCAAATTATTTTGATTTCGACGGAAGTCATTTATAATAAAATGGTAAGAAAAAAAAGGAATAAACTATTCCTTTGGATTAGAATTTCTAAAGATCTTTAAAAGCTTCAATAACTCTTTCAGCTGCTTGAACACTGGCTCTCATATTACCTTCTATTGTTTGAGCACCAATATGTGGGCTGATTATTATATTTTCGTGATGAAGCAGAGGATTGTCAATGCTTGGAGGTTCGATTTCGAAAACATCAGTACAGTAGTAACCTAGATCCCCAGATTCTAATGCTTCATGTGTAGCAATCTCATCAACTATTCCACCTCGAGCACAGTTAATTAAAACAGCATTCTTTTTCATCTTAGAAATAGCTTCTTTTCCAATCATATGTTTGGTGCCATCATTTAGAGGAAGATGGAGGCTAATATAATCTGCTTCTTTGAGGACTTCATCCATTGTAGGTTTCATTTCTACAACAGGATTCTCAGCAACATAAGCATCATATCCAATCGCATTCATACCTAGAGCTTTACATTTAACTGCAAGTTTTGTACCTATTCTACCAGCTCCTATTAATCCCAGCGTTTTTCCATCAATTTCACGTGAGAATAATTCTTTCTTCAGAGTTTTATAACTACTTGGATCAGATTTGATTTCACAAGTACCTTTAACTACATCACGTGTTGATGATAGAATCATCGTTAATGCTAATTCAGCAACAGAGTTGGTTGTAGCTGCTGGTGTATTTACAACTTTGATATTTCGTGCAAGTGCTGTTTCCATGTCAATGTTATCAAGACCTACACCAGCTCTTCCAATTACTTTGAGATTAACTGCTTTATCAAATAAATCTCCTCTAACCTTTGTAGCAGATCGAACGATAATTGCGTCATAATCACCAATAATTCTTGGAAGTTCATCCTTGGGAATGTCCCAAGCAATTTTTACTTCAAAACCAGCTGCTTCTAAAATCTCAGCTGCTTTTTCGTGTAATTCATCAGTTAGTATAATTTTTGGCATTTTTTTCACCTTTAAAGTTCCCAGATTTCTTCGATAGCAGCAAGTAGCTCCTTCAAATCATCTAAGGTATGATCTCCCATATGACCAATTCTGAATGTTTGATTCTTTAGTTTGCCATAACCATTAGCTATAACAAAACCTTTCTCACCTAGAGCTTTGTTGAGAGCTCCAACGTCCTTTTCCAATTTGTTTGCTATTGTTGATACAGTTACTGAGCTGTACCCTTCTTCTGCAAATAAACCAAAACCATGATCTAAGGCCCATTTGTGAGTATAATCTCTAAGTTCTGTTAACCTTGCGCTAATATTTTTTGCTCCTTCTTTTAGCATTTGTTTTAATTTGTAATCAAAAGCAAATAATAAAGAGATATTTGGAGTTGAAGGAGTTTGCCTCTTCTTTTCAAAGTATGCAAAAATAGCGTTAAGATCTGTGTAAGAACCTCGATTAGGTACTTCTTTAGTTCTGTCTAGAGCCTTCTGAGATACAATCCCAACAGCAAGTCCTGGAGGAAGTGCAAAACATTTTTGGGTAGAAGCGAATATAAGATCTGTACCCATTTCATCTGGTAAAATCAAATCTCCTCCGAGTGAGGAAACTGCATCTACAACAAGCAATGTTTCAGGATAATTTTTTAGTAAATCTCCAAAAGCTTTGAGATCCACTTTTACACCTGTAGAAGTTTCGTTTTGACAAACTGTTACAACATCAAATTCTGATTGGTCTAATTTTTCTTTGATATGCTCTGGTTTTGGTGCTTTACCCCATTCAATGTCAACCTTTTCAGCTTCAACACCACAATTAACAAGTGTTTTGTACATTCTATCAGAAAATGAACCATTCACCAAACATAGTGCCTTTTTACCAGGTCGAATCAAATTTCTTCCTGAAATATCCATGAACAAAGTACCAGAAGCAGTTATCACTGTAATGTGTTGTTCAGTTTTGAAGAATTCTCTCAATTGATCTAACACACTATTATATAAGAGAGTAAAGTCATTACTTCTGTGACCGAATAGTTTATTGGATTGTTGTTCAAGAACATCATCTTTGACCTCAGTTGGTCCTGGAATCCATAATTTTTTGTGCAATGATATCACCTAGTTACGATAAATAGATTTACGCACAATAAAAGAATTTTGCTGTGGATATAAAATTTAATCTTCCGAACTTGGAAAACGATTTAATAACTGCTCGATTGGACCTCTATCTACTTTAACAGGCACTCTATTTCCTCTTGTTCTGGATGATAACCATAATTTAATTCCAGTATAAATTAGAGAGGTTAGCTGTAAGCTAAAAGTAAAAATCGCTGCAAAGATTATTATTTCAGTAGCATTCCCTGAAAAGAATAAAAGATAGATTGAAACTGGTAGAATCAGAATACATATGCACGCAAGAGGAATTCCTACAAATGTAAACAGAAATTCATTCCATAGATATAAAAGAATTGCGCTTCCTTTTGCTTCAGTTGCTGGAATGAAGAATATCATGAATAAAACTACCGTAGACGACTGATGAGCAAAAACTTGGCTAATCTTACCGAGGAGACAAGAAGGAAAAAAGATTTTTGAAAGTTATTGTGAAAAAAGTGTATGTTAATAAGAATAGGAATTGCAGCAAGGTTGAAGGGTGTGTCTCCGAGCACCCTTCGAAGATGGGAAAAAGAAGAAAAAATGCAGCCAGCAGGGAGAACAAGAGGAGGACATAGGGGATATAAACTAATAGAACTAGTGGGAGAGGAGGAAAGAAGAGAAAAACAGCAATGTGCAAAAGTGGTAATTGGGTATGCACGAGTGAGTGCAAGCAAACAAAAAAAGGAACTAGAGAAACAGCAGAAGCAGATGAGAACGTTTGCTAGCAAACAAGGATGGGAAGTGAAGAAGGTGTTTACTGATATTGCTTCAAGGATGAATGAGAAGCGAAAAGGGTGACATAAACTCCTTAACGAAGTGGCAACAACGCAACCTTATGCTATTATGTGCACTGATGAGGATAGATTGGCAAGGTTCGGAACAGAAGTGATAAAACAATACTGTCACACATTTGCAACTAAAATCTAGGCTATTCATCAACCTGAAGGCAATTCAGGAGAAGGAATACTTGTAGA
>JAUWPI010000016.1 GCA_030611665.1 Candidatus Heimdallarchaeota archaeon | reverse complement strand
AATTACTGCAATTGGTATGCCTATAATGGGAGCTTTAAGTGCCACTACTGGTAAAAGAAAACCGTTTATTCTTGTTTTAACAGGTGTAATACTATTGTTCTCTAGTCTTCTTGGGTTATTCCACAATATTACAGTAGTATTGATTCTCTATGTAATTGCCAATATTGCTTATCAATGGAGTCTCGCATTTTATGATGCTATGCTACCGTTTATAGCTAATCCAAAAGATGCCGGTAAAGTTGGAGGATTTGGAGTTGCTTTTGGTTACTTAGGTACAATAATCTCTTTGTTGGTAATGTTTCCATTAATATTGATTTTTGGTGATGTTGTGAGTAAAGATGTTAATCCAGCTAATCTATCATATGGTTATACAGGTTACTGGTGGGTATTTGTTGTCCCAATGGCGCTTTTCCTAGTATTTGGGATTCCTTTGATTTTTGTTAAAGAAAGACAGAAAAAAACAAAATTATCGGAGCAGAAAGATATACTTAAAAATACTTTTAGACAGCTTGGTACAACTTTCAGAGAGATAAGAAAACATCGTCAGATGCTTATCTTTGTGATAGGGTACTTCTTTATTGCAGATGTTGCAAATGTTATTGTAGCCTATATGACTCCCATAGTAACTGATGCGCTTCAAATTGAAGGTGCGGGTATTTCAACAGATATTTTTGCGATAATTTTCATAATTATTGCGACTGTTGCGGCTGTAGCTTTCACATATTCCATTGGTAAATTTGCAGAAAAATACGGTGCTAAAAACGCTTTCTTCCTAGTTGGAGGATTATGGGGTTTTGCTTTGATTACAGGAATCTTAGCAATATTTGTTTGGGCACCCATAACAATTGGATTTAATTTTCCATTTATCATGATACTTCTAATGGGATGTTCTGCTGGTGTAGCTTTAGGAGGTACCTGGACCGCTCAAAGGGTTATGGTTGTGGAATTAGCTCCTAAAGAGAAATTTGGGGAATACTTTGGATTCTCAAAACTTAGTGGAAAGGTTTCTTCAGCGTTAGGACCAATTATCTTTGGAGCAATATTACTAGCTTATGATCCAACAATCGGTTTCAAATCATATGGAATAGCTATGGCTGTTGTTGGCGGAATAATGTTAATTGGTTTAGTAATTATAGCATTTGTACGACCTGAGAAATCCGCAAAGAATTACTAGTCTTTCCTTTTCTTTTCTTTTAAAAATTGGAAGGAAGGGATTTTTTTCCTCTTCTTTTTTTTGTCCATTTCTGTTATTTCTAACTAAACATGCAAAGCCGATTACTATCACAATTGAGAAGATAAGCATTGAAATTAGTGAGACGGAGAGTGATGCACTGAACAGAGTAAATACTAAACTTACTATGAAATACAGTAGATTTCCTATTGATGAATAGATCGAGACAATAGTAGCTCTAAAACTTGAAGTAGCTTTTCTCTGAATCATCCATATTATCTTTTCTAGAAGTCCTTACAGTTCGTGTTCTACAAACAATAAGAGTTTTAATTTCATTTTCTTTATTATAATTGATGTCTAATTCCGATAAACCGTATATTGAAGTTTTTGAGAAGGTAGAAAAGCATATTGTAGGCAGGAAGAAGAAATTACAACTGATAATCAAAGCTATTAGCAAAGGGTTACCAATCATAATTGAAGGTCCGGTAGGAACAGGTAAAACAGAAATGGCTAAAGTTCTTGCCCAATCCCTTGAAAGACCTTTTGTCAGAGTTGATGGTGATGATAATCTTACTTCAATTAAGTTGAAAGGTTGGTATGACCCCCCATTAGTTCTAGAGAAGGGTTTTTCTCGTGAAACATTCATAACTGGACCCCTAACTTATGCTATGGAAAACGGAGGTATATTCTTTTTTAATGAAGTTAATAGATCTCCTTCTGAAACGATAAATGCCGTTCTAACGGCACTAGACGAGAAGTTAATCACCATCCCTCAAATTGGAGAGATTGTAGCAAAAGAAGGATTTATCTCAATTTTTACTTACAATCCCGAAGACACAGTGGCTACGAACCCACTGCCTAAAGCATTTTATGATCGTTGTATTTGGATCAATGTTTCTCATCAAACATTTGAAGAGATGAAAGAAATTGTTTTTCTAAGAACTGATTCCTCAGACAAATTGATAATTTCTATTTCCTGTGAAATTGTTCAAGCTACTATTAATCATCCTGAGTTGGAATCAAGTTCCACTGTTAGAGGTGCTATTCATTTAGTTGAGCTCTATGACGATCAAGAGATAATTGATGAACAAACTCTGATCGAGAGAGCAAAAGCTGTGCACTCTCGAAAAATTAGATGTAAAACAACAAGTAGTAAAACAGAGAGTGAAATTATCGAGGAAATTGTTTCGAAAGTACTGTCTAGATATGAAGATGAACGAATAATCCGAAAAAAAGAATAATCGGTGACCCTACCTTCAATGTTGTAGGGAATGAGCCAATCTTGACCTTTCCTTCCAAAAGCGCTGGTCGAATGATAATTAACGAGATACAGATGGAATTAGGTAAAAGACAAGAAGATATGGCTAAAATTATTGAATTAGCTGAACAAGCTGCAGAAAATAAAAATATGGATGCTCTTAGATTAATTGCAACTAACTATCCAACGATAGCTGCAAAAATCATGAATGGTATGGAAATCAGTGACGCTGTTTTAGAACAACTGCGAGGAGAAGATTTAATTCAATTATATTCAAGAACGAAGAAACATCTAAAATATCAGCTTCGAAAAAGGATGTTAGAAAGACTTATACCATTTATAACAGAACAAGCAAAAGCAATTTACCGGAGAGGAGTTTCTGCATCAGTTTCAAAATATGTTAATTATGAACCTGGTCTTGATTGGGAACTTGAGATGACTATAGAAAAAATGATGAGTACTGGTAAATTATCTCCTGATTATGATAGTATTGTCTCAAAAGAGCCAATTAAGAAGAAGAGGAGCATAGTTGTTTGTATCGACAAAAGTTTGAGTGTTTTGCGACTTATCCATCAAATCGTTCTGATGGCATCAGTTCTATCTCTATCGGTCAAGAAAGAAAATTTCTCTGTTATTGTATTTGATTCTGAATCAATTATTCTGAAACCAATGCACAAGTACACCAATCCTGAAGAACTTGTAGAACTCATTTTGAATATTGAAAGTGGAGGAAAAACCAATCTTGAAGATGCACTCAAACTTGCTTTGGATCAACTCAAACAGAGTTCCTCAAGAGAAAAAATTGTTTATATGATAAGTGATCTTGAAAGAACGATTGGAGGTAATCCTCTTCCTATAATTCAAAATATAACAGATTTAAGAGTGATTTATGCCCGAACTTATCGTCGGGTTTCTTTTGTAGACGATGTTATCTCGCTCTCTAATGTTTCTTTAATAGAATTAAACTTAGACAGTGATTTAGTTGAAATAACAACAAAGTTGATCTCTTAATCATCGTTTTGTAGTACTTTTTTCTTCTTAGGTAAATCAATCAGCTGATCTACAACAATTAATGTTACACCAACCAATCCTATTACAAGCCCTTCAATTTGTGCTTCATTTCGCAAGAAAGTATAATTAATTGCAATTGATGCTTCATAGTAGAATGTGTCAGAAATATTCCATTGACTAACATAAGCAATAACGTATGCATTTTCAACAGCTGTTGTTTCATTAAGTAATATACTGAAACCTACAGAATTTTCTTCGTGAATTAAATGTTCGACGAAATAGCTATCCTCTACTATAGTGTTTATCAAAGAGGAGTAACCAACAATCATGTCTGTGTAGGTTATATTCTGATCATAATATTGTAAAGTTAAATTATCAAATTCACTGAAGAAATCGAAGAAAGTGTTATTGTTTGTTAAAACTACAGTGGTGTTATACGGAGTAAGACCATATTCACTTTGAAAAATGATTTCGGTTGAGGATTGAGGTCTATTAGTAAAAACAAGACCCAAGGTGGGATCAAAATAATTCTTCGTATTGACATAATCAGAAGAAACTTGATAAGTAACTACTCTTTCTCTTCCTATTACAGGTCCAAGCAACAAACCTGCTCCAATGAAAAATAACCCAAATAAGGTTAATTGTCTAGTAATTCTTTTCCAAGTAATCTTTAATATCTTTCCAACTTTATTTGGTTCACTTTTCTTTTTCTTTTTCGGTTTTTTCCACTTAAAGACTGGTAGCACTATTACTACTAACCAAGTAATCATGATAATAAGATGAAGTCCAAATTGCTCGATGGGCAAATTCCAGTAATTGCCCACATACTGACTTCTCTCTGCTTGTGTTAAATCCACAATAAACATTCCTGCTCCTTCTTGAAAAGAATAAATCCTCCAATCTGGAATGATTCCAAGGAATGATAAGGGAAAGAACAACCACGGCTGATTTTCAAATCTTAGATATACTGACAATTCATAGAAGTTTGTATCTATAGGCCAGAAAAGAAGTATTGGATCCCAGCCTAAATCTAGAACAATGTGTAATAACCACATAATTGATGCAAGTTTGAAGAATCTGACAATTCTTTTACTTCTTTCATCAAAAGAATTGGTTCGTTTATTGATCAAACCTATTACAATAAAACTCAACAAAACAAATGCTGGGGGGATTATACTATGCGTATACGACCGATGTGTCCCAACAAGTAAATCTATGTCAGGAAGAATAGCAAAGAGGTTTATCATGAGAAATTCCCATCTATGTTCCTTATAGTGTTCTCTGTTTTCCTTTGACAACAATAACCAAACAATAAGACCTTGCAATGCTAGGTGTGTGAAAGTATAAGTCATTCTATCACGCGTTTTTTCTTAAAATTTAGAGTGTATTATGCATTAAGTAGTTTCTTATCTTCACAATTAGCACAAAATATCACCTAAAAAACATCATATTTTACTAGTTAAAATGATTGTTAGTTTAAATACTAAAAATTCTTTATATTAATAGAAGCAATATTTAGGCTTGCTGAAGTAAGACTTATTATACTGAAAGAAACGAGTCTGTAAGTAGTAAGGTTGACAAAATGCACGTTGATATGACATCCACTCCAGTTGATAAATTCCGCGAATTCTATCAAGGTTACCAAGATGAGACTGGGAAGCATATTTACATTGAACAAGTCCAGAAGATGTCACTTGAGGGACTTACTTCAATAATTCTCAATTATGATGATTTGTTAAGATACGACCCAGAACTTGCAAGGCTTCTCAGAGAGAATCCTGAGGAAACTATCAAATCAGCTGATGATGCTTTAGTTGAAGTTCTTCGTATTGAAGATCCCATTTATGCTTCAAGCGGAGAAGTTTTTCATGCACGCTTTATCAGTATTCCAGATATAGTAGATCTAAGAAGACTAAGGTCAGTTCATCTTGGACAATTCATCTCTGTAGAAGGAATTGTTATCAGACAAAGTGTTGTCAAACCGCTTTTAGTTCAAGGTGTATTTCAATGTGCGATATGTGGAGAAGTTCATTATATCAACCAGGAGAACGGGATATATGCCGAACCCACTAGATGTGCTAATCCCAATTGTGGAAAGAAAGGACCTTTCAAACTATTAACTGAAGAATCAACCTACACCGATTTACAAACTATAACTGTTCAAGAAAAACCAGAATCATTACCTCCAGGACAAATTCCTAGATCACTGCCTTCAAGATTGGTAGGAGATTTGGTAGATACTGTCAGAGCGGGAGATAGAGCCATAGCCTCAGGTATCCTAAAGATGAAGCCAGTTTTCGATAAAAGGAAAGGTAAGACAGCTACATTTGACCCGTGGTTAGATGTGAATTTCATTTCTTCAAGAGAAAAAGAATATGAAGATATAGAAATTGACCCTGAAACAGAAAAAGAGATAATTAAGCTTTCCAAAGACCTTAACATTCACAGAAGAATAGTACGTTCGATTGCTCCTTCAATTTATGGAATGGAAACAATAAAGGAAGCGCTAGCTTCAGTATTGTTTGGTGGAGTATCAAGAGTTGCTCCAGATGGGATGAAACAAAGAGGGGATTCAAATGTTCTATTAGTAGGAGATCCTGGAGTCGCAAAATGTTGTCAGGGCGATACAAAAATCTTCAAAGTTAATGGCGAAATGGAAACCATTGAGAAAATAGTTAACAAACAACTTAAAGTTAATTCTCACAATATTGACGATGGTTACTACGCAGAAGGCTCACTACCCATTTTCACAATGAATTCACTTGGTAAGCTAGAAAAATCAATTGCAAACATTTTCTGGAAAAGAAGAGCACCTAAAACCATGTTCAAAGTAGTGACAAACCTAGGAAAAGAAATTACTGTGACTCCTACACACCCGTTTTTTGTAACAAAGGATAGTAAACTAGAAAGTAGAGAAGCTAAGTTTCTAAAAGTCGGAGATTTTATTGCATCTCCACGACGATTACAAATTGAATCAGAATCGTCTTTGAATATACAAATTAAATCCGGACAATCAAATGCACAAAATATTGAAATACCAAAAATGATGACACCAGAATTAGCTAGATTGCTAGGATATCTCTGTGGTGATGGCTGTGTTTACAAAACAAGAAACTCATTCTGTACGTCCTTCACAAATAAAGACAAAATACTATTAGATGATTATACAGATTGCTTAGAAAAAACCTTTAAGGATATTAAATATTCTAAAATGAATAAAACGAACAGCCCACTTACTTCAGAAATTCGTGTGAGTTCTATTGAATTAGGTAGATTTTTCCAAAAACTAGCACCATCACTTCTTGAAGGTTCGAATAATAAACGAGTTCCAACTGCTATACAGAGAGCCCCTAATGAGTTATCTAAAGAATTTTTAAAGGCGTATTTTAATTTTGATGGAACTGTTGGCAACGACAGATGTACAATTTCTGCAACCTCTGCTAGTAATAAACTATTATCAGATATTCAAATTCTTTTCACAAGATTTGGAATTATATCACAGTTGGGATATACTCATGCCAAAAGCCAAACATCACCCAAAAGGAAATATTATCGTTTAAAAATAACCTCAAGTGACGAGTTTAACAAATTTAAAACTGTTATCGGATTAGATTCATACAAAGGGAAACTTCTTGAAAAATCAAAAAGATCAAACACAAATCAAGATATTATTCCTGCTGTAGGACAGATTCTTAAAAGTATTAGAGCTGAAATGAAATTATCTCAAAGTCAAATGGGGATACCAAGATCTACATATCAACATTATGAAAAAGGCGATAGAAATCCTTCTAGAGCATCCTTAAAGAATATTGTTCTTGAATTAAAGAAACAACAGATCTCTGAAAAAACAGAAAGATTAGAGCATCTCGCCTCATCTGATATATTCTGGGATCAAATTGTAGAAATTGAAGAAGTCAAACCAAATTTCGAATGGGTTTATGATTTACAAGTTTCAGAAACACACAACTTTGTTGCTAACGGGATATTTGTTCATAATAGTCAATTGTTACAATATATTGCCAGATTAGCACCTAGAGGATTGTTAACCTCAGGAAAGGCTTCATCTGCTGCAGGATTAACCGCAGCTGTTGTTAGAGACCCTGATTCAGGTGAGTTTACTTTAGAAGCTGGTGCATTAGTATTAGCAGATAGGGGAGTCTGTTTAACAGGTGACACTGAAATTTTAATGTCTTCTGGCAAACTTCTTTCTATTAAGGAAATTGTTGACAATGATGTATCTGAAAATGTTGTTTCCTTTAATCCAGAAACATTTCAAGTTAATAATAACAAAATAATAGCAAAATCTAAAAGAGAAAGTAGTGAGGTCTATGAATTAGAATTTTCTACTGGAAATATTCTAAAAGCATCAAAAGAGCATCCTTTACCTGTATGGAATAATGGATTATCTTGGAAAAAGATTGAAGATTTGAATATAAATGATGTAATTATTGATTACAGAAATTATCCGTTTCTAGAAACAAATTCAAGCGACCAAAAGAATAACAAGATCTCTGAGGATTTCGCTGAACTATTAGGATTAATAGTCTCTGATGGTAATTTATCTAAAGAGAAATATCGAATAACTTTCTATTCAAAATCTGAAGAATTACTACAAAGATTTGAAAATCTAACTAAAAGCGTGTATGGACTAGAAATAAAAGAGTACTTGGATAAACGAAATAATGTAAAACGTCTATACTTCAATGATAAAGAAGTCCATCAATCACTTGTTAAATTGGGAATTCCTAATATAAACAAATCAAAAAGTGCTTGTATCATTCCAGAAATTCTTAATTCATCAAAGCAAGTGATAAATTCCTTCTTAACTGGAATAATAAATGGTGATGGTGCAGTATCTAATAGAAAATATGGCGGTATCATTGATATTGTTTGTGGGAACAAGGAAACTGCTATATTTTACTCAAAATTATTTAGAAAAATAGGAATAATAGCAAAAGTCACAAAAATCACTCAGTTAGGAGGAGGAGTTGTACCGAAAGGTATCTATTCTGCTTTCAAAATATCAATCACTGGCGTAGCTAACATACAGAAACTAGAGCATACTAGATTAATATCTTATAAGAAAGAAAATTATGAGAAAATTATTGAAAGACAAGATAAATCTGACAAGATTCAAAAAATTGACAAATTAATTTATTCAATATCCGACAAAATACCTCATGGTGAAAAATACAATTTGTACGGCAATAGCATAAGAAAAAGCCAGCTTAAAACAATAGGTTTGAATAAAAGGATTTTAACGGATGTATTAGAAAAATTGAGCGGTGATAAGGGTGTATCTGAAAGCGCTGAATATATACTTCTCAGAAAAATCATTTCAGAAGATGTTCATTTCATCAAGATAACAAAGAAAAAGAAAATTGAAAGCCAAATTGTCTATAATATCCAAGTAGCTGAAGATGAGACATATTTTGCAAATTTTATACCAGTTCATAATTGTTTAATTGACGAATTTGATAAGATGAACCCAGTCGACCGATCCTCAATACATGAAGCGATGGAACAACATTCTTACCATCCAAACTTTGAATTATCATTACTTAATGGTAGAAGAGAGAGAATTGGTCATTTCGTTGATGATTTATTCGACCAATTTGAAGAACTTAAGATTATAGGTAATAATTGCGAAATTCTGCCAATAAACCATCTTAAGATTAAAGCAATCACTACCGATTTCAATAATATTTTTGACACAAACATTAATCGAGTTAGCAGACACACTGCGCCTGATCACTTCCACAAGATTACATTTTCAAATGGGAGAGAAATTCTTGTAACTCCAGAGCATCCAATTTTCTTGCACGAAAAAGGGGAAATTCTTGAGAGAGATGCCAATATGATTAAGAAAGGTGACTTTGTTCCAGGTGTTCGTCATCTTTTACAAAAGAATAGTTCTTCTTTAGCAACTGAATTCAACAGAGGTCGAAAAGAAGTTACACTCCCAGCTAGTATAACAGAGGATTTAGCAAAATTCTTAGGGTATTATATTTCAGAAGGATATTCTTATTCTGGATCTGCCGATGAAGTTGGATTATCAAATACAGATACAGAGATTGTAGGAAACATGATTGAATGCATTGAAAACACATTTGGCTTAACTCCTATAAATTATGTTAAAGAGAATAGAACCCTACGGATAATATCAGTTGATATCTATGATTATCTAAAAGAAAATTTCAAAGATATGATGAAAAAGAGTTATGAGAAGAGAATTAATAAGAAAATCTTCTGTATAAGTGAAGAAAAGAGAAAGGCTTTTCTAAAAGCAGCCTTTGAAGGAGATGGTTCAATTGAAAGCACCTCAATGGCATATTCAACAGCTTCTAAAGGTTTAGCATATGATTATCAAGATCTTCTCTTAACAATAGGGATAAATTCTCGAATTCATAAAGATCTATATCACTATGAAGAAGAAGGAAAACATCAAAGGTATCGCTACAAGATATACATAGCCGGAGATAGTCTTTCAAGTTTCTATAACTTGATTCTTGGAAAGCCTAAAAACAATGCAAAATTGTTAAGAATGGTTGAAAAGAGCAAGAGTGGTAGAAGAAGTCATGATGTTCTTCCTCCTTCAATCGCTCATGATATCATATCTTCCTTACACAAACTTGGTTTAAGTTATTCAGGATATTTCCACCAACATCTATCAGGTAATTATGGTA
Organism: Candidatus Heimdallarchaeota archaeon; assembly: GCA_030611665.1. GTDB lineage: Archaea > Asgardarchaeota > Heimdallarchaeia > Heimdallarchaeales > Heimdallarchaeaceae > UBA460. Next base: position 17,179 of record JAUWPI010000016.1, on the reverse strand, counting down.
TCACACTGTATAAAATAAAAGAATTTTTAGAAATTTTAGTAAATAGAAAGAAAATCATTGAAGACAGAATAAACAGTTTCGACAATCCTCAAAAACTAAGAGAATTTGTTAATTATTCAAAAATGAGAATAGCACCCTTAGTGGGTATTTCTAGAACCACTCTTGCTAAATATGAAAAAATGGATCTAACCAACATAAAAAATAATGAGTTGTTAAAAGCATACAAAAACACAATATATGGTAATTTAAAGAAAGTTCAAACTACAATTGGTAAAATTCACAACCTTATGAAATTCAGATGGTTAAGAGTCAAAAAAGTTGAAAGAATAGATAATGTTGGTGAGTTTAAGACAGATTGGGTTTATGATGTAACTGTTGAACCCACAGAGAATTTCATTAGTCATGGGGTAGTGTTACATAATACTATCAGTATAGCGAAAGCAGGTATAGTTGCTACACTTAATGCACGAACCTCTATCATTGCTGCTGCTAATCCTCGTTTTGGTAGGTATGAAGATACTCGCCCTCCTAGTGAAAACATCAACCTTCCACCTACTATCCTCTCACGTTTCGATTTGATTTTTGTTATCAAAGATATTCCTGACGTCGAGAAAGATAAGAAAATGGCTAGACACATATTGGAATTAAGAAGAGGACATATAACTGAAGCTGTAGAACCTGTTATTTCTATGGATTTACTTCGAAAATATATCAGCTATGCAAAGCAACAAGTTGAACCTGCTTTGACCGATGAAGCAATGTTAAGAATTGAAGCTTATTATTTAGATCTCAGGAAAGAATCAGATGAAACTACAGCTATTGCTATTACACCCAGATATCTAGAAGCAATCATCCGTTTATCTGAATCTCAAGCAAGAATGGCATTGAAGGAGGAAGTTACAATCGATCATGTTGAAGCTGCCATAAACCTCCTTAGATCATCTTTAGAACAGGTAGGAAAAGATCCTGTTACAGGTAAAGTTGATATTGATTTCTTACTTTCAGGGACAACTAAAGCTACTAGATCAAAAATGCAAACTGTTATTGATTTGATTAAAGAGGAATCGCGAAAAGGATCTGTCGACATAGTACCTGTTAGGAAAATCAAAGAACTTGCTAAAGAGAATAATATCGAAGAAGACTTTGTAGATAAAGTTATTGATCAACTTCGAAGCAATGGTGAGATATATTCACCAAGAGATGGTTACGTTAAGTTAGCATAATTTTGTGATGTTTGATGAAAATTGCAGATCTTCCCATCCCGCAAGTTGTAAAAGATAAATTAGCGAAGGAAGGAATAATCACTCTCTACCCACCTCAAGCAGAAGCCATAAAAAAGAAACTACTTGAGGGAAATAATCTTGTTGTTGCTATACCTACAGCTTCTGGTAAAACACTTTTAGCAATTTTAGCATGTCTGAAAGTTATCACTGAAAAAGGATTAAAAACACTTTATCTTTCACCTCTAAGAGCTCTTGCTTATGAGAAATTTGTTGAATTCAAAAACTATCTAGAGTTGTTAGGAAAAAAAACCATTCTACTAACTGGTGACTATGATGGAGAGGACAGTAATGCAAAATATGCGGATGTGATCATAGCAACAAACGAGAAGATAGATTCAGCAATTCGACATCAAGCAAAGTGGATCAATAAGATTGGTTTAGTTGTAGCTGATGAGATTCATCTAATTAATGACTCCTCCAGAGGTCCTACATTGGAAGTTGTTTTAGCACAACTCAGAAAATTAACAAAAGCACAAATTTTAGCTCTCAGTGCGACAATAAGAAATGCTGATGAAATTGCTAGATGGTTAGAAGCAGAACTCGTCTCAAGTGATTGGCGTCCAGTTAAATTGAACGAAGGTGTTCTCAATGGAAATCAAATAATCTATGAAAATCGTACAACTTCTATACCATTAATCTATAAGAATAGTTTTAACAACCTAATCACCCATATACTGAAAAAAAAGAATCAAGCTTTGGTCTTTGTTACAACAAGAAATATGGCAGAATCAACAGCAAGGAATCTAATTAACAACGTGAAGAAGACTCTTACAAAAGAGGAGCAAGAACAATTAATATTAGCTGCAAAAAAAATCACTACCTCGGGGGAAAAAACTAAACAAGCAAAAGATCTAGCACAGTTAGTTCAAAATGGGGTTTCATTTCATCATGCAGGATTAAGTCCAACTCAAAGAAGAATAATAGAGGAGAATTTCAAAAAAGGTTACATAAAAATCCTTAGTGCCACGCCGACTCTTGCAGCAGGAATCAATCTCCCAGCTAGATACGTCATTATAAAAAGCATATACCGATATGATGTTACATTGGGTAGTTATCCAATTCCTGTTTTAGAATTTAAACAACAATCAGGTAGAGCTGGAAGACCTCAATATGATAAAGAAGGAGATGCAATAGTTATAGCAAAGAACGAGTACGATGCTCAAAACCTTCTAGAGATGTATATTACTGCTGATACTGAAGACATAGATTCTAAAATAGCCGCAGAACCAGCACTACGTCGGATAGTGTTAGGTCAGATTGCTACTGATAACACTCAATCTTTGGACGAATTGCATGATTTCTTTGGTCAAACTTTTTATGGCTATCAACAAGATCCAACTAGTTTAAGCACAATTCTCCGAAAAGTTATCAAATTTTTGAGAGAAGAAAGCCTTATCACAAAAGATCCAGATTACTTAATTGCTACAAATTTTGGCAAGCGCGTTAGTCAACTATATATTGACCCTCTTAGTGGAATAATTATCAGGCAAGGGTTGATGAGAGCAAAACCAATGGCCAAAGGTTTACTCACAGACATAAGTTTTCTTCATTTAGTATGTTCAACACCAGATGTCAGATTTACAACTGTAAAAAAAGGTGATCAATTCAAATTAATTAATTATGTAAGCGATCACGAAGATGAATTTCTATTAGATCTTCCCACAACATCTTTTGAGTTGGAATTATTTATGAGCCAATTGAAAACAGCGTTAATTCTGAAAGATTGGATTGCTGAGACACCAGAGGATACAATATTAGACAGATATAAAATCGGAAGTGGTGACATATATTCAGTTGTAGCAAATTCAGAATGGTTGTTGTATGCAACTACAGAAATAGCTAAATTGCTGGGTTATAGTGAGATAGCCGAACGTACAAATGTTTTGCATAACAGGATTGTTAACGGAATAAAAGGAGAGTTAGTTGACCTTGTACTGATCCCAGGTGTAGGTAGAGTAAGAGCAAGAATGCTTTTTGATAAAGGTTACAAAACAAGGGAGATACTGAAGCAAACTAAACCATCAGACATAATAAAACTCTCAGGATTTGGAAAAGAACTAGTAAAATCTATATATTCTCATCTGTTAGGAGACAAGTTTGTTGAAAGAGAAATAGGTTCAACAAGTGGAGAAGAGAAAGATAAATCAGATATTTTGACTTCCATCCCACAAAAAAGTCTAGAGGATTTTTTCTCCTAATGAGCAATACTTTAAAAATATTATAAATACTGTCAAGTTGGTAATAGTGAGTTCAGAAGAATTAGTTTTAAAAGAGCTTGGAAGAATTCAATTTGATTTCGAAAATAAGGATATTTCAGTTAAATGTTTGAAGAATCTTGAAGAATTCGACATGGGAGACAGAAAAATAAAATTATTAAAAGGAATGAGAATAAAGATTCCCTTTTGGCTTGCAATTTTTCTGGAAAAAGATGGTTATATTGAACTTGAAGAAAAGAATGAAATGAATTTTCCTATACTATATAAATTGTCAAAGAAAGAAGGGGATAATATTGCTCTTCAAGAACTAAGTTCCTATTTTTATATTGCAATGAGGAAGACTTACGAGGAGTTTAAGGATAAGAAGAAATCCATTCCTTATCGTCAAATTGAAGCTATTGATATGAAATTAAGAGAACTTATGACTATGAGACTTTCCAAAATCATAAAAATAGCTGAAAAGGGTAGAAATATTACCACTAAAACCCGTAATTTCACACCAGAAGAACGTTGGTTGTTCGAATTTGTTTCAGAAGCAATTGAAAAATGGAAGGCTATAGTTAAAGTTTCAAATATTGAATGAATTAGATATTTAGTAACAAAATTTATATCATAGTTTTCCTTTTGCTTTATGTGCCGAAGTATATCTTTATCTGTGGAGCTTTAATTTCTGGATTAGGGAAAGGAGTAGTTACATCTTCGATAGGGAAGAATCTCCAAATACGTGGTAAAAGAGTTAATGTTATCAAAATCGACCCTTATCTTAACATTGATGCTGGTACTATGAATCCGTACGAACATGGGGAAACCTATGTAACAGCTGATGGTTCGGAAATTGATGTTGATTTTGGTCATTATGAACGTATACTAAATTTGGAAATGTGTGGAGATCAAAATATAACAACAGGTCAAGTTTATCTATCTGTAATAGAAAAAGAGAGAAGGGGAGACTTTCTAGGAAAAACAGTTCAAGTAATTCCTCACATAACTGATGAAATTAAGCGCAGAATAAAACACATTGCAGAAAAAGAACCAAATTTAGATACTCTAATCATCGAGGTGGGAGGCACAATTGGTGATATTGAGAGTCAACATTTCCTAGAAGCAATCAGACAGCTTCGAAGAGAGATGCCTCAAGAAGACACTCTTTTAGTACTAGTTACCTATGTTTTAGAACCTCCTAATTTGAAAGAACAGAAAACAAAACCCATTCAACACGCAATAAGAGATTTACAAGCTATGGGGTTAAGGCCAGACATTATGGTTGCACGAGGGACTAATGCTCTAACACAAAAATCAAAAGAAAAAATTGTTATGTTCTGTGATTTACCTGCAAATGCAGTATTCTCATTACCTGATTTAGACAATGTTCTATCTGCTCCATTATATTTGGATAAACAAGGATTTGGTTCAACTCTGAATCTTAAAATGAGATTTGAGGATATTTCAGCTGATTGGTCGGAGGAAGAGAGATTACTTGAAAAATTCACTAAGAAAGACAAAAATGTACATATTGCTATCATCGGAAAATATACTGAACTAGCTGATTCTTATATTAGTGTGAAGGAAGCTATACGTCATTCTGCAGCTCACAGTGATGTTCATGCTAGTATTGAATTTATCTCAACCGAAGATTATGAAGAGAATCCAGAAAGGATTCATGAGTTAAATAAATTTGATGGGATCCTAGTTCCAGGAGGATTTGGGTCAAGAGGAGCTGAAGGCAAAATTTCTGTGATAACCTATTGTAGAGAAAACAAAATTCCTTTTTTAGGCATTTGTTATGGATTTCAGCTTGCTGTTATCGATTTTGCGCGAAATGTCTGTAATCTTGATAATGCAAATTCCACAGAAATTGATATAAAAACGCCTCATCCTATAATTGATATCTTACCTGAACAGAAGAAAGTTAGTGATTTAGGTGGTACTATGAGACTTGGGAAACACAAAATTCTAATTGAAAAAGGAACTCTTTTCGAAAAACTCTATGAGTCAAATATTATAGCGGAAAGACATAGACACAGATATGAGGTTAACCCTGAGTATATTGAACAACTTAAGAATAAAGGTTTGATTTTCTCTGGTTATTCTGAAGATGGGAAAAGGATGGAAACACTTGAATTAGATGATCATCCGTGTTTCATTGCTACACAATATCATCCTGAATTTCAATCACGACCACAGAAACCAGCTCCACCATTCTTACAATTTATTATGTCATCAACTAAGAGATCTGTAGAAGGATAGTGAAAAACACATTTACTTAATATAGGATAATGTTTACATAGCTACTAATGACCAATAATATGGGAGTTCATGATAAAATCGATAAGGTAATTGATGATATCTCAAAAAAGATTCAGAAATATAATGAACACAGAAAACTCTTTCAGAATCTGTTCAAGCAAGCAAAAAAAACTTTGAATCCTTCAAAATTTCCAGTAAACTTTGGTATTGTTACTACAGATAGCACATTTACAAAAAAGGTACCTTCCACAAACATAGATGGTTTGAAAATAGCAGGAGTAGATGGGGGAGTTATTCACAGATCGCTCAATTTTTTTGATATTGCACTTATTCGAGCTGTGGGTGTTCTTTTTTACCATCGTCAAGGTGATAATCCATTGGTTCGATATTTCCCTGAAGAGCAACCTTTTCCTGATATTCTTACTAGTATTGAACCTTTATCCCAGAATGAGCTTGAAACATTGATTTCTATCTGGCGTATGCAGAAAGAGATTCGTTGTGGGTTATCTCTTTTAGAAGAAGATCAACCCGATATAATAATGTTAGATGGATCTGTTCTTCCTGTTTTAGATAGTAGAGAAGTCAAACAAAGTGAATTTCTTTTGCAACAATATCTAAATCTGAAAGCACTTTATCGGAAACTTTATTCAAAGTGCCAAAGAAACCGAGTAGCTTTATGTGGAGTTGTCAAGGATTCTCGTTCTGCTATTCTTACAAACAAGTTGGCAGCTATACTTCCTCACTTAAGCAGATTAAAGGGTTTTGAACAATTAATTGAAATAGACTATCGTCCCATTGTTAGACAACTTCGAGATACAGATTTATTATTTAACATTCTAGATACAAATGAACGAACATTTGAGTTTCTACTTACTAAGTTCAATGATGAAACAGATAATAAATTACCAGATTTTGAGATCCATTGCTTTTATCAAAAAACAGCTGAATTTGATACACCTTTAAGAATTGAATTCCCAGTATTAAATATTGAAGAAGGTAATCTAGTAGAGAAAATCTCATCTTTAGTTAATGCAGTATCAAAATATAACCCTGAGTATGGACTGCCAAATGTTATTATAGAGGCAGATGCTAGAGCACGAATACAGGAGACTGATGCAGATATCCTAGTAGATGAAATAGCAGCAAAGATTGGTTACACAAGCTTCTCGTTACAAAAACGGAGAAGTAGGTCACCATTTAAAACAGGTGTCTAAATGGCAAGAAAGAGTATAGGTACAATTATTGTTGATGAAGATCATTCACCAAATCCAACACAATTCAGTTTTGTTTTAACTAAAGCTGAAGATGAATTTAGAATGCAAAAGGGGATGTTTATAATTGTTCCTTCTGAAGAAGGAGAAGTAATTTCAGTTGTAAATGAAGTTTTTAAGACAAACAGATATTTCTCTTCTCCATCAGCTGTAAGAGCTTATGAAACAAGTGGAAAAACTTTAGCTTCTATTTTTCCAGCTGATAGGTGGGAATATATCATTGCTAAAGCAAAACCTTTGGGAATTATAACCGAAACAGGTATTCAAAGATTGATGTATCCTGTATCTCCTGGTGAAACTGTATACTCTCCCGATAAGCAAACTCTAACCAGATTCCTTGGTTTACAGAGTACAAAGGGATTGAATCTAGGGGTTATTGGACAACACGAATTAGAGGTTAGGTTGAATTTAACAAGATTCCTGCAGAAGCATGCAGCAATCCTAGCAATTTCAGGTGCAGGCAAATCTTATACAGTTTCAGTTGTTATTGAAGAACTACTACTAAGAAAAAAGGAAGAAGGAAGAGTAGCTATAGTACTCTTTGATGTCCATGGAGAATATAAGGGAATGGCAGATGATAAGTCCCCCTTTGCTAGTTCAATAGAAGTTTTTCCAGCGGCTTTAATTGAGTTTGCCACAAATTCATTAAGTGGTAGACAGTTCGCAATTTATCAACCCCAAATGTCTTCTGTGCAAACAAGGGAATTATCTAAGATTACTTCGAAATTGTACAAAGAAAAAACAAAACAAGGTATCACTTATACTATTGAAGACATTTTAAAAGAAATCGAAAAGGATGATCAAATAAACCCTAGAAGCAAGGAAGCACTATTAGGATGGCTCTATTCTTTGAAAGGAACACGTTTATTTGGACAAATCGAAAATCCAAATCTTGAAAATATTTTGAAACCAGGTAAATTGATAATTTTTGATCTCAGTGAGTTAACAAGTCTGAAACTTAAACAGATGATAGTTAGCTACATTCTTTTCAGGATTTTCGATTTGCGTAAAAAACAATTGGTTCCTCCAACTACTATCATATTAGAGGAAGCACATCAATTTGCAAGTGAATCAAAATTAGAAATGGCTATCGCTCGACCCATTATTGAAACAATTGCACGTGAAGGAAGAAAGTTTTTCACTTCTCTAATACTAGTTAGTCAACGTCCAGTAAAATTGTCAACCACTGCACTTAGTCAATGTAACACACATATTATCATGAAAATTCTTAATCCTTATGACCTTGATTACATAGGAAAATCGTCTGAAGGGATAGACAAAGCCACTTTAGGTTCTATTACATCACTTGGTGTCGGTGAAGCAGTTATTGTAGGAAATGCTGTTAATCATCCAATTTCAGTAAAAATTAGAAAACGAAAGACAACTACAATGGAAACAAAAAATCTTGAAGAATCAGCAAAAAGTTTTGATAAATAGCGTATTGAGTTCGTTAATCAAAATCTTTTTAAATATTAGTCAATCCCTCGATTCAGTAGATTTTACTATTTGGTGAAAATATGAGCAACGTTCACAGTATCCCCATCAACACCCTACGAAAGGTTATAGGGCAATATATTGTTATTAGATTAAAAGACAATGTGAAATACAAAGGAAAACTTCAAAGTTTTAATCAATATATGAACTGTCATTTGAATGACGCAATAGAAATTATTGATGATGAAGAAGTTTCAAAATATGGAAATATATTTGTTAGAGGGAATAATATACTTCTTGTACAACTATCAGCAGATGACATTTAAATTTAATTAAATTCATCATCTACATCATCTTTCTCAGATGGCTGCAGTCTTCGATTTCTCGCACTTTGTAATCGTTCATCGTATTCTTTAATTTCCTTTTTACGTTCATCTCTATACTCATCTAGTAAGCTATCCAAAATTTCCTTTTTCTTCTCAACTATTTTGACATCTAATTCCTTTTGTGCAGATTCTAACATTTTTTGGAGATCTTCTTCCTTAATTACAGCTATTTCATCAATTCTAATTATCTCAACATCAGTTGGTTTTGCCATTGGGATTTCTTCTTCCAATAATTTCAGCTTAGCATTGTAAGATAATTGGTCAACATTTCCAATCATACCCTTAATTTTATATGACAACAGCTGTTCTGCAGTTTTTCCTCCCCCACCTGTACTGTCTAAGATTAATACAACATCACCAGGACCCAAACCATAGGTCTTTGCAGTATTTTCAATCTCCTCTTGAGAAAACTTTCTTATAACTTTTAATGGAACCCATCCCTCAATACCTCGCAACAAAGAAACTTTCTTGAGTTCATCAACTCTATCCCCATATCTTTCAAGTTCTTGTTCAAGATTTTTCACCTTCTCTCTTAGGAAGGATATTTCATTTTCTTTAACTATGAAAGTTTTTTCTCTTTGAAGAGTCTCCATATATTCAGATTTTCCTTCTAGTAACTTATTCTCTAAATACTCCATTTTTTCTTCCAAAGACTGATATTCTATATATAGTTCGCTATTTTTTCTTCGTTCCCAATCTAGCTGTTCTTGCAGCATGTTTATCTTGGTATTTAGATCGTCAGTAGAGACTGAAGGAGTATCTTTCTTTTCCTTCACTTCTGTAGTAGGCTTAACTTTCTCTACAACTAATGATTGATTTATTATATTTTCAGCATCAGTAAGAGATTTTCCTTTTACAATTAAATTTTTAATCTCATCCCTTATTGACCGATTAAACTTGTCATAGTATTTTCGTTCGATATTTTCAAATTCATTCTTGAATTTAGTATAACCCTTATACGCAGAAGCAAGGGAATCTCTTTGATGAGCATTCTTGACTAAAATTCCATGTTGCATAGCAAGTTTTCTAGAGATTTCATTTTTTTCTGAAACTGTCATGACACTTCTCGGTGTATAAGTACGAGCATTTAGTGTCGTTGCTACTTTCTCGACATAAGCTGGATAGGGATATACATCTACACATATCAGAGTTGGTTTACCATACTTCGTAATTTCTCTGATAATTTGTCCTCTACTAGCTTCTCTGTAACTTGCAATTTTCAAAAGTTTCCCATTCAGGTCCATGATTGAGAGACCAATAGTTAAACCAGGATCCAGGCCTACAATCAACCTTCTGAGAGTAGATTTAATCTGAACTTGTTGAGACAAAGGAATAAATTCAACTCTTTCCTTGTTAACAGGATGGATCTGAACTTGACATGTTTCTCCTCGTCTTCTTTTAAAAGACTTAGAGACTTCAGAGAGTGAAGCATAAACACTAAACACAACTCGTCTTGCACCAAATTTGCTTCTTGCAACTTTTTTATCATAATCTAACCTTAATTCAATGAGTTGAGCTTCTATTTTCTTTGCTTCTTGATTTACAGAAGTGTCCATTAATCTTCCATATCGTTTCTGACTCCAGCCACCTGGACCCTTTGCTCTAGATCGTGAAACAATGATTTTTGTTTCATCTTCAAAAGGTTCTATGACATACCCAAGTTTTCTACTGGACAATATACTACATGCTTCTGCTGCTACCATCGGTGTAAGCTTACCTGATATTTTCATTCCATTCTGTTGCATGAGTTTAGACAGAGATGTAAAACCATGAACGGGTGAACCAGTTACTTGAACTAATTTTGTAATGGGTAGCAATTGAATACATAATTTAGGTATTTGTGAAGGATTTTTAACTAATTCATAGATATTATCAGTCGCTACATAGGAAGCTTGGGAGCTTTGTGCTAAACCAATAATTTTCTGAAGATTCACTTTTTTATACTTCGTGATTATTTCTTCTTTGTTTCCATCATAAACACATACTGAATAATGGGTTGTTTTCGATGGAATGCTCTGAGGGAGAATATCTACTCCTATGATGATGAAATCAGAATCTTCTTTTGATATACCTGCCACCTTCATTTCTTTCCAACAATATACTCAATAACATCTTCAACTTCAGGACTGATAAACCATTTATTTCTAAAGTAATCAAAGAGATGACTGAAATCTCTTTCCAGAATCAAATCCGCATCTGGATGGTCTGTTGAAATGGCTTGGGGGAAATCTATTATCGTTATAGAATCTTTTTTTTCATTGTATAAAATATTATATTCCGTCAGATCTGCATGAACAAGATTGTATTTATTATACAATATTTTAGCATACTCAATAACCTTTTCAAGTATTTTAAGAGGTTTTTTCAGATTTTGAACTTTAACTAATTCTATTCCCTCAATAACGTTCATTGCAATAATATGACGATTGCGACCAAGTATTTTGGGAATAGGTAATTTTTTTGATTCTTGAAGCTTTGAAAGTACCTCATATTCTCGTCTAGAAGATAATTCTGCTAAAGAAAAAACATTATAGTGAAATTTTCCTTTCAACAAATCTCTTCTTTTCTTTACCTGTTGAAAACTAGCTCTCCCTGTTCGATTAATTTTCAGCATAATCTCATTTTCTTCAAAGTCTATTGCATGATAAATATCGCTCTCTTTTCCAACTCCTTTTGCACGTCCAACCCCAGCAACTATTTTTTTGTTATAAAGAATGTTTAAAGCTAAAGCATCAAATCCTGCAAAAGTAAGGGTATAACCCACAAATTGACCCGTCCACCTTCTAAGTAATTTCTTCTTATTGAGTTTAGAAACAATGAAACTTACTTCTTTATCAGTATAACCTGAATATGTGACAATTTTCTCTACCGGAGCATATTCACCTTTCTTTAAAAGAGTTTCAACCATATTTAGAACCCTTAGCTCTTGATTTGAAAGATTCTTTAGAACCCTTGCTCCATATAGAGTTATAGACATTAACTACCAATAATGGGATAACTTAAAATTCTTTTCTTTCTTATTGTTAATTAATGAAAGACAAAAAATATGAGGTCAGAAGAAGATACGACGCCACAGCTACATTTTATGATAAGAGATATTTGGACATCCAAATGACAAAATACAATGAAATATTCTCTGAAATAGATATAAATGACTCTGAGATCATTTTGGATGTCGGAGGAGGAACAGGTTTATTACTTGATTTTATGGAAAATAAGTTATCAAATATTTTTTGCTGCGATATATCATTTAACATGTTAAAGGAAGGTAAAAATAAACACAAGACAAGTCATTTCGTATGCGCAGATAGCGATCAGCTACCTTTCAGAGAAAATAGATTTAGCAAAATCATATGTGTATCTGTGATACAAAATATTCCTAACCCTCAAATAACACTACGCGAGATATATTCTTCTCTAAGATGTGATGGAATTCTTATATTAACTGCTTTAACTAAACTTTTTTCGGATTCAAAAATAAAAGAAATGTTGCACAAAGCTAGATTCTCTATACTCAAACTTTGGCTATTATCCATAGAAGATCTCTCTGTAATAGCTAAAAAGAAAGATTGTTAACATGTACAATCTATACAATGTTTAGAATGATTTTCTTCACTCTTGTTTTACAGACTTTTCTAACCCCATGAGCACCAGGCTCATATCTGCTATCTAGCACACCAGCACGTTCTAAAAATTTTATTTGAGCTGAAGTATTAGCTTCTGTCTGCTTCATTCTTTTAGCAATACTGGAAATATCCATTTCTTTGTCAAGTAATAATTTAACGATCTTATACCTTGTTGGCGAGGATAAAGCCTTTGCTAGCCTTATTATTGGTTCTTCATCACTTAATTCTAATATTTCTGACATCATACCACCCCAAGTTTAATGCATACATGAACATTCGCATAATTATATAAAAGTAATGGTTGGTTAAAAGAAGAAATGTTTAATCTTTTACTATTTTTCACAAAGAAATATATAGATGTTTCATTATTATTATCTCTCCTTTCATCGCTATTAGTAATAAATGTTCAATAAAATCATTAATTTTACATGAAAAACTTTCTTTATCTTAAGAAATAAATATATTTCATCATAAATAGTTAATCTTATAGAGATTAAGAATAAAATTGTTTTCAGGCAAAAACTTTACCGGAAAGTGAGAGAAACATGAGCTCCACTGTAGATGATAAAATTCGTGACATTGAGGAACAAATAAAGCAAACTCAAAAAAACAAATCTACTGAGCACCACATAGGTACGCTCAAAGCTAAAATTGCTAAATTGAGAAGAAGAAAACTCGAGATTCAGTTTTCTTCAAGTTCTGCAAAAGGGTACGGATTTGATATTCGAAAAACCGGTGACGGTACAGTTGTTCTCATAGGATTTCCATCAACTGGTAAATCTACTTTGATTTCTTCAATCACAGGTGCTCAATCAAAAGTGGGAGCTTATGCATTTACTACCACAAAAGCTATACCAGGAATAATGTTTCATAAAGGCACTCAGATACAAATTGTAGACCTTCCAGGGATAATTGAAGATGCAAGTATAGGAAAAGGGAGAGGAAAAGAAATTCTCGCAGTAGCAAGAGGGTCTGACATGATTTTATTGCTGCTTGAGCCGAAAGATACTACAAAATATTTTGATAAAGCTATCATAGAATTAAACAAAGTAGCAATACGACCAGGGATAGTAGAACCTATTATAATAATCAAGAAAGAAGATAGGGGAGGAATAGCTCTCTCAACTATAAGAAGACTAACCCACATGACAGAAAAAACATTCAAGAGTATTCTTAGAGAGTATAAAGTAATTAATGCGTCAGTTACTGTTCGTAGTGATCCGACCATAGATCAACTAATTGATGTTTTAGAAGGTAATAGAGTGTATCCAAAGATTCTAGTTGTTGTTAATAAAATTGATTTGTTCTCTAGAAAACAGAAAAAATTAATTCAGAAACAATTTCCTGAAGCAATATTCATTAGCGCTTTGACAGGAGAGAATCTCAAAGAATTAAAAGATAGAATAGTAGATAAGCTTGAATTAATTAAGATTTATCTCAAAAAGCAGGGTAAAAAGACAGATTATGAAGAACCCTTAATTGTGAAAAAAAGATCCACAATAAAAAATGTTTGTGATAAAATTCACAGAAAATTTGCGACAGAATTCCGATATGCAGTTGTTTATGGGCCAAGTGCAAAGCATGATAATCAGAGAGTTGGTTTAGAGCATATAGTTAGAGATGGTGATGTTGTTACTATCATCATGAACAAATACAAGTTCTAAAATAACATCATTTTTTGAATTTTATTTCTCCACCTACAATTGTATATGCTATGTCAACGTCATGAAATTCTTCTAATTGTATCTCATCTAGATTCTTGTTTAGGATAACAATATCAGCTAACTTTCCAGAACTCAATGAACCTTTCACATCTTCTTCTTTGGAAGCAATTGCTGGATTTAAGGTATAGCACTTAACAGCTTCTTCCAATGTTAGTCGCAATTCAGGGTTAGGATGATAGATTGCTCCTTTGATACCATATAACGGACCTAAAGGCATACCATCACTACCAAAGATTATCAACAAATCTTCATCAAAAATCCACTTGAATGGATTATTGATCAAAGTTCTTTCTCGTCCTAGTCTTTGTTCATACATGCTATTTACATCAACCATCCCCCAACGCCAAACAAAGTTAGGTTGCATAGAAAATATAATCCCATGAGATTTTGCTCTTTTAACATCTTCTTTTCTCAAAATTTCCGCGTGTTCTATGCGATGTAGAGCTTTCTTTGACTCTTCAGAATCAATGTTTTCAACTATTACAGAAATGAGATTACTAACAGCTTTATCACCTATAGCATGAGCTGCAAGCTGCAAATTATTTTCATGTACTAGTGTAACCATTTCTTTCAATTTTCCTTCATCATAGAGAGCAAATCCTTTTTCTCCCGGTTTATCGAGATAATCTTCATAGATGTAAGCAGTTCGAGTACTTATGGCTCCATCTGTCATCAGTTTACAAGCACCTATTCTGAACCATTTATCTCCAAAATCTCGATCAAGACCCATTTTTATAACATCAGATAACATATCCTCATAGATGATTCCATATACTCGTATAGGTAACTTTTTCTCTTTTATCAGATGTAAATAAGCTGGTAGAACCTCAAATGTAATATTGTCATGAACAGAGGTTATACCAAGAGACAGTGCTTCTTCCAAACCTAATTCCATACCTCTAACAAACATATCAGGAGTAGGTCTTATATCTTGCTTATCAGAAAGATCAACATCTCTCAAAATTCCAGTAATCGCTCCATGTTCATTTAAATCTACTCCAAGTTGGTCTTTTGATAATTCAAGTCTTTCAAATCCTAAAGAGTTTACTGCAACTGAGTGTCCTGATACATGTGTAAGAATAACAGGATTGTCAGGGCTAATTGGATCAAGATCAGCAGCTGTAATATAACGTTGTTTTGTCCAATTACTTTGATCCCAAGCTCTACCTATTATCCATTCTCCCTTCTCTTTTGATGCAATATCCTTCTCAACCAAATCCAGTACATCTTCAATACTCTTAGTTTCTCGAAAGTCTAGGTAGATTTTATTCAACCCTGTCCAAGTTATGTGTGTATGAGCATCAATAAAACCAGGAAGAATTGTATTGCCTTTAGCATCTATTACCTCTGTCTCTGGACCAATCAAGGGTTCAATTTCACCTTTATTTCCAATTTTCACTATTGTGTCAGAAAAGACTGCTAAAGATTCAACCCTTGGTTTTTCTTCATCAAATGTCCAAATATTTGCATTTGTAATTACAAGGTTGGCATGTAGCTTATTTTGCATAAATTATCAGTAAGGGGGGGTTATAATAATTTTGCTTCAGAAAAAGGATACGAAAATAAGGGATGTGTTCAATTTTACACAAATAAAAGTTATAAAGAGCATCGACAATTTTCTAGTGAGTACAATGTCTAAAGTTTCTTTAGTAATTAATCAAAACAGAGAAGTTGCGACTGTCCAAGCAATAGATCTTTTTGGGGAAAATAAAGTTGAAGGGAAAAATGTTGTATTAAAACCAAATTTTAATACAGCGGATCCTGCTCCTGGGTCTTCAGATATAGGCACTTTAAAATCGCTAATATTAAAATTGCGAGAAATGGGAGCTAAATCTATCACTCTTGCAGAGAGAAGTGGTCCAGTAAATACTCGAAACTGTATGGAAGAGAAGGGGATATTCAAATTAGCTGAGGAATTAGATTTTCAAATAATTAATCTTGCAGAAGTAGAAGTAGAAGAATATGTTCACATTAGACCAAAGAACAATTACTGGAAAGATGGATTTCTATTTGCCAAAATTTATCATGAGGCAGAATGTATAGTAGAAACTTGTTGCTTGAAAACTCATCAGTATGGAGGTCATTTTACTTTGTCGCTTAAAAATGCTGTAGGACTAGTACCAAAAAGGGATCTAAATGGCAATACGTATATGAGAGAGTTACATAGTTCACCAAATACGCTCAAGCTAATTGCAGAAATAAATAGTGCTTTCTCTCCAGATTTGATAGTTCTAGATGGGGTTACTGCATTTGTGGATGGAGGACCAGCCATTGGAACGAGAAAAGAAGCTAATGTTACGTTAGCGAGCAGAGATCGGATAGCAATAGATGCTGTTGGTGTTGCAATCCTACGAATATTGGGTACAACAACTGAAGTAAACAGAGCGTCAATCTTTGACCAAGAGCAGATTGCTAGAGCTGTAGAGCTTAATCTAGGAGTAGCAACGCCGAGTGAAATTGAACTAATAACAGACTCAAAAGAAGCTGAAAAATTAGCAGAGCAAATTATGAAAAAACTTCAAGAATGACATCTAATTACTCTTTTTCTTCTCTTTGCTAGTTACAACAATATTTTAAACTGGGTGCTGATTTTGTTAATAGAATGCCTGAAAGTGAAGTTTTACCAGAATCATCATCTGTCTATTCTGTTCAAGGTAGAGACTTCAAAATTAAAGGTTTTCTTAAAACTAAAGAAACTAGAGAAGTTCTAGCATTCATAACTTCACAGTTTCTAAGTTTTGCCATTTATATGTCAATACGACAGCTCTTTCACCTTTATCTTCAAGAACGATACGATATTTCTGAAGCTGAAGTTCTAATAAAATGGGGGGTCATTGTTACTGCTTACACTTTTACTGGTCTTATTGCCCGAATACCCAGTGGATGGATTATCGAAAAAATAGGAAGAAAAACATCAGTGATGGCATCTTATATCATAATGATAATTGCTGTTGGATGTTTAGCTTTAACAAGTAATACTGCAATACTAGCG
>JAUWPI010000186.1 GCA_030611665.1 Candidatus Heimdallarchaeota archaeon | reverse complement strand
TCGTTAGAACCAAGGAGCGCTAAGTGCAATTGTAGGACGCAGTTGGAGACTATGCACACTCCCCTTCGTCTTACCCTCAATCATGATCCTCATGATTCTTTCCCCTCAACGCACGTGAGGGGACCCACTTAAACGACGGTTAGAAAGCCTCTGGCAAGTTTAACCAAGTTTCATAACGTGCGTATTTATGGCATAAAAATCTAAAACTGGAATCGGCTATCTTTTCCATAGGTGCAAGCATATACTCCATGTTAGCTTATTGTTTCTTTGTATCTTTAAACATTTTTTGTCTAGTTATTTTTAGGGAATGTAGATAGAAGAAGGAATGAGAATGCACCAATGGACGGAACGCAGGAATATAATTTACTAGCAAAAAAAAGAAATGAGAAGAAGTTATCGTTTTCTTAAAATAATATTAAGAGTAATTGAAGTTAAAGATATAACTGATAAACCTCCTACAATCCCAGTAAAAGTCCAGAATGTTATATCAAAATTATTTACAAAACCTAGTGTTACTTCTATGGATAAACAATTGGAAATAGTGCCGTTAGCTAAACTATTACTTCCAAAAATGGCGTAATAATACTCTCCTTCCACTAATAGAAAGTCTACAAATTGTTCTGCTGTTACTTCTGCAATTGGATCTAGAAAATATGCTGTATAAGCGGTTATCATTTTTGTATCTCGAAGAATGTAGTATTTGTCAACAAAGCCATAACCTTCCCAATTCAAAGTAACTTCTCCATTAATATAAGATACGTCGTTTAGAATAGGTGGTAATGGAGCTACAATGCAATTAGCGTGAAAAACATCTAGATGTGTATCACTCTCATTATGATACAAATAATCCTGCCAAATGAGATTTATTCTTCCTTTTGTATCAGTTGATAAAGTAGGTGTGGATGAAAGAGTGCTATTAACTGTAAACACAATATTAGAGTTTGTTGAGTTTAATTGAACATAAAAAATACAATCACTTATAGTTACTCGCATATCATAAAACCACAATTTAGCTGGAAAGGCTAAATGAACATTAGATTGAACATCAACAGCTAGAGCAGGTCTTGAATTAATTCTAGAATCATATACTTGAATAATATGATTGTCAAGAGCTAAACGGTCAATAGACTCTATTGTAATTTCAACTATATCCGTACTAGAAGGAGTAATTTCAAGTTCCAATTTAAGCCAATCTGAATCAATTTTCGAATAAAGGATCCTGTATGTAAATTCTGGAGGGGTCATACCATGATATAAATCATTCACTTCTGTATTGTAACAAGCTAAATGAACATCATCGTCACCATCTATTGAAATAATTGGTAAGTAATTATAGTATAAAATTTGCCCAACAAAAGTAGGTTGGAGTGATGATGAGGGATTTTTTGTTAATATTTTAAGATTAGACCAAGTTAAGACACTAAAGTCTCGGTATTTATGTACTATTTTTTGTAGGATGTTATCATCAGGAATACCAAAATCTGTAGAATCTGCCCAAACAACATGAAGATCACGTTGACTGTCAACAGCAATATAAGGTTCAACAGAGTCTCCTGAGCTTTCTGTTGAAATAACTTCAGATAGTAACCATAAATCTGAGCTTTTCCCTCTTACTTTAAAAAATATGTCCCAGTCGGAATCACTGCTAGCATAATCAGTAGAATCTTGCCAGACGATGTAAACTGTTCCTATATTATCTACTGCTATAGAAGGATTGTAAGAATCTTCTGTACTCACAGTTGAAACTTGCTCCCTATATATCCAATCTGCTGTATTTTCATCTTTATATGAGAAATAAATATCCATGTCATCGGCTGCAACTGGATTTGGAGTTCTTTCTGCCCAAACAACATTAATTCTATCATCATGGTCAATTGCTATTTCAGGAGTGAAAGAATCTTCAATACTATCAAAAGACACAACCTCTACAGTGGACCAATCTCCTGTTTCTCTATTCAAATATTTGTAAAAAATGTCTGAATCAAAACCAGAATTACTATAATTAGTATAGTCCATCCAAACTACGTGTACATTCCCTTCGCTATCTACAGCCTGGGAAGGATGAGCTGTCTCATTTATACTTTCAGCTGACACCAAAGAAGTTTGAGTCCAATTATAGGTAGGCACTTCAGGAACAATTATGGGATTCAAAAAATCATCACCCACTTGAGCAGCTAAAACGGAATTGTTTCTGAACGCAGAAACAGATGAAAAGAAAAGAATACTCAATAGTATTCCATAAATTACTTTTTTTATTCTCATTAAAATCACTAAACACCATTTAGTCTTTTTATTTCTAAAGTCTTTTGCTAAAAAAATCCATCACTAAATTTAAATTAAACCTAATCTCTGAATTCATTGATAAGATGTCGAAGAGTAATTCTGATAAAATCTATGATGTAGCTATTGTTGGAACAGGACCTGGTGGATCTTCTGCAGCTTTCTACCTATCTAAACTAGGTCGGAGTGTTGTAATTTTAGATAAGGAGAAACTCCCTAGAAGGAAGATATGTGGAGATGCTATCTCACAAATAGCTCAAAAACATTTAACAGAAATGGGTGTTCTTCAAGAAATACTAGCAGAGAAGAAGGGACATTGGGCTGAAATTGGAGGATTAATAAGCCCAAAACGGATCACCTATATTGACAACTCAGCAGAAGAAATTGGCAGTCATCTGATGATTTCAATTAAACGAGAGATTATGGATTACAAAATGACTTTAGCTGCTAAGAAAGAAGGTGCTGAGCTAGTTGATGAATACAACGTAAAAGAAGTAAAATTTTCTGAAAAACATCAGCTCTGGACAATTATTCCTCATGATGAAAAGCAAAAGAAACTGAAAGCTAAAGTTTTGATTGCAGCTGATGGAGCTGTCTCGAAAATAGCTCGATCTTTGGGCATAATAACTTCTCCACCTCAAGCAGTCTGCAGCAGTGTCTACATAAAAGCTGGAACACATCAGTACAAAGAAGATGGAGTCTGCTTATACACTCAAGATATTCTTCCTGGTTATACAGCATTGTTCAAGGAAGCAGATGGAGATTTAGTTTTCTGTTGCTATATAATCCCCGGTGGAAGATATAAAACAAGTGACCTTCAACATGTTCATCAAAGTTTCTTATCTGGGGAGCCTTATTTATCAAAAGCTCTAGGACCTAAAGCAAAGATTGAACCAATGAATTCTGCACCTTTGAGATTAGGTGGAGTAAAGAAAAGCTATTCCAATCAGCTGTTGATTGTGGGTGATGCTGCAGGTATGATTGATCCCTTAACAGGAGAGGGTATACAATATGCTATGGATGCAGGAGAAATCGCAGCAAATATTCTAGATGAAGGATTTAACAAGAATGATTTGAGTGAAAAATTCTTGAAAAAGTATCAAAAAGAATGGATGAAAAGTTTTGGAAGAGATTTCAAATGGTCTACTCGAATGGTGAAAGTTATAGCTAAGAAACCCATTTTTATTGATGCTTTTGCTCAACTATGTAATGATAGAGGACCGAGTTATATGATAATGTGGGCGAAAATAATGACAGGTTCTCAATCAAAATTAAGTTTCTTCAAACCAAAACTTGCGCTACCGTTACTATTGACTGCCATAAAGCTAAGTTTGAAGAAAAAATAACTCATCTATAAGAAGATTTCAGGAAGATGAAAAAAACTTTTATTCGTAGTAATATCTCTATTTGTTGGTGAAAATGTTTGTCTTTAACTAAATTCAACTTTTCTTTTATTGAAAGAGAAATACGAAAAAAAACATTTGGAATACTTAATACCTTGAATTCAGATGGGACTCCCCATACAACTGGGATTCTTTATGGAGTTTCAAAACATGAAGTTGAATTTGCTTTGTATCTTTTAACTTCAAGGAAGTATAGGAAAGTAAGAAACATTCAGAGAAACCCTAAGGTATCTTATATTATACCTTTCCCACATCATCACTTACGTTTTGTTCCTTCAGGTACGATTACATTGAACGGAGTTGCTAAATTAGTACCCGTTAATAAAGAGGATATAATTGAAATCTTTTCAGAGAAGAGAATTCTGAAATTGATAATTGCAGATATTGATTTTGAGAAAGATGAAGAATATGTTTTCATTAAAATCGAACCAAATCCAAAGATTTTATGCTATGGAGTTGGTTTTAATATTTGGAAGTTACGAGGTTCTCACACTGAAGGTGGATATTCTGTAACTATTCCTCCTGAAAGATTAATGAAAGAGAATAATTAGTTCATAGTTTTAACGTTTCCCATTTGCCTTCATATTGCCTTAGAAGAGCTTTCCGCCAATAAAATTACCCACTATTATTTCACATCTTCAAAGCTTAGTTAAAGAAGAAATAGAATATTTACTTCTTCAATCTTGCATTTTCATTTTTTGACATTACGATTAGATTTAAAAATAATCTCTTAAGAAGATTATATCGATGGCTCTAGCATCTATTACGCACGTTATGAAACTTGGTTAAACTTGCCAGAGGCTTTCTAACCGTCGTTTAAGTGGGTCCCCTCACGTGCGTTGAGGGGAAGAATCATGAGGATCATGATTGGGGAAGGAATGAAGGGAGTGCGCATTTACTCCGACAACATTCCTGCCATTGCGCTTTAGTGCTGTATGGTTCAAACTTTATTAACTGAGGGACAAGTGTTCAAACACTTGCGAACCATAGATATGGCGAGTTTTCGCCA
>JAUWPI010000190.1 GCA_030611665.1 Candidatus Heimdallarchaeota archaeon | reverse complement strand
AAGGTCCAATAGCTCAAATAGGATCTACCATTGGTTCATACATCGGACAAATCTTCAAACTCGAACCACAACAAAAGAAACTTCTAGTTGTTTGTGGTTTATCAGCAGGAATAGCTGGAACTTTTAATGCTCCTCTTGGGGGAGCAATATTTGGAATGGAGATACTGTTACGTGGTATTGGTATCTTTAATGCCATGCCAGTAATTTTAGCTTCAGTTGTAGGGGTTGCTGTATCAGCGGCAATCTTAGGACAGGAAACAGCTTTTCACTTAGAAGACATTGTTTTGTGGAAACCTCAAGAACTACCTCTCTTCTTACTTTTAGGGGTTATTTTTGGACTTATCTCAGTTATTTGGGTAAAAGTATTCTATGGGAGCGAAACTATCTTTGAGAAAATAAAAATCCCAGAAAGTCTGAAAATGGGTGTAGGTGGGTTATTAACTGGTGTTTTAATTATGTTTTTCCCATCATATGGAATTGCAGGAGTAGGATACGAGGGAATAGACTTAGCGTTATTAGGAGCTCTCACGATAGGTTTAGCTTTTCTACTGGGAGCTATTAAAATTCTTGCTACGTCTTTCACTATTGGGTCTGGTGGCAGTGGTGGAATATTTGCTCCAAGCCTTTTCATTGGGTGCATGTTTGGAGTAGGTTTTGGTGGACTTTTCAAATTAGCTTTCCCATCACTAGTAGATCAAACTTACACTTATGGATTAGCAGGAATGGCAGCTTTGTTTGCAGGTGCGGCTCAAGCTCCTTTTAATGTTATTTTCATGATTCCAGAAATGTCGAATGATTATGCTTTAATGCCACCAATAATGTTAGCATCTTTTACAAGCTTCTTTGTAACATGGTTGTTCCTCAAAGGATCTTCGATATATACAATCAAGTTGCAAAGAAGAGGAATCAACATTAAGATGGGAGATCCATATATTCTAGATCTTGTCGATGCAAGTGAAGTAATGACAGAACAAGTAGTTGAAATTGGTGCAGACATGCCTTTATCTATTTTGGAACTGTATAACTTAGAACACCATCATACAGGTTATCCTGTAACTAAAGATGGTAAATTAGTAGGAATGGTTACGGTTAATGACATACCAAATAAAGGTACGAACACGGAAAATCTGACGGTTACGGATATCATGTCTAAAGCAGTAATAACGGTGAATCCAGATAACAAAATAAAAGAAGTTCTTGAAAAAATGAATGAACACAAAGTTGGAAGACTGCCTGTAGTTAAAGAAGATAATCCTGAACTAATGGTAGGTATAATTACCAGAGAGGATGTTCTTGAAGCTATAAGGTTAGCAGCATTGAGAACTGAGAGAGAAGTTGATTAATCACAGCTATAATCTTAGTGTTAATTCACTTTAGGAAGATACATTTGCTTAAACACAAATGTTTTGTTTTCTTTTCTAAATATTTACACAACAACATTCTAAATTGAATTTGTTTGATTTTTATAGAAATAGATTCTTTGACCATTATTCACGCACCAATTAATAACAGACTTGGCAACATTAAATTTTTTGATTTTTATTTCCCTTTGAATATGATCTAACGGTGAAGGTTTGGAATAAGAACCTATGGAAGAACTGAGATCAAACCCTAGAAGAAAAACTCTTTTTGCAGACATCATGGAAGCTAAGCATACTGCCCGGTCACCATCTGTAAAACCCAAAAAATTGCTTGATCCAGGTAGTGGATTGATTTGAGTGGTTATTATAAAACTTCCAGATACTATTTTAGGGAGATGTTTCTTTAGCGTGTTAAGATTATCTCCATGACTATGAACTACTAATATTGAACCTTTTTCTAGTGCTGAGATTTGGTCCTCAATTTTTCCATCAAAATCTGTTACAATGAGGTCTGGAATGATATCTCTAGAAATCGCGTAGGATGTTGCCCCATCAATACAAATCAGAATTTCTTCTTTTGATGTCTTATGATGCAGATATTCGTCAAACTCTTCTTCCATATAAACTCCTGGGGCTAAAATGAAGATATCTTTATCATGTAGTTTAAGTTTTAAGTCGTTTTCAGAATAATTACTTGAATACTCAGTCAAAATGGTTTTTAGGGAAGTAGAATCCATTTGAGAATCTAAACTAAGATAATTACAAATCTGAGGATACCAGTATGTTAACCAATTATGTAGAGTAAAATCATGTTTTTCATATTTGTTGAATATTGACTCTTTAGTATCAAAAATCATTTAGCATATCCTCTACTGAAACTTTATCTTTTCTTAATTCGATCATAGCCTTTTCATAGTAAGATTCAATATCTATAAAACTTATTACACCTATAACCTTTAACTGTTTTCTTGAGGCCAATACAGGTAAGGAGTAGGGGATTTTTTTGCCACAACAATAAATTTAACCAACAAATTTAAACTTTATTTGTTTTCAGTGGGGAATTTTATTTTTCAACATTCAAAAACAATAATAAATGCTTAACATGTGGGTATATTAAGAAACAGATTATCCTCTTAGCAAAAACTGTATGTATGATGATACTTCATCAAACAATCAACTACATATAGAATAGAGTGTAAGTGAAATCTGTTGAAAAAGGAATCTGAAGTGTTATTGAAGGGATTATAATGATAAAATTGGTATTTGCTAGAAAGAAAAGCATGTTGTTTTTCACACTTTTTGTATTATTTGTTACTATAATGTTTAATCAAACACAAGTAGATTCAGCTGTTATGAATGAGGATTATTATTCTTCAGAATCACTAAAAGAAATATACACAGAAGATCAAAACAGACAGATTTTCTTACCTACTGATTATGATTACATAGATGCCCCTTTAGTTCTTGATTTCAATGATGACCAAGTTCTGGAAACAGTTATAATTGGAACTATGGCAGAAGGTTTAGGGAAAATAATTTTCCTTATTAGGAATGAAGAAATAGTCTCAGGATGGCCATTAGAACTTTACTGGGACGTCGATTATATTGAAATCTTAGGTGAAGTAAGTCTACCAGGTGATCCTGATGAGGGGATAGCTTTCTGCTCTTCAACTTCAACTGGGTTTTTTGCAGATAATCCTACATTTTTCATTGTTACGGAAGAAGGAGATATCTATATTCCATTCGGATTTACCTTACCAGGTTCTTTTGTACAGGGAACCATTTTTCATGATCTAAATAACGATGAAGATAAGGAGTTTATTCTAGTTCGTAGAGATGGTTACATATTCTTGATGACAAGTGATGGAAACAATGTAACCAATTGGCCTATGCAAGTTAATGATACTATAAATTACAATCAACCAGTAGTTGAGGATATCAATTATGATGATGAACTTGATATCATTGTCTGCACAGATAATGGGATGGTATATGCTTGGAATCAAAATGGAACATTAGTTGATAATTTTCCACGAAATCTCTCTTTAACCTATCCAAACAATGATGAATGGATAAGAGAGATGCCTATTGTAGATGATTTTGATAATGATGGGAAAATGGAACTTTTCGCTGCTTCTACAGCTGGTTTCATTTATGGAGTTTCACTTGATCCATATACTAACAAAACCTGGTATGCATCTATTCTAACCGGTGTTTATTTCAATGTTCAAGGAATTGCATACGATTTAGATAATGATGGAAAGAAAGAGATTATTCAGCACACATATGACGGATTATCTGTTTTCTCTGTTGGTTCAGATTTGGAGGAAGTCTTTACATTCTATTCTGGATCAAGTAACTTCTTTGGCACACCAGCTATAGCGGATATTGATGGAGATAATTTTCCAGAAATTATTATTAAAAATTCTATCTATGTGTATATTTTGGAACATGATGGACAAATAAAAAAACGAATAGATAGCTGGCTTCCCTTCTCAAACCAGAACTCTCCTTTGATTTATGATATAGATAATGATAGAGAAGTAGAAATTGTACGTTTAAGTCAGAGAGGGTTAATCTTCATCGAAGAAACAAATGATTATGGATTAGCACCATGGATAGATGTGTTTGGTTCCTCAACTCATACAACAAATTTCGATCAAGATAACGATGGTCTCTGGAATTATGAAGAAGAGATTTTAGGAACAGATATGAACAATAGTGACACGGATGGGGATACTGTAAGTGATGGTGATGAAATCAATCAGTATTTACTAAATCCATTGGTTTCAGATATTGGAAAAGATACGGATGAAGACGGAATATCAAATATAGAAGAAATTGACATATATCATTCTAATGTTGAGAACCCAGATACCGATT
>JAUWPI010000141.1 GCA_030611665.1 Candidatus Heimdallarchaeota archaeon | reverse complement strand
GTTCGCCGCTCCGGAAGGGGACCAGTTCGACGAGATGGCACTTGCAAGGGATGAGGGTAAGAAATCTTTTTGAAAATTTCTATGGTCCAGATCTAGTGGATACACATAAGACGAATGATCTATTCTACAAACGTATTTTTGATGATGTGGGGTTTGAACCAGATAGAACAATAGTTATCGAAGATAACCCAAAATTCATAGAGAGTGCTCTGAACAGCGGTGCAAACGTAATTCAAGCTTGTTTAACTGGAGCAAACGAACCAAAATACCCGTACTACATCAAAGACATGAATGAACTTCCCGGAATTATCACTAAAGTTGCAAATAGCATAAAATAACATGAGATTTATTCTAGATAATGATTAAAACATTTACCACCTTATTAGAAGAGTCAACATTTCTAAAAACAACCTTGTTGTTTAGGTCAACTTTCTGGTGAAGGGACCTTACTGCAAGGTTTTATGTTTAAGAACTAATTTTCTTATTATAAGAGCTGCAACTGCAAGTATGATTGATACAGCTGTCACTGTTACGCTAAAGATGAAATCAGTATATTGTTCTTGTATAGGAAATTGGTCTAAGATGACATAAATGACAATACCCAATGCGGTTACTCCTAATGCGGTTATACTAAAGAGAAATAAGTTAATATTTTGTGATCTACTATGTTGACTGTAGAAATAGAATATCAGAGCTAATATCAGAGGGATGGGAATTTCAATAAATATCCAACTAGATGACCATTTTTCAAAGAAATCTTCTACGATGTCAAAAGCACTTTCCATGCTTGCGATAAGTAGAAATTGCACCGTAACAGAATAAATTAAGATTAGAATAGCAGAAATCCATGGAGAGAATTTCACTAAAGGTCTTGGTTCAGGTTTGGATATATCTTCCACAGCACTCAATATAATCAAACTACCAATATCAAGGGTAATGCACCAATTAAGAATTTATTGCCTAACCACTACAAATAAAAACAAGGAGTAGTCATTGACATTTAGGAGATTTAAATGACTAAAGCAATTATGGGAACTAACAAAGGTGTAATAACAATAGAGTTCTTTGACGAACATACACCTAATACTGTAAAGAATTTTGTATCTTTAGCGGAGTCTAATTACTATGATGGTGTTGTTTTTCACCGTGTGATTCCTGAGTTTGTTGTTCAAGGAGGAGATCCTACCGGTTCAGGAAGAGGAGGACCAGGGTATCAAATTGCGGATG
Organism: Candidatus Heimdallarchaeota archaeon; assembly: GCA_030611665.1. Classification (GTDB taxonomy): domain Archaea; phylum Asgardarchaeota; class Heimdallarchaeia; order Heimdallarchaeales; family Heimdallarchaeaceae; genus UBA460. Next base: position 6,951 of record JAUWPI010000141.1, on the reverse strand, counting down.
AAGTGGATAATCCTGTTCAAATACATAACTTGGGACATCTAAGCATGGCAAATGCCGGTCCAAATACAAATGGATCACAATTTTTCATTGTTCTCAATCCAGACAATTGTAGACATCTCAACAAAAAACACACCATTTTTGGAAAGGTTGTAGATGGGATGAATGTAGTATACCAAATTGGTCAGGGAGATAGGATGGTTAAAGTAACAATTGAGGATGAATCCGATATAATTACCAATCATCAACTGCAAAAACTTTAAAGTTTAATTCAGAAAAAAAGAGGGGGTTGTTTCCCTTGATTTCCGTTTTTTTTTGTAAAAGGTTAAAACATAAAAATTCAAAGAAATGGAATTTAATTCAAAGAAGAGATGGTGGCTCGGGGGGGACTCGATCCCCCGACCTCAAGATTTCGCATCTGAGGTTCACGTTTGCAGTTCTAACCCTTTTTTATCAAGATTATGAGTCTTGCGCTCTGCCAACTGAGCTACCGAGCCAGTTGTCAAACCAGAATTTATTCCATTCTTTTTATCTTTTTTGTTCTATAGCATCATTGCAAGTATCGATAACATTATCTCTAATATTATTTTTGGAATAATAATTTTATACTAGATAGCATGACAAGATAGTATGCCTAAGAAAAGGAAGAAGAAGAAAAAAACAAAGCGAAAAATAGTTGTCATTGAAGAAGTGATTGAAGACGAAGATATATTGGAAGATTATTTAGTAATTGTAACAAGAACAGAGAGAAGAGATTATCACTATCGAGTAACTGCTAGAGGTGAAGAAGAAGCTATTGAATTTGCAGTTGACGAATGGAATCCATTAACAAACAAAGATATTGTAGCACTTGAAGAACAGTTTGTCGATGTGATTGGCTGGGAAGCAATTGTCGAAGAAAATAATTAGGCACAAATTTTATTTTTCATAGAAGTTTCTTGCTTTTTCTGCAAACTTCGAGCTTAAACCTCCACCAACTTCCAATAGCTGATCTACAGAACCAATGGGAGGAATACTATCTAAAGGTGGTTTAATTGTTTTTTTCAGTTCATCAATTACTTTTTGAACATCTATTATTGTCATATTTCTGCTAAAGAAAGGCATGGGTTCAACTATTATCTTTGTCGTTATTTCTAATTTGTTCTGTTCTTCTACTAAAAGCATGTAAGCTTCACATAACAGTTTATCTCTTTGTTGCCAGTCTTCCTCAATAAAAATAGCTAAGAGCAGAGGTTCTAGTTTTTCTGCAATCTTCAACTTGCTGAAAGCTGTCCCAAACCATTTTTCATAAGGCATATATTTTTTATTCAACAAGTAGGCAAGTCTCATAATATATCTAATGAGACGAGAAGATTCTATTTTGGATCCAAGTTCATCACCTATTTCACCGGTTCTTCCTGCAAAAGCAATCTCTTCTCCAATATATTCCCATTCAGATAGAATTTTGTATTTCCAAACATTCTCAGGAAAATAAGTAAGTTTGTCTCGTATCTTAGATAGTTTGCCAAAAGTATCAAAGAAAATCTTTCCCGAGATGAGCTCTAACAGCTTCTGTTCAGGTAGCAGAAGCCAATCTATGTCAGTTAAGTTTGTTTTCTCAAGATTAAGTTGTTTTTTGAGATACCTTTCTACAGTGAAAATCTCTATTCTATGATTTACTTCTCCTTCGTTGACAAATTGTGGAAATTGATTTCCAGCATCATTGGGATCAGGTAAACTCCAATTGATAGAATGACCTTTGAATTCATATGGTAGTTTGGTTCTGAATAATCTATTTAACGAATCATAATGCATATCATAACTTTCTGAATCTATGAACAGATATAATCGGAGTCCCCAATGATGATCTGAAGAAAAGATATCATCAAAACCAAGTGCCTCTGACCCGCGACCTATCAGTGCTGCAGTGTATTTTAGACGAGGGTATTCAGTCTCAAGAATTTCCTTTACTACCTCATGAAAAAACATTTCAGATAATTTCAATCCGGGGATAAACTCCGAAACCATAAACTATCATAGAAGATAACACTAAAAACATTATTGATTTTTGTAAATAAAAATAAGAAAAGTAGGAAAAGAAAGGTAGATTACTGTTGTCTTTTCTTCAGGAATTCATCAACTTGCTCTTGGCCTTTTCCAACTTTGTATTTGCATACAGTTGGAAAACGATCAGAAGCTCTTTTTAAAGCATCTAAGATTACAAAATAATCTTTTGCATATGCTCTAACAGTTACTAGTTCTTGGCCTTCTTTGACACGTGCAGCTCTATCTGTTGGTTTTCCAAAAGATCTTCGCATACCATCTTGAATTCTGTCAGCACCAGCTACAGCCATCATCTTATTTTCTCGTAAGATATGATGAGGATGAATTCTTATGGTCATATGATAGTTTTCAACACCTAAATTTCTCTGAAGTATTCTGTTCACTGCAATTCTTGAAGCCTCTAAAGCAGTGTGTCTGATTTGACATTTTTCTTTAGATACTAAATGAATATGAACAGGAAAATCGCCTTTTCGGTTTCCAGAATCATAAGCTCTAATTCTAGAATCGGGAGCACCTCTAACGAATTTACCAACTCTTGTATTTGCAGGGCCTCTTACATGTCTATAGCATCGGGCTGGACGTTTTCCTATCAGGACCACCTTCTTATTGAATGGAATGGCTTATGTTTTTAAACATAATGGATGTTGATTCTTTCACTGATAAAGATTAGACTTATAAATTCTTGAACAAATCCTATTTTTTTACCACTTTTATAGATAAAACTTCTTATTAACTAGTAATGGGTAAACAAAGGTTTGGTCTAATAATTGTTTTTTTCATAATTAACCTTATATCTATTAATTGTATTTTTGTAAATTCAAACATATCTTACCCTAACAATATTATTAATGAAAGCACTATTCTTCTTCCATCTGACATAGTGTTTGACTACAATTCTACTTTTTCCCATGAAGAATTCTTTATATACATTTTCTTGAAAATGGAAACCCATGAATTCCTTGATAAAATCAAAATGAAGATTATATAATGTAGTAAATTGTGATGAATTGCCTTTAAGCATCTTAATATTAACATTAGAATACTCGAGTGGAATTTCTGAAGAATTCATAATATACTCATTAAAAGAGGGTATTGTTTCTTTCACGAAATTTCTTATTTTTTCTTTTAGATTTTGAATCAAATTGGAATATAGCTCATTACTACTATTAACCATACCACTGAGATGATACTGTAACAAACACAAAAAGATTGTGTATTTTTGCATTTTTTACCATAAATTAAGAAAAGAAAAAATAGCAAAGTAGTAAGTAGCTGCTCTTTACATCATAGATTACCATTTGAAGAAAGAATGGGTCTTTTACCCATGGTTTCCACCTTGTTAATCTTTATCTAGCTGATAGAGCTATTCTTTCTATCTCTTGCCTCTTTTTAACTGCTGCACTTGCTTGGTCTCCTTTGGAGGCGAGTACTAATTCTTCAGCAGTAACTTCCTCAACGCTTTTTACGTTATTGAAACTTTTTTGCTTGATTGCATTGGACATGTATCTTAGTGCAAGATCAACTCTTCGGAGAGGAGAAATATCCACTGCAATATGTTGCGCTACACCACCATATGTTAAACGAGTTGTTTCTTCTCTGGGTGCAACGTTGGTAATAGCATTTACTAAAACTTGTATGGGATTTTCGCCAGTTCTTTCATAAATTATATCGAAAGCTATTCTTACAATATTGATTGCTCTCTGTTTTTTACCGGCGTTCTTACCTCTCTTCATCAACTTATTGGTAAATCTTTCAACGATGCTCATCTCAGCTTTCTTAAACCTTTGGTCTTGATATCTACCACCTGAATGTGGAAAGAACACTGGATGGAGAGAGATGTATCTTTGTAGACCCAAATCTCTTACTTCTACTTCGTTGAAGTCCCATTTATCGAAGAGTTTAATTTCCTCGTGCATTTTGAATCCTCTTACAACTAAATTAGCCAATCATATTTACTTTAAAAATCTAATGTTGAAAGACAACAATAAGCTTTCTTGTATTCATAAAAATAGATAGAGAAAAAAAAGAAAAAAGGTGTGAAGTTGCTTTAGACTTTTAACTTCATCATTATCCAAGGAGCAAGTAGAAGGAAGGCAAAGCCAAGCATAGCATATCTAATTAGGTCTAGTGTTAACCCTATACCTACCCAAGCTACAGCGTTAATGGCAAGATCAAATAGCATTGACACCCCAAAATAGAAGATCCCAAAGGTTGCAGCACCGATCAAAATCCTGACAATGTATTTCCACCATTTATCAATTTCATTACTAAAATTAATTAACGAACCTTCAACTGAATAGGAAATAGAAAGTGTAGCAAGTAGCACAATGAGTTTTAGACTGCTGGAAATTAACTCTATATCATTGTCAACTCGATCATATTGCAAGAAAATTACTAGAACCGCAAAAATAGCTGCTACTACAATAGCCACTAAGATTTTGATTGTAGCAGACTTATCATTGAGGAAATTCTCAATATATTCACCAAGGAAGATGTACAATGCCAATATAAGAAAACCTATGCCATATCCCATTATCACATCAGTAAACCAATGCACACCCAAATATATTCTCGAGAAACCTATTAACAAGGGTAATAAAATTGAAAATACAATCATTGTATTCTTTAAAAATATTCCAAGGACACCCCAAAAGGTTGTACTATTCTGGGCGTGACCACTTGGTAATCCGGAAGATATCTCGGTTACAAAATTGGAGTGTTTGTATTCAGGTGGTCTTTCTAATCGAAAAATAGATTTAGCTGAAGTGTTAACAACTGTAGAAGTTATTAATAGCGACATAGCCCTGAAGGCGTTTTTCTTATCCCAGAGATAATAAAGAAGGAGCATCATACCAAAGTATACCAAGGCTTCACCCAAATAGGTAATTATATACATCATGAGTTCGAGGTTATCACTTCTATTGTCATAGAAGTAATCAGTTATTGCTGCATCAATTGGATTAGCTCTTTGCAGCGAAGTATAAACTATAACCAATGCTGTTGTTATGAGTGCTATCCCAATAGCAGTCATAATTATAGCAATAATGTTTTTCTTTTTCATAATACAGAATATATGAAAGAGTTTCTTATAAAATCTTTTGAATTTGGACGTTCTTACCACGTAATTGTAACGTATTATTTATGTAATATAAAGAGAAGTCAATCTATACGAGAGAGTACAAAGAGCGATTAGATATGCAGTTTCTTAATGAATCATTTAGAACAAGAAAATAGTATTAACAACTATTTATCATCGATGAAATTGTTGTAACAATTATCTGCGAAACAATAAAATAAGATTAGCAAAATTGTACAGTGTAGTGAATAAAAATGGGCATATACAAAGATCTTAGTGGAAAGAGAGTTGTAATTACAGGTGGAGCAAGTGGTATAGGACTAGCGACGGCAAAACGTTTTGTTGATGAAGGAGCCAAGGTTGTTATTATAGATTGGAATAAAGAGGATCTAAAAATAACTTCATCCGTCATTCCTGAAATCAAAGGTGGCGTGTATGCTGATGTTAGTAATCCTGAAGATGTTGGAGTAGCGTTTAAGAAAATCGATGACATTTTAGGAGGTATTGACGTACTGATTTCTAATGCTGGAATAAGTTTTCGTAACCCTTTTCTTAAGATTGATTATGAACAATGGTCTAAAGTTCTTCGAGTAAATCTAGATGGAATGTTTCTATGTGCAAAAGAATCAATAATACGAATGAAGAAACAGCTTTCTGGAGTTGTTTTGTTAACAGGTTCCACTAACGGAACTGAGGGGCACCCATTTTATGCAGATTATAATAGTTCAAAAGCAGGTGTAATCCTTCTAGCGAAATCGTTAGCCCTAGAATTTGCTCCATGGTTAAGAGTAAATGCCATTTGTCCTGGATATGTACTTACACCAATGCAAAAAGCTGAATATGCTCCTGAAATGCTGGAAGTGGTTAATTCGAAAATACCTTTGAATCGTCATGCTGAACCTGAAGAGGTTGCTAGCCTATTTGCCTTTTTAGCATCAGCAGAAGCATCATACATTACTGGTCAAGCAATAAATATTGATGGTGGTGAAACAGCTGGCCCGTATACCCCAATGGAGGATTAAATTTCACAAAACAAGAAGATTATCGGGATGAAACTCTATGAATACAAAAAACAATAGAATTGTAAACCTTATTTCGTTGAAAGAAAAAGTAGCAATAGTTACTGGAGCAGCTTCTGGTATGGGATTAGCAACAGCTAAACTTCTCGCAGAGATGGGTGCCATTGTAGCATTAATAGATATTAATGAAAAAGATGGGAACAGTGCAGCTAAACAAATAAAAGAAGTAGGAGGAGAAGCTAAATTTTTCCTTTGCAATGTAACTTCTGATGTAGAGTGTAATAAAACAATTGAATCTATTTACAAAGAGTTTGGTAGGATAGATATTCTGTTTAACAATGCTGGTGTGATACGACGCAAAAACATTGTAGAGTTAGAAGAAGAAGACTGGGATTTAGTAGTAGATGTTAACATGAAATCAATTTATCTGCTTTCTCGGTACGTGATTCCAATCATGATCAAAGGTAAAGGCGGGAGCATAATTAACAATGGTTCTGGTTGGGGAATTAAAGGCGGTTCTAATGCTGTAGCTTATTGTGCAGCAAAAGGTGGTGTTGTAAACATGACACGCGCAATGGCAATTGACAATGGCAAGCACGGGATTCGCGTTAATTGTATTTGCCCTGGAGATGTCGACACTCCACTATTAAGAGGAGAAGCAAAGCAATTGGGTGTTGATGAAGATGAATTCATGAAAGAAGCTGCTGATCGTCCTCTCAATCGTGTAGGTAATCCTCAAGACGTAGCTAATGCAGTTCTATTTCTTGCTAGTGATCTTTCAAGCTGGGTAACAGGAACATCCATAATTGTTGATGG
>JAUWPI010000177.1 GCA_030611665.1 Candidatus Heimdallarchaeota archaeon | reverse complement strand
ATCTATTGCTTGAGCCAGAATACTGATACTCCCGGTCATGATTGCCACCACAACCTTGAGTGTAACCAGTCCAATTATAACGGCAATAGAAAGCCTAGCTGTACCACTCCGCAGAAACGAGTATTTCACATACTTCATTTTACAACTAATCAAGTGAAAATAAGAAATAGCAATCTAGTTTTTCCTAAACGCGTGGGATTAATAATTAAAACTAGATTGAAGGAAGAAAAAATTAAAATTGTAAGGCTAATTCCTAAAGGAACATCGTTTCTATTAGAGATTATATATGAAGTACAACCCTTTCCCCCTCTTCGACCTGTTAAAAACATTGTTGCGATCGATTTGGGAGTGAATAACCTCCTTACGTGTGTGAGTAATGCTTTTAATCCGTTTATAGTTAATGGTAGACCCATTAAATCTTTGAATCAATGGTTTAACAAACGAAAAGCTCACCTTCAGTCTGCCTATATGATGCAAAATCTTTCTTTTCAAGGGGTAAAACTGCGTTCTTTGAAAGATGAACATGAGCGCAAAGTAAGTGATTACTTACATAAAGCATCGCGATTAGTCATCCAAATGTGTTTAGTTCACAACATTGATACACTTGTAATAGGATACAATAAAAATTGGAAACAAGGTATTAATATAGGAAAAAAGAATAATCAGAATTTTGTTAGTATTCCCTTTCTCTCTTTAGTGCACAAACTCAAATACAAATCAGAAGAAGAAGGAGTACGAGTAATACTAATAGATGAATCTTATACTTCAAAATGCAGTTTTCTTGATAATGAATCTATTCAAAAAAAGGCAGTCTACAAAGGAAAGCGTCTGAAACGAGGATTGTATCGTTCTAGTAACTACAAATTTCTTAACGCTGATTGTAACGCTGCAGGTAATATAGGTCGCAAAGTATTCCCGCTGTTATTTCACTCCGGGATAGTGGACGCTGTGAGTCGTCCTTGTCGTTTGACTGTCAATAGTAATTGAAGCAGAGATGAAAACAACTAAAAATGACTATTATTTGGTCATGCTCATACAAACGTTTATTAGATGTCTCGATTTGTGCCGGAATATGGAACGTGATAAACCCCTTATGGAATTATCATTAGAATATCTGAAGAACTTCGGTACACTTACACATGATTTGTCATTAATAGAAGGATCCTCTAAACATGCTATTGATTTTCTTATCATCATCAAAGAGCTTCTAGTTGGTGTATGGATATTAGATTGGAAAAGAAGTGTCGGAACGGATAAAATCATACACATTGAAAGGATAATTCAAAGATCCAATTTAAGTGGAGGTTTCATTGTTGCTAACAATTTTTCACCAAATGCAAGAGATTTAGCTCTTCAAACAGATACTCTTGAGTTGATAGAAAAAGCTGAGATTCTTTATCATACGTAATAAAGAGCCTAATTCTGTTTACTCCCACAGAGAGGACAATAATAAGAATCCGAGGGAAGCTCATGCCCACATCTAACACAATATATTGTTGAACCATCACTTTTTTGTTGAACTGATGAAAGAATCTCAAATGTACGATGTATTAAATCAATTAATGCCAGAAAAGCATTCAATATATTTTCTTGGTAAATCTCATTCTTTAGCTCTTTATTATCCATTTCAACTCTAGAAAAAGCGCAAAGATTCGTTGGGGCATTGGATATCTTAAGTTGTTTTTCCTTCCTCAATTTTGAAGGAAATTTGTCCCGATAGCCAATCATTACAGTTCCAAGAAACTTATTGTTAAGAAGAAGATCAGGATAACATGCATCAATGGTTGCATCAGATAATAACTGATTCACAAATACAGTAGATTCACCTGACACATCAATTTTTGAGGATTTAGGTTGAAAAATAACAAACTCGTTACTTTCGATTTTTGAGTCATCGACCATCCAGATCATATCGATGATAGTACTCTTCCCATCTTCATATAACCTGGTAATTAATCTTGTTGGAATCACTTCACGGAGACGAAAACCATAGAAAGTATTTTTTTTATTATTATCATCAAAATACAAGGTTGGATAAAGAGCACTACTGCTAATTGTTCCTTCATATATTGAGCTGATGGCTCTAAATATAATGTTAGCAGCAGCTTCCATTTGTTTCAAATAATTAAGGACATACATCAATATAAACCATTGCGAATTTGCAAGAAGATGCTATTAATTAAGGTAAATCATGACAACAAAAACAATCGCTATATTTTTAAGTAATTTTTGACAAAGAGAAAAACAATACAACATATTACAAGGTGAATACAAAAATGAAGAAAAGAGCCGTATCTCCAGTAATTGCAACCGTTTTGCTTATTGCTCTAGTAACTGCAGCAGCCGCTATAGTTTTTCTAGTAGTAATACCAATGTTAAATCCTGCCCCTGTTGCTTTGATTACAGTTACTCCAGGATCAACTGATGCTGGTGGTGGTAATAGAGCAATTGCAGTAAAAATCGATGCGAAAAATGGTGCATTAAATATCACGGGTGTAGGAGTTACCGGTGTAGTTGGTGTAACAATATTAGACCTTCCGGAAGGAACGAGTGTTATATATGACATTGTAGCCCAAGATGGGTCTATGACAGTCTACATAGTTGGTGCTTTTTCAGTAGCAACTGAGTACAGTATAACAATCTCGTTTGAATCTGGTGGAAGTACAATATCATCGACATTTGCACACACAGCATAATTTTTAATTTTTATATTCTTTTTCTTTCTTATTTTTTCATGCAAATCATATTCAAAAAGCACACCTTTATGTATAACAAGAATATTTCTCATCAGTAATGTTGAAAAAATTGTCGAAACCAGAAGCATCCACCGAACTAGAACAAGTTGTAACCAAGCTATATGGTGAACAGGTTTCAGGCCTAGAACTTATAGATTCAACAGCTGCTACAAAGAAAGCATCTATCTCTCTTTTCTTGGAAAAGGAAGAAATTATAGGTTATTTAATTTGGATGCTAGAAATTGAAGTAGAGGAAGAATCAAAGGAAAAAGTCAAAACGTTAGTCATTGACGAAATTGTAATTCTACCCGATTTCCACAAGCTTGAAACGGCTAAAGAACTAATATTAGATATCGATAATCTATCAAAAAATAAAGAATGTTCTATGATAGAGATGACTTTGCCTAGTCAATCTTTCTGGATTATACCTATTTTTATTCAAGATGGAGAGTATGCTACATCAGCATTAAGAGTAACTAAAGAATTACAAAAAAGAACGGAATTCGTTTCAATTTACAATAAAGCAAATGAAAAAATCAAACCTGAATTTACAGAAGTGATGGTATCCAAGAATGATGCATATCAGCTAGAAATTATTGAAGAACCAACTGATTACAAAAAACTTCTGGAACAAGGTTTTAATCCTGAAATTATTAGCATGGTTTTTTATATTGAAGATGAAGCCATTGAAGAAAGCATGAAATTAATCAATAGTATAGCAGAATGGCAAGAGTACTCTATTTCACTAGTTAAAATGACCAAGTAGAGATTCACTCTTCTTTTGTATATAAGTTAATTATATCCCTTGTTTTCTTAGGACAATCTGTAATTATTCCATCAACCTTCTTCTTAACAAGTTTCTGAATGTCTCTTTGTCTATTTACAGTCCACGGATTAACCTTCTTCCCAAGACTGTGATAATAATCTACATGAGAAGAAGATAATAATCGATAATAAGGATTAATTGCAGAAATGAATGGCTCTTTTGCCATTTTCTTTCCTTTTTTGGGAGGAAACAGGAATATATATGCGAGGGCATAATCTAAAGGAGTATCACTGAGTCTAAACATCACTTCAGAGAGAAAAGAACTTACAACGATTCGGTTAGTATCTGCACCGATATTGTTAAGAAAATCATCGAATTGCTTTTTAGTTACAGAGCACTTTATTTCGATATTAAACTTAATATTAGGAAGAAAATTCACTAGGACATCTTCCAGCAGTGGTATGTCATCTCTTGAAGGAAGTTTCATGTTCTGTATAGCATCTAGTTTTGTTTCAGCTATGACATATTCAAATTCTTCGAACTTAATTATGGGATCATGATGAACTATAAAAGTTCCATCAATTGTTAAATGAGTATCTAGCTCTATCATATCAGCTTTTTGTTGAACAGCTAATTCAAAGGCTTTCATCGAATTCTGATAAGCATCTTCTGAAGCACCTCTATGAGCTATTACTATTGGAGAATTGTGATCTGACATCAGATTATATGAAATCAAACCTTATGATTAACTTTGTGCAAAATTCCATGTAATTTGTTTCCCCTATTCTCGATTCTCGACATCTTTTTAAAAAAATCAGTGAGGGGTTATACATGGAATATAAGATTAAAGACATTAATCTTGCCAGTGAAGGCAGGAAAAAAATTGATTGGGCAGAATCAAGGATGCCTGTAATGATGGATTTTAGAAAAAAATTTAGTGAAACAAAACCATTATCAGGAATGAAAGTCGCTGGCTGTCTTCATGTCACAAAAGAAACAGCTGTTTTAGTTGAAACACTCATTGATATAGGTGCGGAAGTTGCTTGGAGTGGATGTAATCCGTTGTCGACAAAAGACGATATTGCTGCTGCTTTAGCTGCAGAGAATATAGCTATTTTTGCATGGTATGGAATGTCTACTGAAGAATTCTACTGGGCAATTGATAGGACACTTGAGATGAAACCAACTCTAACCCTTGATGACGGAGCAGATCTTATTTTTAGAGTTCATTCAGAGTTTCCTGAGCAAGCTAAGCATATTATTGGGGGAACTGAGGAAACAACAACAGGAGTTCATAGATTACGTGCAATGGATAGAGCGGGTAAATTACTTTATCCGATTATTGCTGTTAATGATGCTGAAACAAAAAGTGATTTTGATAATGTATACGGGACTGGACAATCAACACTTGATGGTGTTCTACGAGCAACAAATATCATTATTGCGGGTAAGATAGTTGTAATAGCAGGTTATGGCCATTGTGGTAAAGGTCTAGCAAAGAATGCTTCAGGTTTAGGAGCTGATATAATTATCACGGAAGTTGATCCTATTCAAGCTTTGAAAGCAGCTATGGATGGATTTCGTATCATGAAAATGGATTCTGCAGCAAAGGAAGGTGACCTATTCATCACAGCTACAGGAATGAAAGATATTCTGGTTGAAAGACATTTCAAAGTTATGAAAGAAGGCGCTATTATCTGTAATACAGGCCATTATGATGCGGAAATTAACATAAGTGATTTGGAGAAATTGGCAAAGTCTAAGCGAGAAATACGGGAAAATA
>JAUWPI010000119.1 GCA_030611665.1 Candidatus Heimdallarchaeota archaeon | reverse complement strand
AGGTACAGGTGGAATTAAGAAATTAGAGTACAGAAACTTTGTAGTTAATACAGCAAGTTCTGAACTGTATTCAGTTTTCATGTTTTCATCTGATGAGATAAACGGTGAACTTACATCTAGATTGTTTGATTTAATAATGTGGTTTGAATATTCCTTTCCTATAGATGGTGTATGGGATGGTAGAATGGATCCTTATGTCGGAAAGAAGGATCTAATTCAAGACAAAATTGCTGAAAGTTTGTATATATGGCTATTCTTCCCCTTACAAGTGAATGAGAAAAAGAAGAAGGACATTAAGAAATTAAAAGATATTGATGTGAAAATAGCTAACTATATAGTGAAATCTGAATCTGTTTCAGTTAGTTCGATAATCACTGAATTCCAAAATACTGAACTTCATGACATCTTAAACACAGTTTTCACTCTTGTAAACAAAAAATACCTTCTTAGAAAACGCTTCATATAATTAAAGGAAAAATATTTTAACAATTTTCTGTAATTGTTACAGAGGAATCCTCATCTAAAATTAGAATTTTTAATAAGTATAATTTCAGCAGCGATACTTATTGCAATCTCTTCAGGAGTATTGCTGTTGATTTCTATGCCAATGGGAGTGTGAACTGTCTCAAGAAGTTTTTTTGATATTCTTTTCTTCTCAAGATTAGAAAAAATTGTTTCTGCTTTTCTTACACTTGCCATCATTCCAATATATCTGAACTTCTTAGATATAATGCTCCCAAGTACATTTTCATCTGAAACATGTCCAAAAGTCATTACAGTAACATAGATATTATCTCCTTCTGGGATATTATTTGAGATATTTTTATAATTTACAACTTGTTTATTATGAGCAAACGTATTGTTGTTCATAGTTGGTAGGTTCTCTCTATCATCAAAGACTGTGATATGAAAACCCAAAGTTTTCATGACTTGAGACAAAGCTAGTGAGACGTGTCCCCCTCCTACAATAAAGAGTTTATCTTGTTTTGCGATATTTTCTTGATAGGACCATACTTCGTTTTCTTTGGAGAAAATTCTATCTTCAATTAAAAAATTTTCTACCTCAAAACTGAAACCTTCATCATTAATAGTTAACACACCTGGTTTTGCTTCTGCATAAGCAGAAATTATCTCTTTGACTATATTCATACTTTCCTTTGAAAGAGGTACCATTGCAAAAGTTTGTGAGCCAGAACATATCATACCTGAACGATTTTCTTCTGCAGTTTCACTGTGCTCTAGGTGGATAGTTTGAGTGGTAAGTTTTCCTTCCTTCAACAAATTCTTGGCACGATTTAATAAATTATGCTCAGAGATTCCTCCTCCAACAGTTCCACTTACTTCATTTAATGTTACAAACATTTTTGCTCCTGGTGAATTAGGTGCAGATCCTTCTCTGTCAATTATAACAACAATTACTGCATTATTTCCTTTTTCAAGAGTATCTAGAACCATTTCCCAAGATTGTTGCTCATTCATCATAAACATCTTTTCTTTTTTTTAATTTGACTACTCTAAATCATGCAAATATAGCAAGAGTTTTTCTGGTGTTAGAGGAGAAGAATATTCCCATTCCTTATCTTCTCGAAATGCCCTAGCAGCATTTTTTAGAGCAAAGTAAGTTCCAATTCCATACATAAATGGTGGTTCTCCAATAGCTTTTGATTTTAAAACAGCTTCTGGATTTTCAGCATCTTCTAGAAAAGTTACTTCAATCTTTGGAGTGAAATAAAGGTTAGGTATTTTATATGTTGATAAAGAATCTGTATAGTTTATTCCTTTTTTAAAGACTAACTCTTCTACAGTCATCCAGCCGATTCCTTGAATCAATCCTCCTTCGGCCTGTCCTAAATCTACAAGATAGTTGAGACTTTTTCCTGCATCGTGAACCATTTGAACTTTATCAATCGTATATGTCCCTCTTAGGCAATCAACTGTTACTTCTGTAACTGCTGTTCCATAAGCATGGTAAGCAAAAGGTCTTCCTTTCTCTTTCTTAGTATCAAAATGAATTCTAGGTGTCGCATAAAAAGCTTGAGCAGAAAGATTAACTCTTTGTAAATAAGCTAAATTGACAAGTTTTTTCCAAGAAATCTCTGTTCTTTTTCCGTCTTGATAAACATACTCATCTTCTATTGAAATTGCATTTGTACCTAATTTCTCTGCTACAGCATTTTTCAATCGATCTATTATCTTGTTGCAAGCAATCTCTACTGCTTTTCCATTGAGGTCAGTCCCAGTACTTGCAGCAGTTGGTGAAGTGTTAATAACTCTGCTAGTACTTGTACTTTCTATCCTAATCCTTTCAGGTTTAATTGAGAGGGTTTTTGCTGCAATTTGTCTAATCTTAATGTTAACCCCTTGACCCATTTCAATTGCGCCTGTACTAATACTTACACTACCATCCTTGTAAACATTAACAAGTGCTCCAGCTTGATTAAGAAAAGAAGAAGTGAAAGAAATCCCAAAGCAAATGGGCATTATGGAGATACCTTTTTTTGTAAATCGATTATTTGTATTAAAATCTTCTATCTCCTCTTTTCTTTGTTCAAAATTAGTTTCTTTAACAACTTGAGAAAAACTTCTTTTTGCGTTACAATTCTCAACTTGCTGTCCATAGTGAAATTGATTTCCATCTTGGAGCAAATTGTTCTCTTGTAAAACTGAAACTGGAATACCTGTTACCTCGGAAGCATGTGCAATAGCACACTCTATAACAAACATTCCTTGAGGGCCACCAAAACCCCTAAACGCAGTGAAAGGAACGATATTTGTTTTACACGGATAACCAGTTACACGGACATTAGGGATATAGTACGCATTAGTTGCATGGAAAAGTGTTCGTCCAAGAACAGCTGTCGAAAGGTCAGCTGCTGCACCTGAATTTTGGTAAAATTCAGCAGAAAAAGCAAGTATTTTACCTTCTTCATCTAGACCTATCTTATAATCAGTTGAATATGGATGACGCTTACCAGTCATCAAGATATCTTCACGTCTAGAAAGGATTAACTTTACTGGTCGGTCTGTATGATAAACTCCAAGTGCACATATAGCTGCCCATTGCGTCGCCTGGTCTTCTTTTCCACCAAAAGCTCCTCCAAGTCGTTTCACATCAACCTCAATTAAGTTCATATCACATCCTAGAATTTTTGAAGTAGTACCTTGAACGGTTGTAGGTGCTTGAGTACTAGAATAAATGATTATTCTTCCATTTTCATCTGGTATAGCTAGTGAAGCTTGTGTTTCAAGATATACATGTTCTTGACCACCTGACTCAGCTATTCCTTCGATTACTGTAGCACATTTTCCCCAAGTTGATTCAATATCTCCAATCGTTAAGGTGCGTGAAGAAGAAATTAGTAATCCTTTTCTAGCTGCTTCACGGGAGTCGAATACAGCAGGAAGTTCTTCATATTCAATTTTAATTTGTTTAATAGCTTGCTTAGCTTGTTCTTTTGTTTCAGCTAAAACAACTGCAATTGGTTGGCCTATAAAATCAACTTCTTTCTCTGCAAGGAGTTCTTCATCCTGAATAAGTCGTCCTATTTGATTTTCTCCTGGAATGTCTTTTGCAGTAAGTACTTTACAAACACCTTCACTGTTCTCCGCTTTTGTTATATCCAGGGATATGATTTTTCCGTGTGGTATACTTGATGCAAAGACTGCAGCATGAAGGAGATTTACTGGTTCAGGAATATCATCAATATATATCGATTCACCACGTGTATGAGGAGAAATTAAATCTTTCATAGTGATACCTCCAACTTAGGAAATAGTGTTAAGAAATGAGCATAAATTAATTGTCTTAAGAGTAATCTCTTGTAACGAGCTGTTCCTCGAACATCATCTATGGGACTAATCTCAGAATCTGCTATTTTTACAGCTTCTTTCAAAACATCTTCTGAGATTTTCTTATTCTCAAGAAATTTTGAAGTTTTTTCAAGATATTTAGGAACTGGAGCTACTCCTCCTGCAGATAAATGAGCGTTCTGTATTTTGTCATTGATCAAATCAAATGAAATAGCACTGTTGACACTAGCTATGTCCATGTATTTCCTTCGTGCTACTTTTTCGAAGTTAAATAACTTCTCTTTATTTTTGATTCTAAGCCACTCAACTATCTCCCCCTCCTCAATATCCATTAGTTTGTAATCTTTATAGAAATCTCTAAGTTTGATAATTCTCCTGTCTTTTTTATTTTTGAGACTTATCTCTGCGTCTAGAGCAAGGAAATAGATAATCAAATCGCCAATAGGAGAAGCATTAACGAGATTTCCTCCTAAAGTAGCTTGTAATCTAACAGGGAGAGCGGAAACTAGAGACATATGTTGTTCAGTATCGAAAAGAGAATTTAGCTTTTCTGAAATGCGTATATCTTCCATAGTTGTTGTTGCACCAATATAGATGTAATCTCCATCTAGGCTTATTCCTGAAAGTTTCTTTTCTGATAAAAAGATTGGATTAGATAGACTTTCATTCTGAACTAGCAAATCTGTCGCTCCTGCAACATAGTTTCCTTTTTCTAGAAGATTTGCTTCACTCGATTCTTTGAGTTTTTCAAGCTGATCTGCTATATCTGCGAAATAAGCTGGTAAAATACCTATTTCAATGAGTTTTAGGATTCTTTCTTGTGATGTTTTGTCCTCAACAGAGATTTCCTCTGCTAGCTTTTCTGTGGATCTTATAATTGCAGCATATGCTCCACATCGACACAAATTCCCCTCAATAGATGTAAGAATGTCCTTTTTCTCAAGTTTTTCATTTAGGAAAAATCCAGTTAAACTGACGACGAAACCTGGTGTACAAAAACCGCACTGACTTGCTCCTTCATCTACTAACGCTTGTTGAATGGGACTCAATTTCTCTTGATTCAATCCTTCAATTGTTACAACATGTTTACCAACAATTTCACCAAGAGGGAGAATACAAGATGTAACAGCTTTATATTCAACATTTTTATCCTTCAACGTTCCAAGAAGTACCATACAAACTCCACACTCTCCTTCATGACAGGCTTCCTTAACTCCCTTCATGCCTTTTTTTCTTAAGAAATCAAGTGTAGAGTTACCCAATGATTCATCTATTGCCATTACTTCTTGATTGAGTATGAATTTCATTCTTCAAACCTTTTAATAACTTCTTCAGTTGTAAATGTTGTTTTGCTAATTGAACCTTTAACTGCATTAACATCTTTAAGTCCATTTCCAGTAATAACAAGACAAACAGTATCTGTTTTAGTAACTTTCTCTTCGTAAATAAGCTTTTTCAACCCACCGTACGGTACTGCACCTGCTGGTTCAGCAAAGATTCCAGTTATTTTTCCTAAATCTTTGATTGCATCAATTATTTCCTCATCTGTGAGAGAGATGAAATATCCACCACTTGCTTCAACATAAGTGCATGCCTTGATAACATCTCTAGGCTTTCCAACAGATATACTGTCAGCAACAGTATCTCCTTCAATTGAAATTGGTTTGTAAGGTTTACCCTTATCAAATACCTCTTTTATTGCAGGAATTCCAGCTGCTTGAACACCAATAATCTTAGGTATTTTATCAGTTAATCCTATCTCTTTGAACTCCCAAAATCCTTTGTATAGAGAACTAACAACTGTTCCATCTCCCACTCCAACGAGAACATAATCCGGTACTTCAAAATCGTTTTGAATAATAATTTCAAAGGCACCAGTTTTCTTTCCCTCAAGAAGATAAGGGTTTATTGCTGCATGTCTACAATACCAACCCTTCTTTAAACCAATCTCAAGAGAGAGGTCGTAGACTTCATCATAAGTTCCTTCAACTGCATACACTTCTGCTCCAGAAATTTCAAGCTGAGTTCTTTTTCCGTCAGGTATTGCTGCTGGAACGAAGATGTATGTTTCCATGTCAGTATGAGCATTAAGCATTGCTAAAGATGATGCAGCATTTCCAGTTGACGCACAAAAGAGAATGTTATTCCCTTCGTCAAGAGCCTTATTGATAGCAATAGCACTAGCTCGATCTTTGTAAGAGCTAGAAGGATTAGAACCATCATACTTAATGAGAACATCCTTCATACCAAAGAGATCGAATTTATACAGAGGTGTGCCACCTACATACTCATCGAGCTTTAATTTTGGTTTTGTAGGTAACAGAAAATCAAATTGATACATTGAAGCTTTCTTGTCGAATTTTTTATCTTTGAAATTTGTTTTAGTTTTGATGGATTCATAATCATACACAACTTCCAAAGTCCCCATTATCTTTCCACAATCTTCACAGTAATAGAGACCTGGTTGAGGGTCAAATTCTTTCCTACAAGTAATACATCTCAAAATATAGTTGCTCATCGAAGCACTCCATAAATTGCGTCTACAGGACAACGAGATTCACACAAACCGCAGTGAATACATTTCTCTTTATCAACTACTATGCTTTTTTCAGCAGCTGATAGAGCTCCAGCTGGGCAGATTTTCACACAGAGCATACACATGGTACATTTTTCATTGAAAGAAGGATGATTATCTACAGCTGTATCTATATCTTTGAAAATAGTAGTTTTCCTAACTTGTCTAATTTCTTCGATAGATGAAAAACCATACTTTTCAAGTGCTTTAGGTAGATCTTTGATTATCTTGTCGTATAATCCTCTTCCTTTAATCAATGCAGACGAAAGCATTTGCACAAGATCAGCTCCAGCAAGGATGAACTCTAGAACATCTTCAGCTTTTCCTATTCCTCCCACTCCGATA
Organism: Candidatus Heimdallarchaeota archaeon; assembly: GCA_030611665.1. GTDB lineage: Archaea > Asgardarchaeota > Heimdallarchaeia > Heimdallarchaeales > Heimdallarchaeaceae > UBA460. The sequence goes on along the minus strand of JAUWPI010000119.1, from coordinate 2,712 downwards.
ATTGGTATATCTGGAAAAGCTTTCCTAATGTTATAGATTCGATGAAGAGCTATTGGTTTAATTGATGGTCCGCTCATCCATATTTGTTCAGCTAAAAGAACTGAACGTGCTTTCAAATCTATAGCTGTCCCTGGACCAAGTGAGTTTATAGCAACAATGCCAGTTGCTCCAGCATCAATTACAGTTTTTACAAATCCTAGAAAATCATCAATATGCGGACTGAGTTTCATAAAGATTGGTTTTTCAGTATTCTCTCTGATGCTTCTTACTATTCCAGGAAGTAAGTCCTCTGAAACATAATGAGTAGAAATCTCGAACATGTCTGCAAAAAGATCAAGTTTTGGAATAAGATATCTAAAATCTTCTTCTTTGTACCCTGCACTGATAACTATGGGTTTCTTCTTTTCTTTGTGAATTATTGGAAGAATATCATTTATCCAGATATCTGAATGATGTTCAGACCAAAGCTCACAATTATAAATAGCATTTGTAGTTCCAGCTATGCAAGGTTTAGGAACAATTGCTCCTTCAACTGAGATAGTTTTAGCTACATTATAGCCACAAGTATTATTATTGAAGAATTGCATGTTTTCTAGACCCTCAACAATTGGTCCAGCAGCTGGTCCAAGTGGATTTTCAAACTTTAACCCTAGAATATTAACTGATAGATTCATTCAATTATCACCTAACCTTTCCCATAAGGCTTTAGAAGCAATTCGAGCGTTCTTATATAATGTTTCCTCATCAAAAATGCTCTTGTAATTCTCTATGAGAGTTTTACCTTTAACAATAACACAAGAAGGTTTGAAATTGTCAAATAGACCAAAGAAAACGTGACCAAAAGCATTATTTTTATCCATGTTAGTTGGGTTCAGGTAAGGAACGAGAACAAAGTCGGCAACATACCCCTTCTTGATTTTACCAATTCTTATCCCCATCTGCCTACCAAAGTAATCATAAGAACCATTAATGTAACTTAATAGTTCATCAAATCCAATACCAACAGGATTATTGATACCAGCTTTTCCAGCAAAGAAGAAATATGTCCATTCTTTGGCAATATTAGTGCCAAGACCATCATTTCCAATAAGTATAGGGATATTGTTGTTTCGGAAGATATCAATATTAAATGCACCTACAGCGTTGTTCATGTTAGAAGTTGGATTGAGAGCGATAACAGCTTTCTTATCACTAATTATCTTTGCTTCATTTTCATTAATATGAACACAATGAGCAAGAATTGAATCTGTGTTCAGAAGATTGTGTTTATTATATCTATCAACAACTCTAATGTTGTATTTCTCTAAAGAGTCATCTTCATCCTCTTTACTTTCTGCAACATGGACATGAATTGGAGCATTTCCAATAATATCGCTTACTTTGTTAAGAGTTTCTTCAGAAAGACTCATCGATGCATGAAGACCAAACATACCTTTAGCATCGGAAGAATCGTAACTCAGTCCGGTTTGATTTTCTTTTATACATTCATCAACATTAAAACGATCACTAGTTTCAAAACAAAAAATACCACGCATACCAAGAGTATCAACAATAGCTTTCTTTAGCTCTCCAAGACTACCTAAAATATCAATGCCACTTGCATGATGATCAATAAGTGAAGTGACACCGTTTTTCAAAGATTCTAGACCGTAAACCATAGCACTATGGTAAGTAGTTTTATTGTCAAGCTTACTATCGAATTTCCACCAAAGTTGCTCTAGTATATCTTTAAAGCTCTTAGGATTAAATGGAATGGAAGCTCCTCGAACGAGTGTAGAATAGATGTGAGTGTGAGAATTAATTAAACTAGGAAGTAGGATTTTGTTCTTGCCATCAATAATTTCTCCATCAAAATCTGGAAAATCTTTCATCTCCCCGACTTCAAATATCTCTCCTTCATAAATGCAAAAACCGTTATCAATATAAGTTTCATAATCATATATTTTCACATTGATTACTGCCTTCATAGCCTAACAGTGTTTTTTTGTCATATGAACTTTGCCATTTTTAGAAAATCAACATATTCATAAATCTAGAAAAAATAAGAATGAAACAAAATTCTTTGTTTCATTTAGTAACTTCAAAGATACTTTGAAGCTTGTTTCTTGGGAAAATTCTGATTGGAAATCTTAAACTTTCACAATATTAGTTGCTTGTGGTCCTCTATCAGTGTCTTCTAAGTCGAATTCTACTTCTTCTCCATCTCTTATATCATTAAAGTCTTCTTTAACTCCAGAACGATGAAAGAAGATGTCTTTTTCTTCATCTTCAACACTTATGAAACCAAAGTTTTTTTCATACATTATTCTTTTAACTGTTCCTTTCATTTGGATTAACTCCAATTTTATGTGTTCGGTTGAGATACTTTGTGTATTCAACCCAAATTAAAAATACCAATCAGAAATTACTAACTCTTTTAAGATTAAATAAAACTCCAATCGCTTAAATTTTTAACTTAATATAAAATTGCGGAACCTATTAATAAATGCTCAGTTAATGATAAATTTGATAGCAAATAATTAAAATAACTTTACTTTTTTTGCATTTCATTGCTTGAAAGACCTCTCTAAGTGGGAAAAAACTTTAAATTTGGGAGATGTTTGGTCGAATCATGAAAGCTGTTCAGTTAATTGAAATCGATAAAGATCTAGAAAATAGAGCAGTTCCAACCCCAACTCCTAACCCTGATGAAGTATTAATTAAAATCAAAGC
>JAUWPI010000158.1 GCA_030611665.1 Candidatus Heimdallarchaeota archaeon | reverse complement strand
CCTAAATGGGAGAAATATGGCAATTCACCTCTCATGCTTGTTGAGGAAAATCAAGCTTTCACTCTGGAACTTCATGTCTATGTTGAAAATCATGGTTATATGAGCATTGAAGAGGATGTTCTTGTTACTAAAGATGGTTGTGAATTTCTTTCAGTCAGACAACTCGAGTTACCTTTGCTAAAACTTTGTTGAATCTCGAGGATAACTAGACATACAGTATTGCTCACAATGTTCCACATCTGTGTTAAATTTATAATGAAAGCTAGAAAAAGAAAAGATTAAATAAGTATGAAAAACTTTTCCAATAACGCTTCAATGAGAAGTTTATTTGTGGGGATAGCCAAGTGGCCAACGGCGGCAGACTCAAGATCTGTTCCTTAGTGGTTCGGGAGTTCGAATCTCCCTCCCCGCACCATTTGTTTTTATTTTTTTCAAATTATTTGTTTACCCTTTTATCAAAAAACATTTAAATTCGCGCTATTTTGCTTCAATTATGTCTAAAGTACCTCAACCTACCACTAAATTTCTTAGAGTTAAGTGTGAAAGTTGCAAAAATGAACAAATCGTATTTGATTCAGCAAAAATAGTTGTGAAATGCAATGTTTGCGGCTCAGATTTAACCGAACCAAAAGGTGGAAAAGCAAAAATTCTTGGGGAAGTTTTAGAAGCACTTTCTTAATATTGCTTTTACATTTTTACATTTCTATGTTTTCCGCAATTTCTCTTCTAACTAACCCTATGGCGTTTTCTTTAGGTATTAAGCAAACATCTTCTGGTTCAAATGGTCCATAGGTTTTCCCATCTAAACCTTGGATTTGAGTTTTGGTTTTCTTTATAAATCTAATAGCAACGTAATCTATTTCTTCTCCCTCTTCTTCGCTAATTTCCTTCCCAATTAACTTGTTAATGTCAATATATGCTACATCTTTTGGTGAAAATACCTCTTTCCTGTATAAGTCATAGATTTGTGAAAATCTATCGTAAAAATCTTGCTCTTCTCTTGCTAAGTTAACAGTTACTTTTTCTCTATTCATTACCATTGTAATTAGTTTTGTAGTTCGTATTCTCATCAAATCGTTAATTACATATTTGATTCTTTCTAATCTGGTTTCCTGAATTTTCCTAATCAGAGGGTTGATTTCTTTTTTCGCTTTTATGGAACGTTTCTTCAGAAGTTCTCTCATAGCACTGTAAAATATCTCGTCTATGGGAGTTAGATTTTCACTTCCGCGCTCGTCCTTCCATTTATCTTGAATTTTTTCAAACACTTTATTACCCCACTGTTTTAAGAATGGAAAAAGGCTTTGTTTCCCTCATTTAAAGCCTAATCTTAGTCTTCTATCTCTTCACTTTCTTCGATTCTTGGCGCTACAAAGTAAATTAAGTGCCCTTTGTCTTCCAGCTCATAAACTATTCTTATGGGTTGTTCTTGATTGAAGGATAATTTAACATAATCTGAAGATCTTATCCCTTTTAGGAAGTTTGATAGAAAGTCTAATGAATAAACAGCTTCTGATTCACCTGCAACTTGAAACTCTGTTGGGTTCATTTCTTCGCTTTTGGGTTCTATGAATGTATCCATTTCTTTTGTATCACTTTCTGCTCCAAAATAAATACCATCTTCTTTTGCCTTGATTCGCAGATAATCACTAACCATCTCTGCGTCTTTGAGAACCTGTTGAATAAAGGAGGCTTTTACTTCAAAGTTTGTATCAAAGTCAATATGAATTGAATCAGGGATATTTCCTTCTTCAGGGATATCAATTAAAGATAATGCGAATTTCCTTTGTTGCTTTTTACCTATAAACTCAATAACAAATCTTTTGGTTTTATCATCAAGAGCCATTCGCAGATTTTCGTTAGCTTTAGCAGTTTTTAATATCATGTTGAGAGTTTCTAAACTCAAGCCTAAAGTCGCTTTTTCTTTGAGATCATATTTTTTGAATGCTTCCTTTTTTAGGAAGAAATCAATCATTGAGATGCGAGTTGCGTCAAAAGCTTTTATTCGAATACCATCTTCTGCGATGTTAACACTGCTCTCTGCAACTATTGAACTTATGATAGAACAAATATTTGCCATTAATTTTGCGTCTTCTAATACCATTTCAAAGGTCATTATTCTACCCCGTTTACGTTTTAATAATGAGTGATTTCGTGGTGGTAGTCACGAGATACCCTCTTTTGTCCTTTATTATTTTAATATATAAAACAATTGCCCAATGAGGTTTTTGTGTCCTACTTAATTAATGATTGTTCTAATTCTTTTATTTGACTGTAAGTATCTATGTCTACAGCACTCAAGTCTTGTGCGATGGACACCTTTATTTGTTTTTTAGGTTCAATTTCTATGAAACCAAATAAACGTAATAGAATTCCTTCCTTAATTTCTAAATTTTGTGGAGTAGTAAGAATGGCCTCTATTTGATCAGAACCATCATTAATGATGAAAGTATCATCTGTTACGCTAGTAACTGTGCCTACAATTCTATATTTTCCAGGTTTAGACAACTCAGAAAGATTAATCTCACAATATGGTTTTTTCCGCAAATACTTTCTTTCAGATGAAAAGTCTTGGAAACTAGAATCATTATCATTCATATTTACAACTTCCTTCAATCGTATTCTCGCCAAGTTTCTCCACATGCAGTGCATCTGAAAAATCTTGTTGGAGATTCATCTGCACTTCTTGTTTGTATCTGCCAAAAACTCACCTTCTGTTTTGATTTGCATTTAGGACAGTACATTTCTTTTATGGGTTTAGTAGAATCAATATCGCTTTCATTCATAACTGTTGTTAGTTCTCTTACTAAATCATGTTCTATTTTTTCAGTAAATGTTACTTGTTCGTCTGTTTCTAAAGCGCGCTTGAAACCACATTTTAAGCACGTTAAGATTGTTTTACCTTTACCATCCTTCTCTGTATGCAATATTTTACCACAATCTGGGCAGAAGTCCACGATAATTCACCTATAAGTTATTGTAAATTTAATATTTAAAGTTAATATTGTTTTCTTTTTACGCTAATAGAAAAATGTTTTTGAATTTAACTTGTTTTATAAAACAAAACCCGAAAAAAGTGGTGAATATATTTGGCAACATGTGAAATGTGTGGCAGAGAGATTAATTCAAAACCCATAACCATCGAAATAGAAGGCGCAGTTTTGTTGGTTTGCCCTTCTTGTGCCAAGCATGGGAAACAAATAACAAAACCCAAACCAAAGAAAACTGGTTTCAGTGGAACAAGAACAAACCCATCTTTGCAAAGCAGAACCTCAACCAGACATCCAACTTCAAGACCATACAGAGGTCGTTCAGAAGACGATTCTAAGGAACTCGCTTCAGATTATCCTGAACGTATAAGGTTAGCCAGACAGAAGAAGAGAATGACACAGAAGGATGTGTCCATTCAAACCAAAATTTCAATTCAGGAGTTACAAAGCATCGAAACAGGGAAAATGAGACCTCCGGATACGATAATTGCAAAATTAGAGAAATTCTTCAATATCAAAATAACAGAAAATGTTACATCCTATAGTCCAAAAGATCAGAAGAAGGGGTCAGCTTTTCAAACTTTTGGAGATATTGTAGTGCTTAAGAAGAAGAAAGATGAGGAATGAGTTTTCTTATCCTTTACTTTTATGAAAACGACACAACAGTAATTTTGGAAGATAACTCACCAATTAAAGCTTCAGCTTCTTTAAGGGGTAGTTTAATTGTATAAAGTCGTTTCTTTGTTCTAAATTTGAGCTTAATTTTATCCTTACTTCTCTTTGTTCGAAGTTCTCCACCTTGATCAATGGTTAATTGAATAATCTCTTCAAGTTTTTCTTTAGTTATTTCACTTGGCATTTTTCGTCGAGATGTCTCTCTAAATTTTTCTTAAAAAACTTTTGTTTCAGTGTTTTTTGGCAATTCTTAAGTAAAAGATAAAAGATTAATGAATTATGAAAGCGCACAAAATACCTACTAAAGAAAAATGCTTAACAATTCTTAGAAAGTATAATGCATCATCTCAAGTCATCGATCATTGTCTTATTGTTACAAAGATAGCTGAAAGATTTTGTGCGCAAATCTATGATATAAATACAGAACTGGTAATTGCAGCTTCGATGCTACATGATATTGGACGTTCAAAGAATCACTCAATATTTCATGCTATTGAAGGAGTAAAGATATTAGAAAAAGAAAACCTTGACCAACGACTCATATCAATTGTAAAGAAACATATAGGAACTGGAATAACTGAAATTGAGGCAGAAAAGCTAGGATTACCACAAGATGACTATATTCCAAAAACTGCTGAAGAAATAATTGTTTCTTATTCTGACAATCTAGCTTGTGGTGACAGAGAGTGTTCTTTTGATGAAGCACTGAATAATTTTATTAGTAAATTTGGAGAAGATTCCCATGTTGTGAGAGGTTTTCTCAGACAAAAAGAATTTATCGAAAAAATAATAAAAAAAACATTTGAAAAGGGGAAGAAAAAGAGTACTAAATAAAACCGGTAGTTTGCTTTGATGTTGATTCTTTTTCTCCAGTTATTTTCTTGATAGAATCTGTGAAATCATCATTAATTACGTGATCTCTTTCCGAGCGAATTGCGAACATACCTGCTTCTGTGCAGATATTTTTGATGGCAGCACCGCTTACCCCTTCAGTCATTTGGATTAGGTAATCAAAATCAACATCACCCTTTAGATTCATTTCAGCAACGTGTATTTTGAAGATGGCAAGTCGACTTTCAGCATTTGGGATGGGAATTTCAATGATTCTATCGAATCTTCCTGGTCGAAGCATGGCAGGATCCAAAATATCTATTCTGTTAGTAGCTGCGATTACCTTCACATCTCCTCTTGGATTAAATCCATCTAATTCAGAGAGCAATTGCATCAAAGTTCTTTGTACTTCTCTATCACCACTTGTAGCTAAATCTAATCTACGACTTCCAATAGCATCTAGTTCATCAATGAAAAGGATACTGGGTGCGTTTTCTCGAGCAAATTCAAAAATTTCTCTTACAAGTCTTGCTCCTTCTCCGATGAACTTCTGAACTAGTTCACTTCCTATTAATCTGATAAAAACCGCTTGAGTTTCATTGGCTACCGCTTTAGCAAGTAAGGTTTTACCTGTTCCTGGAAGACCCTGCAAAAGTACACCTTTAGGTGGATCAATTCCAATCTTCTCAAATAATTCAGGTTTCAATAAAGGCAGCTCAACTGTTTCCTTTAATTCTTGAATTTGTGCGGAGAGACCACCAATATCTTTAAATGTTTCAGTTGGTCGCTCAAGCAATTCCATCTTCTGAACCAGGGGATCTTGAGTTGGAGGTAAAACATTAACTATAGCAAATGTTCTTTGATTGAGAGCAACTCTTGCATCAGATTTCAAATCTTTGATTTCAACATGACGCGATATGGTAACAACTAGATTAGGGCCAGTAGTACTTCGAACAACAGCTGTCTTATTGTCAAGGACTTCAACTATGTAACCCATAAACAAGGGTGGAGATCTTAATCTTTCGAGTTCAACTTTTAAATTATTGACCTCTCTTTGAAGACGTAGTCTTTCACTCTCCACCATCTGCTTTTCAGTTTCTAGTTGACGTGCTTGTCGCTCAAGATGATGAGCGTAAGAAATTAAATAAGCCGGGTCGTTTTGATCAGGTTCAGACCTCTCTTTTGACAGTTTCAACACCCTTTATTTTTCTCAATATTTTCTAATCTCTAAGAATATAAAAGCGTTTATATGGTATACTCAAGCGTTAGATACCCAAATACTGCAAAATGGAAAAAATATTACTTTGCTTAGGTTATGATATAAAATCGACAAAAAAGAGAATCACAACAAAATCATCAAACTTAAGTGTGCTTTTTTAAAACAGAACATATGACCTTAGTTATTCTTAGATTATTCCATAGACTTATGCGTGACAAACGTATGTCTACTCACATCGCGTTAACGGCTAGGGCATTTGGAGCAAAGCAATTAATCTATACGGGTAGCCGTGATAGTTCTCTTGAAGAAAGTGTCGATAGAATAACAGAAGAATGGGGAGGAAATTTCCATATAAGTTATGTAGAAAATAAGTTATCCTTCATAAAGAAGTGGAAACAAAAGGGAGGTACTATTGTTCATCTAACTATGTTTGGTATTGAACTCGGAAACAAAATAGTTGAGTTGAAACAAAAGTTAAATGAAAATCTCTTAGTGATTGTAGGTGGGACTAAAGTTCCAGGTGACATATATCAGCTAGCAGACTACAATATTGCTATTGGTCACCAGCCACATAGTGAAGTAGCAGCCTTAGCTGTTTTCTTAGATCAAATAACAGCAGGTGAAGCCAGAAAGGAGAAACATTCTAACGCAAATGTTGAGATTATTCCAATGGAGAGGGGAAAAAGTACAAAACAGAAGAACAAAGAGTGAAAAATATGTTGAAAATAACAGTTTTAGAAAAAACATACAATGTAGCAAAACATAGCTCAGCTAAAGCTCTAACTTATATCCTAAATGAAGAATTAAAGGATCTAGATGTTAAAATAGTGGAAGTAACTTTTACAAAAGATCGATATGCAGAAATAACTCTAGATGGAGTTGATGAGAATATCGCAAAAAA
>JAUWPI010000046.1 GCA_030611665.1 Candidatus Heimdallarchaeota archaeon | reverse complement strand
GTTCATAACTGATAAAGAAAAACCAGCAATGGTGGAGATACAGTCAATAGCTATGATTGCTGTAGGTGTAATAATTGCATCATTAACAGGGGGTAGTAATGGAGCAGATAATACGGGGATTCTACTTGATATATTACTGGTTATTGGCCCTTTTGCAATATTTGCATCATTTTACATATACTTCCAAAAGAAAGCTCTTACTACAAAGGATAAAAATGGGAAAGTATTTGATTCAATCAATTTAAGATTATGGACCCTTCTAATAATGACTTTTGCACAGAGTATAGCTGTTATTCCATCGTTAATTAATGGTGGGTTTGGGAATTTAGTTGCAAACTGGGAAGCTGCGATGCTTCCAACATTATTTTCTGTTGTTATCACCTTCGTATCCATTGTCCTTTATTCAAGAGCCTTAACGATGGGTAAAATGTCTATTGTGAGGGCTTTACGTAGCGTAAGTGTAGTATTTACTTTTCCAGTTGTTCTAATTGCTGGTTTATGGGTTCCTGAACTCCTTGGGAGTGGATTTAGTGACCCTCTAAGTATTACATTAAAAATTTCGGGTTCAATTCTAATTCTTATAGGTGTTATTGCTTTAGCCTTATCTGAAACGAAGTGTATCCTTCTAGCTAAGGTTAAACAAGGAGTTGAAATTGTTCCCAGTGAGCTAATCAATATGAAAGGTGTGAAAAACTTTTCACACATAACGGGGATTTACGATCTTCTCATTAATATTAAAATAAGAAATATTGGAAAAACTCTGAGTCTATTGGAAAAGTCAATAGCAAAGATTGAATGGATAGAAGCAGTAACAACTCATCCAATCATCAAAGAATTTGTTTAAAGAAGCAGAAAAGAGAACCTAAATCTTCATACACTTTTAGAAAGAGCAAAACCTATATACTTGGATTTGAAAATTTCTTTGATTAAAATGAAAATTTTCAATCTAGAAAGTAAACCTGGAGAGAAGGTTTTTGGTTATATTGACATGTTTGAATATCCCCATGGGACTATAGAAAAACTCCCTGTAGCACTGATCGAGGGGGTGGAAGATGGACCTAAATTTCTTTTAAGTGGTAATATTCATGGTGATGAACTTCATGGACTAGTAACTTTACAAGAGGTCATTCAAGAACTAGATCCAGGCAAAATCAAAGGAACAATTATTATTTTTCCGACACTCAATCCTGGAGGACTTCTAACACTAACAAGAACGCCATTCTATGCAAAAAAGGATCCGAATAGATTGTGGCCAGACCCTAAACCAAAGGACAAACCTAAACTCAAATATCAAGACCCTTATGATGAAAATCTAGATGAAGACAACTTCCCCAATGTTCAAGAGGTCTTTTACACAAAATTGTATGAGATATTTTCCTCAGTTGATTATTATATCGACTTACATTGTCATGCTATTCAATCTGTTCCATATTCCTATGTTGAACGTATATATTATGATGAGAAAAAGGAAGGAGACGAGATTGTTGCACAGGAAGTTTATGATAAAATGAAATCTTTTGTTGAGAGTTTCGGTTTAACCATGGTTCTTGAAGGTCCCCCCAAGTCCTATTTCGATGAAAAATTACATCGTTCCACAACAGGAAGTTTTGCAAACAAACTAAGAAAACCAGGTTTTACAGTTGAGTTAGGAGGAGCACTAATTGTTGACACCAACATCATAAAAGCTGCTAAAATAGGTGTTTATAACTCTCTCAAATGGGCTAAGATGTTAGAAGGAGAGAATGAAAAAATCAGCAACGTTAAGATTCTTGATGAGGAGCTATGGCGTGAGATAAATATTAGATCTAAACATTCTGGTTTCTTTGTCACTGTAGTTGAAATAGGCGAGATAGTGGAGAAAGATCAGCCTATTATTGAAATCAGAGATGTATTTGGAAAAGTAAAAGAAACAATTACAGCTCCAGAAAGAGGGGCAATTTTAGCTGTGTGGGATGATGTTAAATGTTATCCAAATAGTGAAATTGGTGTTTTCTTAATTAAGAATGATTTAGAGGTAATTATGCCTTGGGAATATGAGAAAAAAGAAGAAAAGAAAGAATAGGATTCTTCAATCCTCTTCTAACTCTAATGAAGCAATTTCCATCTCAGGAAGTTGTTGCTTGAAATCTTCAATGAACGATAGTTCACCAATTCCTCTACCAACATGCATTGGTATTGTTACTTGAGCGTCTATTTCTCTTGCTGCTTCAACTGCCTCAGGAACATCCATAACATAAGTACCAGAAATGGGAATAAGAGCAATATGAGGTTTCAAATTCTGCATTTCAACTATCTTATCAGTGTCTCCAGCATGATAAACGATAATTCCATCTATATCCAAAATAGGACCAATGTGTCCTGCTTCTTTTGGATGAAAAGGAGTCTTTGTTTCAGGATCTCGGAATCGATGGAAGTTATAAGCAGGAATAGCAGAAATTTTGATATCAGAAACTTTGACTGTACCACCAGGATTGAGTTCTAAAACATCTTTTTTACTTGTTATTTCAGCAGTAAGTTTTTCTTGACAAATCTTAGGACCAATTAAAACTGTGTCTTTGCCCGAAACAATATTGATAGCTTCGACATTAAGATGGTCAAAATGGTCATGAGTTGTAATAATAATGTCAGCTTTAGGTAAAGAAGATTTCTCCAATTTATAGGGATCGATGTAGATGTTCAAACCCTTAGCTTCTAGCCAAAATGCATCGTGGCCTAACCAATGAATAATGATTCCTTCGTATTCAAACATAGTAATCAGAGAAAAAATAAAACCTTCATATATAAAGATTTTATCTGATTTAGTAAACCCTCTCTTCTCCAACAAAAACAAAAATCTCTGCGGGGGTGATATAGGCTGTAAGTTTTGTTCCTACTTTCATTTGAGCATATTCATGAGCGTCTTCAACTACGTCAATAAGGAGAATAGTATCATCTTTCAGTTTACCTGTCATCTTGACTTCGGTACCAAGGTATTCAATCGTGTTAATCTCGATTTCAATAGGACTATCAGATTGAGAGGTTAAACTAACATTTTCTGGACGAATGACGAGAGAAACTTCTTCACCAATAGGAATATCAGCTTTCACTTGAAGTTTTACAATCTCTCCACCTATTAATTCGACAGTGTTTTGTTTAATCACTTTACCAGTAAGGGTGCTAGATATACCAATAAACTGACCAACAAAAAGAGTGTGAGGGTCAGTGAAAACTTCAGTAGGGGTTCCATATTGCTCAATATGCCCGATATTAAAGACAGCGATACGATCGCTAATAGCAAGAGCTTCAGTCTGGTCGTGAGTAACATAAACTGTTGTCATGCCGAGGCTTTTGATAATGGAACGGATTTCGGTACGGAGCTCTTTACGGAGCTTAGCATCAAGATTCGACAAAGGTTCATCACATAATAACACATCTGGTTCGACTACTAACGACCTGCTCAATGCGATTCTCTGCTGTTGGCCCCCACTTAGCTGTGTAGGATTTTTGAATGCTTGATCTTCTAGATGAACTAATCTCAATGCGTCGAGTACCTTCTTTCTTCTATAAGCCCACTTTGGATCTACTTCTTCTTTTTTCTCACGATGATAATAGTCTATTCCTTTTGATATAGCTTTTAACCATCTGAATCCAATAAACAGATACCAAGTTGGTAATGTTAAAATCCCATCATTTTTCGAACAATATTCTTCTTTAGCTTCTTTTAGATATTCTAATGATCTTTTATGTGTTTTGCCTAAGAAGAAGTAATATGGTTTTATTACCCATAAAAATTTACTATACAATGGGCTTTTCAACGCTGCTAATTCGTCACTTTCTCTTAACTTTAGACCATACTCAACATTCTTGAAAATTGTTAGATGTGGCCATAAAGCATAATTTTGGAATATCATTGCTGTGTTTCGCTTCTGAGGAGGGAGAAGTGTAACATTATTATCACCAATATACACATTACCTTCAAAAGGTTCCACAAATCCTGCTAAAGCACGTAAAACGGTTGTTTTTCCACACCCTGAGGGACCGAGGAGGGTTGTAATTGTCCCATGTGGAATTTCAAGATTAAAGTTCTCTACAACTATAAAATCACCGTACGCAACACCTATATTTTCATACTTAATAGAAACCATTATACTCAACACTTCAAGACTTGAATCTCGGTTATAGACTCAAATATAAAAGTTTTTGCTGAAGCTACCCCTTCTATCTTTTATCACAACACTTTATAGAAAGATTAACTGAGTTTAAGGCATGAGAGAACTGGGAACTAATCTCTACCTTATTGAGAGCAATAATCCCTGCTAATTACGAAGAGGTTTGGTACATCTACTCTCACAAGGATTTTGTCTTTCAAAACATTTCATCTACATTTATACTAAACACAGAAAAAAGATGGTTTGAAAATCGAAAAACGTGGAAGAAGAAATTTAATTTATCTATAACTCATCTATGAGGGTAAGAATTAAAAAGCTTAACATTTTTTGTGTGTTTAGATAAGGTGTCTTTATGGTAAAAAGAAATCCTACACAATTTTTGAAAGATGAATATCAGAAAATTCAAGCTGAAGGTAGAGAATGGGTTCATAGAAGTTTGGAAACTCCATCTGAAACACAAGTTGTCGTTGATGGACAGGAACTCCTCATGCTTTGTTCTAACAATTATTTGAATTTGAGCAACCACCCTCATTTGAAAAAGAAAGCAATAGAAGCAACAGAGAAACTTGGTGCTGGGTCTGGGTCCGTTCGTGCAATTGCTGGTAATATGGCGATACATGAAGAGTGGGAAAGAAAACATGCTAAGTTCAAAGAACAAGAAGCAGCAATGGTCTGGATGAGCGGTTTCATAGCTAATGAAGGTGCTATACCACCTTTAGTTCGAAAAGATGATTACATTCTAAGTGACATGTTAAATCACGGATCAATAATCGATGGTGTTAGACTTACAAAAACACAAAGAAAGCTTTACAAACACTGTGATATGGGTAGTTTAGAAGAACAACTTAAACTCATTGATTCTGAAGATCCAAACGGTGAAAAGAGAATTCTTCTTATCACAGATGGTGTATTTTCAATGGATGGGGATATGGCTCCATTAGATGAAATTGAAAAATTAGCTTCTGAGTATGGGCCGATGATTTACGTAGATGACGCTCATGGTGACGGTGTTCTTGGAAGTGACAAAAAAGGTAAAGGAATTGTTGATCACTTTGGTTTACAGGGGAAGGTTCAAGTTGAAATGAACACTTATAGTAAAGCAATGGGCGTAGTTGGTGGTTCCATTACTGGATCACAAGACTTAGTCAATTTCCTCCGAAATACTGGTAGATCTTATCTTCTCAGCGGTTCTCCACCCCCAGCTATTGCTGGTGCAGCAATTGGTGCATTAGAAGTATTAGATCCTAAATCGCAATATTTTGAACCTGTTGTTGAAAAGCTTCTTAGTAATTGTAACTATTTCAAGAGTAAAATCGTTGACATTGGTTTCGGACATGAAATAACTGCAGCATCTGCTAAATGTCCAACAGCTATTGTTCCCATTATCTGTGGAGAAAACGACATTGCTAAGAATCTAAGTGATCGACTGATGGAAGAAGGTATCTTTGCTTTACCAATAGTCTTTCCAATGGTTCCTAAAGGCACAGCGAGAATCAGAGTTATGATGAACGCTGGTCTTACACAAAAAAACTTAGATTTTGCCTTAATGAAATTCGAAGATCTTGGAAGAGAATTAAAAATCTTCTAAGTTACCCTTTTTCTATTTATTTTCTTATAGAATAGAGATGTTTCAATTTAATCATTGGTTTTCTTGGTGCAAAAGTTAGTAAAGGAAATTCCTTTGCGGGGAAATACGACCAGAGGAAATTTATTTCTTTTTGACTCAATTCTCGACCTGTAAACCTAATAAGAGTTCTAACATCATCTTCTATTTCCACTGAATCAAGATTTGAAGAAATCGATATTGAATCTTCAATATCCACCTCTTTAACAGCTATATTTTCGCTTGGTAACTCAATAAATTTGACATTCTTGAAGTTTTTCTCAATATCTATAACAAAACATCCTTTAGGTTCGATTGCTTCCATAAAACTTGTTCTTTCAGTAGAACCTGTATATAAAACTCTGTCATTTTGCAATTTCTGTGATCTATGAATATGCCCAGAAATAAACAGTCTTGCATTTTTTGGAAACACTTGCGTGAGTAAAGTATCCTTACGATTTCTTAACGTAAATAGATGAGGACCAAACTTTGCACCATCAAATAGCTGATGACAAAGAACAATGAAGGATGTCTTTGGATGTTTTTCAATTTCTCCTCGTAACTTCTTTAATATTCTTTTTGGGTCTTCGAGTTCAAAAGGAAAAGTTAGAATTGATATCTCCTCAAAGTCTAATCTTGTTAATCTGTTTACTAAATACAAATCTTTATTGAAGTGACTCAGTAGAGTTTCAGGCAGGTTTGATTTATCATGATTTCCTGGAATACCTACAAATTTTATTCCAGTTTCAGTAAACTTCTCAATAATTTTGTAAGCCTTTGAAATAATATCTTTGGGAGGTTTTGATCTATTAAACATGTCACCTCCATGAAGAACTAATTCAACATCTCTATTTTGAGCAATCTCTAATGTTCTTTCGAAAGCTCTAAACATGTTCTCTATTGACTGCTTTCTAGCCTCAGCTGTTTTCCCATACATATACCCAAAATGTGTATCAGACAAGGCTAGAACGCGCATAATAGTAGCTCTGTTACTAATTGTTCTTCTTTTCTTTTTTTCACTATTTAAACTAACAAATCAAATTTTCTTTGCTATCGGATAGAAAATAGACATTCGAATTTTCTCAAACTATCTTTGTTCCGGTTTCCTCAAACAGATATTATACATAATAAAAATAACAGTATTGTATAACCTTAAACGGGGGTTTAGACATGAAAAAAAATATTTACTTCAGGACTTTTTATTTTGCTAAGTTATAGTATAATCGGTTTTGGTGTCCAACATGTATCTGCAGAAGAGTTTCCCCCTGCTTTATCACTTATAGCTCCTTATGAAGCTAGCGTCTTTCTTGATGCTTCAAATAGCGAATGGGATGATTATTATCAAGGCTATATCGATATAACAGAATTTCAAGATGATTCTTCTTCTTCTACAGAAAGTGTTGATACCATATCTGTAACTATTAATTTTGCACATAACTCAACTCACCTTCATATGTATGCGTTTGTTCCTGAAGTCTATGGAATTGTAAATGGACTCCTTTTACATTTCTTTGGAAAACCAGGAATAGATGATGGAATACAGATGGATGCTGTCTTCGATACTGTATTAGACATAGCATGGGCAGATGAAGGTGTTTACGAACCACCCCAACCTGATGATTTCTTAGGCGGGACCCAGGATGCTAAAGCAAAAACCTTCAAACACATTGGTGTTGGAACACACTTTGAAGGAACTAAGCTCATCAATTCTGGTGACTATTTAGGTAAAGATATCGCTTTAGGATGGGGACAAGCAATAGCTGTTGAAGTCTTAGCATGGGTTGGAACTCAACCAGACACAGAGGGACCAAACTGGGGCTCGATTAATCAAGATGGCTTCAGATATATTAGATTGGATATAGGTGCTAATCAAGGAGATGAACTGGACTTAAAAGTTCCAGAACCCATTGAGATGCATTATGTAGTTGGCGAACAATACGAAGCTGAATATATATCAACTTCTATAACAATTGATGGACAGGATACGGATCCTGTGTGGGCAGATGTTATCGAATACAACTTCTCCATAACTGGATATGACTTCAATACAGGAACATGGTACTCTGGTGATAAATTGGATGGATCACTCAAGGTTTTCCATGATGGAGCAAACTTCTATATGTTATTCAAGATTTATGATATAACTATTGAAGATACAACTAGTGGTAATCAAGATAGCACAATGTTCATGATTGGAAAAACTGAAGATATGCTAAATACTACAGATGGAATAGATTTCGTTTCAATCAGCAGTTATGGTTATTACGATCAGTTGATTTTTCCAATGGATGGTTCTGGACCAAAAAACGATGTCGATGCTGGCGGGAACAATGATGGTGAAGGAAACACAACTTATCTAGGAAACTATAGATATGCTGAATTTTCTAAACCAATGGTTCCAAGTGATCCAAATGGCAAGGATTTTGATTTTGCTGTAGGAGATAAAATGTTCATATCATATCTTGTATCACAAGATAGCGAAACAGGACCAAACTACTTCCACATGAAAGATGATAATGGAACAGTAGCATTCATCGTAAATCCAGTTAAGTTTCTTAATGAAGGTGAAAAACCAACTGGAGGAGATGACCAAAACACTTTTGCTATTGGATTTAGCACTGTAGACCTTTTCTTAATCTTAGCTGCATTATCCCCAGTAGTTCTTATAGTTTATAGAAGAAAGAAGAAGTAGAATTCTTCTCTTTTTATTTTTATTCTTTATTAGTATCATTAAAGATTACATATCCAAAGTGGTTTTCTTTCAATAAAAGTGTACAAAATTTCTGCAAATGTAGAATCAAACTCATAAATTTCTCTGAGTAATTCGTCAATTCCGAGCACTTTCATTTTCTCTTTGATTTCCACTTTAAGAAAAGAATCAACGTTGAGAACAAAGGTGTTTTTCTTTACTAGATTTTCTAGAAAATCACGTATTTTTTGACCTTTTTTGGATAGATATACTGCCCACCTATCATTATCAATAAACGGTCCCGCTACAACATCTATATGCTTCGAATAGCGTTTCAGGAATTCCAGAGATTCGTTAGAGGTAATATCAGGACCATCTTTACGACGCAATAACTGAGGATCAGCATTCATCAGAGAAATCATTAACCCATAATAATCATCTGAAACAAATGCATAAGACCTTTCTAGGATGTAGTTATTAGCGAAAATTTCGGAAACAAATGCAGATTTAATAGATAATGCTTTCTGCCAGCATATCTCAGCTTCTTGAAAATTACGTTTGAGAACTAGTACTAGTGTTTCCCTTCCTGTTGATATAATTTTTCTTACTAAATCATCAAATGGAGGTATTTCGCAAGGAAGAGCTTCAAAGAAATGTATAGTTGGGTCAAACATGTAAATGTTTGCTGCTGCGATAAGTGACATAAATTGTAACATAGAAACATCTGCAGCTACATTATCTTTAGGATTTAATGGATCTTGCACATATATAGGATAATAACGATTAAGCATTTCACTTGTTAAAGAATCAACATCTTCTATTTGCACTTTTTTCCTCTTGATATCTATGATAGTTCGAGGTTTCCAACTACTAATTCCTTTAATTGTGTCCCAAAAGGAACCATAGAATACTATAAGTAGCTCACATAAATACCCGTTAAAACCTATTGCACCTAATTCATTCCGATAAACACCTACAGTTTTCATGAACTTCTTAAGTAACAGAACCTCATTTCGATCGTTTTCTTGCATATGAGTTAACAGATATTGTGTATGCATTGGGATCGAATCGAAAATGGAAATTTGTTTCTCTCCTGGAGTTACGTCAAAACCTACAAATAGGTTTACGTACTCATCTCCAGCAATAATCCGTAAGTAAGGTATTTTTCCTGTCTGTTTTGTTACTTCTAATAGAGAATTTCTAATCCTGTCTTTTTTCAAGCGCTTTAACAGTGAATCGAGTATTTGGTGGACTTTTGCTCTTTCAGATTGCGGTAATATTAGCAAGAGATCATATACATCGTCTTCTCCAAGGTAAGTTTTCCTAACAAATGAACCTTGAGCTTCAACCCTCCCTTTGAATCCCAGAGAATTAAGATCTAACAGAATTTTTTCTTTTAGTATAGATAGAACTTCTCTAATTTCTTCATGTCTCCCCCATTGAACTTGGATGACTTCAATAACTTGTTGTTCAATTTTCTTGTGTTTTTCGTTGTTATTATGCTCTCGAACAGAGGATTTTTTGCTCATTATAACACCTTTCGTATTTTGCACCCTTCTCAATTTTTAGCACTTACTTCGTGCAGAATTGAGTACTCCGGACCTTCAGATTTTAGTATTGATTGCTTCAGTTTAATTGAATCAATCTCTTGTCTTCCACATTTGAAGTTAGAGAGATTATCAATAGCTAACATTAATTCTTTTCTATTCTGTGAAGATTTCACTCTTGCAATTGTCAAATGTGGTTTAAACGGTCTATTATCCGTTTTAAAACCACAATTTCTCAATTTTACTCGAAGTTGTTTCTGTATTGTTTTCAGAATATCAACATCTCCATTAATTTCACAATAAACGACTCTTATGTATTTTTCATTTGGCAAAACATTGACTGCATTTACATTTAGAAAAAAACTATTGAAATTTATTGAATCAAGTATTTCTTTCACTTCTTGTATTTCCTTTTCTGATATTTCTCCCAGAAATTCCAATGTCATGTGAAGAATCTTAGGATTTACTATCCTTAGATTTGCTCTACTGTTTTGTAATGAGTCTTGTATTTCGGTTATTTTTTGTATAATATTCGATTCGGTAAAATCTATTGATATGAATGCTCTTACCATCTAAACTCAATTTATTTATGATTTTAAAAACTTTTATTACATTCTTTTGAAATACTTTCAATAGATAAAACTTTTAATCTCAACCTTTATCTCCTTTTTGGGTCTCATGACTGAATCAGAAATTAAAATAATAGGAGTCACTGGTATGCCTGGTTCAGGTAAAAGCGTTTTTGCAGAGTATGCTAACAATAATGGCTATAAAACTGTTGTAATGGGTGATGTTGTGAGAGCCAAAGTTTTAGAGCATGGATATGAACCAACTCCAGAGTCAGGAAGAAAAATGATGATGGAGTTAAGAGAAAAATATGGCGAAGAAGCTATTGCTCATCTCACATGTTTGACAATAGATAAACTGACTGAACAGGGAGAAAGCAAGATAATCATCGATGGTATTAGAAGTCAAGCTGAAGTTACTCATTTCAGAGAGCATTTGGGGAACGATTTCATCATAGTAGCAATTCACGGTGATCCTCTTATTAGATACAATAGATTGAAATTAAGAGGAAGGAGTGATGCTCCTAAAACAGAAGAAGATTTTGCTAGAAGAGATGAAGTTGAATTGATGTTAGGTTTAGGAGAGACTATTGCTTTCTCAAATTATATTCTATCTAACAATGAAACACTAGAATCATTTAAAGAATCTTCCGTTTCACTCTTAAATGACCTGAAGACAGGTAAAAAGACATGAATCCTATTCTTACAATTAAAATTCCTGTTTATGCTACCGAAAGTAGGAATAAGGTAGAAAAATGCATAACCAATTTACTAGAATACCTCCCTGAAATAGAAGAAATAGAAACCAAAGAGTATACAATGTTAAAAAGCAAAGATGCTAAGATTGAATCATTGCAGAAATTTTTTAATTATATACGCCATGTGAAGGTTCTAGATGCAGTTAGGAGATGTGCGGTACTAGATAACAAGAATAATGATTTAATTTTCAATTTAAATAAACAAGCACTTTATGTTAATAGAATTTCAGTTATAACAGCTGATACTTCTTCTCCTTTAGGTAATCTTCAAATCATTATCAATTCCAAAAACCCAATTAGAATTTTAGAATGGATTGCTCCTAAAACTGAGGAAGGATTTGAGTTGAAGAAGACCTATTTCGGTGAAATCTTCAAGAAGGAAGATTAGATTTCTATTACTAAACCATCATAAGCAAGAACACTGTCAGGAAAAATTTCTTTTGCATTACGCAGAGTTTCAGTAAGATTCTTATGCAGTTCTGAAAAGTGAGTTAATATCAATTTCTTTACATTTGCTCTCTTAGCAACAAAAGCTGCGTCTGTACACGTAGAATGTTTGTGCTTCTTAGCTCTTTCAGTTTCAATAATTGGATAAGTAGAATCATGAATAAGCAGATCAGCATTAGCTGAATTGTTAATAACATTGTCGTCTAATGGAGTATCACCGGTAATAACAATCTTTGTTTGTTTTTTATTGGATATATCCAATATTTCTGAAGGGAATATTGTCTTATTATCGATTTCAACTGGATAACCCTCCTGTAGTTTTTTCCATTTTTTCCCTTTTGGAATATTCTTATTCAAGGCTCGATCAACATTAAAAACGCCTAAGGATTTATGTGTAACGATTTTATACCCTAAACAGTTGTCACCATGAGAAACTGGAAATGATTCAATATAGAAATCAGAATTTGACAGAACCAACCCCCCATTCGTTTCTATGACTTTTATATCATATTCAGGATATAATCTATATGCGAGTAATTGTAGGAAGATAAAGGAGGAGGTCCATGGAGGTCCAATTATAGTTATTGATCTGGAAATGTTGTAGAAACTTCTAGTAGTTAGAAGACCGATTAAACCAAGAGTATGATCCGAGTGCAAATGAGTTAATAAGATAGTCAAGTTTGAAAAACCTATCTTGTGCTTTAGCAACTGAACTTGAGTAGCTTCACCAACATCGACTAGTAAATTATGATTTCGATACTTGATTGCTACTGAACTTTGCCTTCTTTCTACCTGCGGAGAGGCAGAAGATGTTCCTAGAAAAGTAATAGTGAATTTATCACTCATCAGATCACTTCAGAACTATAATTCTCCTAGTTAAAGACTTATGTAATCGAGTATCTAAAACTTTCTGAATAGAGTATCCAGCTTTTTCAGCTAAAAGTTCTGAATCATGTTTTGCTGGGCTACTAAATACTAAATATCCATCTTTCCTTAAAATTGTTCGAGCTTCTATTAAGAATTCATAAATCAGGTTATTCACATTTTCTCCATGTGTTGAAGATTGAATTGAGTAAGGTGGGTCTGTTGCTATTGCATCTACTTCTTTAATGGACAAATGTCTTGAATCTGAACGAAATACTGAATAGTAATTTTCCTTGAAAAACTTCATATTTTGATTACAACCATATACGGCGAATTTGTCAAGGTCAGATCCTAAAACATTGGCTCCTAATGTAGTTGCTTCAATCAAAAATCCTCCACCTCCACAGAACGGATCATAGAACATTTCATTTTGTCTTATTCTAGAAAGATTTACAATTGCTCGAGCAAATTCAGTTTTCATCGACCCTGGTCTGAAATATGGTCTATTGCTAGGTTCCCTACTTTCATATTCTGACATATCTAAAACCCAGACCTCTAAACCAAAATACAACCTCTTGCCAATCAAAATTCCAAGGAATAAATAATCGGGTTTCTTAAGATTAGCTTTTAGATTTTGTTCTCTATAATTGTTAAATATAAAACCCCCAAGCTCTCTTTCTAAATCTGGGAGGTCTTGTTCTATAACTTTTTTACCTATTTTTTTGACTCTGACTGCAAAGGTTTTGTTATCTTCAATTTCAGGTAAAGCGATGAATTTTTCTAATTCTAGTTTATCTTTCTCCACATTACCTATTGATATCATTGTTAAGATAGAATGAAGAAATGCACATCTTTTAGCCGCCTTTATAGGATTTTGTTTAGCATTGAATAGAAGTATCTGATCTTCTATTTTTTCAATAGAATATTGGATATTTTCAGCTTCCAAAGTCGCAAAGAATTCCTCAAACCCAAGAACTTCATAATGACCTCGGACATGAGCTAGATATTTCTTCATAGATACTTATCCTCAATGTATTTGCTTAAAATTGGACTAATGTCAATTTGCTCTACATCAGTTCTAGTAATTGTATTAGAAGAATAAACAGACAAATCCCCAATCTTTTTCAAGTCTGAAATTACGTCATGTTTGGATAGGACATGCACAAATAATATAATAACAGATTTAGCTCCTTGTTCAAATATCAGAGAACATGCAGTTTTAGCTGTTAATCCTGAACTCACTACATCGTCAATTACTAATACATTTTTATCGTTGAAATCGAAATTTGGTTTCTTAGTTTGGATTAAGTGTGTAACTGGATCTCTGCTCTTTTCCAGTATGTAATATGAAATAGAGAACTCTTTTGCAATTTGAATAATATCTGTTTCACTTCCTTTGTCTGGACCAACAATTATCCAATCGTTCTTCTCCTTTCCTTTGAGAAACTCTCCAACCATAAATGGTAAGACATTCAAATTCTGTTTTTCAAGCCCAGAATCTTGAACTAAATATTGTTCTTTATTATGAACATTCACTGTAAGAATACTATCAACTCCGGAATTCTGAAGATAGGAAAGCGTAAGATGGTGAGAAAGAGCTTCACCTTTTAATTTTCTTTTATCAGCTCGAGCATAACAAAGATATGGTATAATAGTTAAGACTCTATCTGCTCCTAATTCTTTCAAAGTTGAAGCTATTAGCATTGTTTCCAATAGGCTTTTTTCTTGATTTGGATAAGTTGATTGTATAATTAATATGTCCTCGTTTTCTACTTGATCATCTATCTGAAGATATGTCTCTCCATCATAAAACTGTTTAAAATTAAAATTAACATAAGGTAAATCTAGTCGTTTAGCTATATTTTCACCTAATGAATCAGAATTTGGACCAATTAGTATCTTCATTTGATGTCTGTGTTAAACTAAATCTAAGACTTTAAAATTTTTTTCTATTCTGCTTCTTTCAAAGTGGTTTAAAATCAAGTAAATTGAATAGAAACATATATTTATTAAAGCTGTAACATCATAGTTATTGAAAGTTAGAATATTTTCTTGTGATAGTTATGGTAGCTAAATCCAAAGGAGTTTCTAAGAAGAAAAAAATAACAAGAGACACTCTATTGGACATCGATTTTCACGATACAAGTGAAATATCTGTTCCACCTCGACTTATTGATCAAGTAATCGGTCAAGAAAATGCAACTGAACTCATAAGAAAGGCTGCATTACAACGCAGACATGTTCTTCTTATTGGTGAACCAGGTACTGGAAAAAGCATGCTAGGACTGGCTATGTCTGAACTATTACCAAATGAAGAATTAGTTGATGTTCTTTGCATAGCAAATCCGAAATATCCAAATCAACCTCGAGTAGCAACTCTTCCTGCGGGACATGGAGCTAGAAAGGTTGAGATGGATGCGGAAGTCGCTAAGAAAAGCGGGAATAAACGTTTTATTATTTCTTTAGCAATTCTTTTTGCTATTATCGGTTATGCACTTATTGCAACTGCTAGTAATCCGAGTTCCCAACCTGTAACATTATTAGTTGCCATGTTCGTAGGATTCTTTATCTTCTTTATGCTTAACCAATCAAGATCAAGAACTGAGATGTTAGTTCCCAAACTGTTAGTAGATAATGCTAAAAAAGACAAAGCACCGTTTAATGATGCAACAGGATCTCATGCTGGAGCATTATTAGGAGATGTCAGACATGATCCTTTCCAATCAGGTGGTCTTGGAACACCTCCTCATGAGAGAGTCGAAAGTGGTCTGATTCACAAATCTCATTTGGGTGTTCTTTATTGTGATGAAATTGGTACTCTTGAAATGAGAACACAACAAAAACTACTAACTGCTATGCAAGAGGGTAAGTTACAAATTACTGGTCAATCTGAACTCAGCAGTGGTGCTATGGTTCGCTCCGATCCGGTACCTTGCAGATTTGTTCTTATTGCAGCTGGTAATATTGAAACCACTAGAAATATGCACCCTGCTCTTCGTTCCCGAATTCAAGGTGCTGGTTATGAAGTTTATATGAGGGATATAATGGATGATTCTCCTGAGAATAGGCGTAAACTAGCTCGTTTTTGTGCACAAGAAATCGTTAAAGATCGTAAGATTCCTCACTTCTCCAAAGATGCAGTAGAAGAAATCATCTATGAAGCTCAAAGAAGAGCAGATAGAAAAGGTCAACTAACTCTCCGATTGAGAGAATTGGGTGGTTTAATCCGTGCTTCTGGTGATCTTGCTAAAGAACGGAACGAAAAACTCGTTTCAGCTGAAACAGTAATATTAGCCAAGAAACTTGCTCGCACACTTGAAAATCAGATAAGCGATTCTTACGCTGATGATAGAAAACTATACAAGATATTTGATACTGAAATGACCAAAGTAGGTCGAGTTAATGGGCTTGCAGTTATCAATCAAAGATCTGGTATCGTTATGCCTATTGAAGCTGAAGTTGTTCCTGCTTTTAGCAGAAGAGAAGGGAAGATTATCGCAACAGGTCAATTAAGGATTATTGCACGAGAAGCTGTTCAAAATGTATCAGCAATTGTCAAAAAATATGTAGGAGAAGACATATCTGATTTTGACTACCACATACAATTTGTTGGAGCTTATGCTGGAGTTGAAGGAGACTCAGCTTCTATTTCAATTGCAATAGCTATATTATCAGCATTGGAAAAAGCTCCTATCAGACAAGATACTGCAATGACTGGTAGTTTAACTGTTAGGGGAGTAGTTCTTCCTATTGGAGGAGTTACAGCAAAAATTGAAGCAGCGGTAGATGCTGGTATTAAGCGTGTCATTATTCCCTTTCAGAACAAAGATGATGTCAAAATTGAGGAAGAATACAAGGATAAGGTTGAGATTATTCCAGTCTCAAATCTTCTTGAAGTCCTTAGAGCTTCATTACCAAATGATTATCATTATGTTGCCACCAAATATGAAAAACTAGCTCAAGAAGCTTATGGCAAAAGTAACAAAAAGAAGACCAAAAAATAACCACACGGTGTTTCGAATGACAACCTCAGGTTTCTACTTTTATCATTGCGACATCATAGCTCAACCTAATGATGAAGAACAATATGAAGATTTTAATGAGTTTGATATGCATATTCACTTAGTTGAGAGAGAGCTTGCAGAAAAAGAACCAAAACGAGAACCAAATATGGAAACCCAGTTTTATAATCCAGACTGGGTTGAAATAAGTTTGAGATTCAAAGCTTCTTATCGTGATGGTACAGAGGATATTTATCGGTTTATAGACCTTGTTACAGAAATGCTAACAGGTCAACTAAATTTAACAATTGTCGATTTCAATATTAGCAATATAACATGAAATTCATTCTTCTTTTATGAAAGAATAACGTTAATTTTAGTTTGACATTTGTTGCAGTTACCTTGTAAAGAAATTCTTCTTACCTCAGTAAGATAGGAATTGCGCTGAATAAGCAGCTCATTGCAGTTTGGACAATAAGTGTTAAGTGTTTCATGGTCAGGAATACCATCAATGTATACGTATTGAAGACCATTTTCCTTAGCTGCTAAATATGAGGACACTAGTAATTCCTTGGATGTTGGAATGTAATCTTTTGTTCTGTATGAGGGGATAAGTCTTGAAAGATGCAAAGGTACCTCAGCAGATAATTCTCCATTTATCCATTCTGCTAATATACCAGCTGCTTCTGCATCATTGTTCAAACCTTCATGTATAACCAAGTGTAGTTCCAGAAGTTTGCCACTATCAAAAATAATTTTGATGATTTTCTTAATGTGTTCCAAACTTCCACCTCTACAGCTTTGTTCATAACCTTCATCAGTTACACGTTTTATATCCAAAGTAACGGCATCCACATATTCCAACATTTCTCTTACTGGTTGTTCATGGAAAAATCCGTTGGTCCGGAGAAGTACTTTCAACCCTCTTTCCTTTGCAAGCTTAGCAGTATCTCTAACCCATTCAAATGAGATAAAGGGTTCAGCTTCACCAAAGCTGATGATTTTAGACCCAGAAGCCATACCAAACATAATTGCTTGATCAGGAGCAAACTTTTTTCCTGTGAAAGTTTCTGGATCAAGATGAGCTTTTTCCGGCATTGAGCAATAATCACAATCTAGATTACAATTGTAAGTTGCAAACGTTTGTGTTCTCGAATTTGGAAAGAAATGATATACATTCTGTTTTTCTATCATATCTATTTTCATGTCCACAAAACCATAGGTAAGGGAACAGAGTTTCCCATCAACATTCTTCCGAGCTAAACATTTACCTATCTCTCCTTGTTTGATTATACAATCAAAAGGGCAAAGATGACATTGTATGCTCAAATCCTCTTGATCAAGAATTTCATAATATTCTGCTTCATGCAGTGTAGATTGTGACATGTAATCAAAACAAAGTTTGACATTCATTATTAAATTTTTTTAAACTAACAGTATGCACAAAACATAAGTATATCAATCAGATAATATTCGGTCTAAAATCTAGCGTCAACTCTTTATATCATAAAAACAAATGACAATTCCTTTATTTTTCCCTTACATTTTGGACAATTTTTATTTTCTTCAGCCCAATCTAAAAACTC
This sequence comes from Candidatus Heimdallarchaeota archaeon, assembly GCA_030611665.1. Lineage (GTDB taxonomy): Archaea > Asgardarchaeota > Heimdallarchaeia > Heimdallarchaeales > Heimdallarchaeaceae > UBA460. The sequence continues at coordinate 363 of JAUWPI010000046.1, read as the reverse complement.
ATCTCTATGAAAAACATGACCACAAGGTTTGATTATTGTAATATCCTCATTCTGATTGATTAGTTTATTACAGAGATTACAAAAAGGTGTTTTATTTCCACATCTCATGCACACTAAAGCACCTTTTGAGGTGATTTCAGTAATATTGTCTCCACAAAACATGCAATAGTATTGTCTTTGTGCTAGCTCTTGATTTTTCTTTGCTTTGGAAACAAATCCGCCTATGACATGAATTTTGTACCAGTACTTGAACGCCTATTTTGTCGGTAATACAAAGAGAAAATAGAGGTGTATAGGGCTTGTAAGTATGAACAAAACAAGACCACACCTCTATAGAAAATATGGTAAGAGCTTTTATAAACT
>JAUWPI010000132.1 GCA_030611665.1 Candidatus Heimdallarchaeota archaeon | reverse complement strand
AGATATAAATCTGGAGCCATTCTTTTGTTCAATACAATCTCAGCTTTTATCGTTTTATGTCTTTTTTCTAGGGATGTGAAATCCAAAACATCCCCAAATCTGATAGATTTTTTCATTTTATAGGCATATTTACCTGTAAGAAAAATCCAACTTATGTTTGTTTCAATTACACTAATACTTTCTAGAACCTCGTGTGGATAAGCTGACGGGTCCCTAAGTTTTTTTACTACTTCTTTCTGAGATAGCATTTCCAATCATTTCAAGTGTTTTATAGTGATCATCTGCCATATTAACTTTAATGTGTGGGAGATTTGTTGATTCAAAGAGAGTCCTATATTTTTCTAAAACTTTTATATCAGCATCGCTCAAAGTTCTTCTGTTTCTCTTCGCTCTATCTTCAAATCTTTTACGAATTAGGTCTTCTGGGGCTTCTACTATAACCAATAAGAATTTTGCGTCAAAACGGGCGCAGATTCTACCGACCTTACTTCGAAGTTTATCTTGATAAAATGTTCCGTCTAATACACTGCCAATTCCATGCTTAAGAAGGGTATAGAGAACAAAGTAGATTGTATCATAAACAACATTTCTCTGTCTTTGTGAATAGGATCCTCTACCAAAAGAATTTTTTTTGACATCACGAAAAATTCTTTTTCTAACAGAATCTGTACTTATATGCTCCAATCTATATCGTCTAGCAAGTTTTCTGGCTAATGTTGATTTTCCGGTACCAGGTAATCCTGCTAACAAAATTACTAAAGGAGCTCTTCTACCCATTCGAGAACTTATTTATGTCACTTCCTTTTCTGATGGTCAGGACAAAGTATCACTGTTTCTTCTTTGAATAAACTCTTTTTAACTACTTCCTTTCCATGCTTATTACAAACTACTTTTCTGCATTGAGAGCATTTTTTAATATGGTCATTACAGGTAAAATTATCACAAAATTCGCATTTCTCTGCATAGTCTGTGGAAACAACACTTTTACAGGATGAACACACAACAGCATGATTTGTACAAAGAATATTTTTTGACAAAGAACCCTCTATTGTATGATCTTGACACAAAACCTTTCCACAAACACTGCAAACATCAGGAGTGGAAACAAATAACATTTTGGAAGATTTCTGTTCTAGGCATATTTCACATAGAAGATGAATTTCGGTACCCAAAGCTGATTCAGCAATCCCTTTTAACAGAAGTTTAGCGCCATTCTCATCTACTATAGATATTTCTGCGAGTGAAACAGGAATATAGATAATTGCAGCATAAATATCTTTAATTTCACTAGCTTTTGGAATGCTAAAATCTTTCTTGCTTAGAGTAAAATTACTGTCTTGAAGAAGTTTAACTCTTGGAAACGATTTAAGCTGAGTATCAATTGATTTAATTTTTTCAACCCCTCCTTCAATCTCCTTTATATTATTCTTAATTACTTCTGGACCAAATTTTATTGTTTCTAAAGCTTTGTTGTAATCCCCAACATCTCTGTTGCTCTTAAATTTGTATTTATCCGTCATCAATGGTTTCAGTGCAACATAAATTCCCTTAGCTTCTTCAATTTGAGCTTGGAATTTTTTCACTCTTTTTCGCTTACTATCAATTACTTTGAAAATCTCTTTTCTTTCATTTTGTAATTCTTCTGCCCAGTGATCAATTTCAGCTTTATGCTCCTTCTCGATATTCACTAATCCTTCCTCAATAGATTTCTTCCAAGCTTGTCCATAGAAGGTTTCATCAACAAGTAACACATCGTGGAAGGACTCTAGTATTGTTTCAGGAGTTCTTTGGATTTCTAGTTTTCTGATATTTGAAGATTTAGCCCCGTATAAACTGCCAAGGTTTTTCATAGGAAGAACTGAAATGAGCTCATCGAAGACCTCCTCAGCTTGAATAGGTATTGATTTCTGACCCCAGATTTCTTCATCCCCCCCTAACTCAATTTTATCTAATAATGGGAATATTCGTTTGATTGGTAAGTCTAGAGTTACTTCTCCCCAACGATCAGCATTTGCATAATTTACTTGAATTCTTCTTTGAGCTTTAATTCTAAAATCCAAATACAAGAATGGTATGTAAGCTAATTCCAAATTTTGAGTTCCCAAATAGCTTAATTTTTTGTTTCCAAAGAATTTTTCTAATAGTTCCTTAAACTCTACTGGTTCGTATTTCAGATACTGATCTTTCATTGATTTTATTATATTAGAAAGATCAATTAGTTCCACTTCAGGTTCTTTCTCAATGACTTCTTGGAAATCATCCTTTGTTTCCATAGGTAAGGTTTCTATTCCTTCAGGTTGAGTTTCTGATTCTGAATCATCAGTTTCAGTCTTATCAATTCCTGCTTGTTTGTCCAAGAGACTTGTTTTGCTAGAAAACTTTCTAATTGAAGATAGTTCTTTCTCTAAATCATCCAAACTAAGTTCCTTTGAAATGTCCTCTAAATCCATAGAGTCAATATCGTGATCATAAGTACCAATTTGCTTGCATAATGTTGCAGGTGGAAAATCATACATTCTAGCTACATCTTCATCTGAAAGAGTTTTATGGATTGAATAGAGTCTGCGAGTGTTTATGTGAACTGGTTCTTGGAAGATATCAGGCGAAAGAACATAAAATTCACCGCTTTTGAATTGTTGTAACTGGTCAACAATGAACCGTGCGTCTGGTTGAGATTGTAGCATGTTATCAACAATTCTAAGATCTTGAGGAGTGACAAAACGTCCGAAAAAGAAAGTGCTCACTTGTCCAAAAGCTTTGTAATCGACATCACTGATATTTTGCGTTGCAACAAGCATCGATAAACCAAATTTACGTCCCTGTTTGAATAGAAGTTGCAACCATTGCTTTGTTACAGGATTTTTTGGATGAGGTGGGATAAGTTGTGGTGGTCCTGCCAATTCATCTATATAAAAAATCAATTGGGGGTCTGGAGAAGGATTGGATCTAATATATGTATAAAGGCTTTGAGCTAATGTTGTAATATAAATTTCTCTCAACCTTAAATTCGTTAAGGTATTTAAATAAATTATAGAAATTCTTATTTTGTTAGGGTCGGTTGGTTTTATTAGGGTCTGAATTGAGAGCTTTGGTCCTAAATTGAATACTAATGAAGGAGCTCCAACATTAATAGACTTTATTCTTTTGATCAATGATGCTTTTTCTTTTTGTGAAAGTAGTGTTCGTATATTTTCTGGTAAGTAAGCAACTTCTGATTTTATTAAATCAATCAACATCTCAAAATCTGCAATCAGAATGTCTTTAATCAGACATTGCTCAAAAAGTGACACTAAATAGGCTTTAATTGCTCCTCCTTTTTCAGAATTTAGTTTATAACCCAAAACATTTGCAATGGTTGTTGCAATTCCATCGATCGCAAGGATCTTCTCTTCTCTGTCCAACTCTTGAGGAGGCATGATTAGTGGGTTGATAGAAAGAGGTATACCTTTTTCTGATGCTGGAGTGAAAATAACAACCTCAACCTTATCCTTGTATTGCTCATAAAACTCTTTAGAGATACCATAAGGTTTCAATTTATCATGATCTTCAACAATGACAAGACTACTGATATCCCCTTGAGGATCAATGATAATCGCAGGGATATTGTTCCTTACAGCCTCTTCAATAAGGATTTTACAAACAACAGTTTTTCCTGAACCACTTTGACCAAAAACACTGATATGTTTGTTCAAAACTTTAACAGGTAAATAAATATCTTCTTGTGTTGAATGTTCTTTTCCAATATGCATTGATGGATTCTGTGCATTTTTCTCTGGCATCTTCTTCAGTTAAAAAGAAGAATCAATATATAAAAACTATTGTAAAATAGAATGAAATAGAAAAAAAAGAAGAGTTGTAAGCTCTTTCTATAGTCCAGCAATTAGGAATAATATTCCACCAATTATAACTAATAGTCCACCGATTCCGCTTCCTACAACACCGAGCACAATTAGTAGGATACCTAAAACTATCCAATCTAATCCGAATCTTCCAAGTGCTAAGAGAATGGAAAGAACACCGATTACAATTAGTATTATAGCTCCAACTATAGCTCCTAATCCTCCAACTAGATCACCCAACCAGTTAGCAGTGTTAAAGATATCAACAATACCACCTAAGGTTTCACCTATTAGCATCAGAACGCCTACTGCGACTTCAATTGCTCCTCCTAGAACTGCAAGAATGGAACCTACATTTGAAAGTGATTTATTTCGTTTTGCCATGTTAGTGAAAAATAGTATTTATATTTAAATTCATAGGATAAAGGGAGATATATTTTTAATGAAAATTTCAACGGTTTCTTGTTGAAGCAACAATATAGATGCTTCCCCCAATAATGATTATCACACCTGGAATACCTAATCCTAGAATACCTACTAGAATTACCAATATACCTCCTAGCAGGATTCGCTTTTCTCTACTCACGAGAATTATTGCTAATGCGCCAAGTACTATACAAATTACTGTTGAGATTAAAATGTCTAGTTGAATAATATACAAAGGCGTCCCAATGATCAGTCCAATAGCGACATTAGGGAGATTAAAACTGAGTACGAAAAAGTCTACAACTAAGATGATACCTCCTATGATAAAAAGTATACCACCACTAATAGAAATTCCTTGACTAATTCTAATATATCCTTGTTTAGTCACCATTATACTTCATATCTGATAATCCCTTTTAAAATTATTGGGATAGTTTACTTTAAGGTGGCTCTTGCAGTTACAATGTGAGGACTTACACTTCTTTGGAATCGTACAATTACTGCTTTGTTTCTAGATTTACTTTTACCATGAACACGTGAAATTGTTCCTATTATTTGTTTATTTGTTCTTGGATAAGTAATATTTACTTTTCTTCCCAAATAGTTGCTAATCGGCAGTTCCACATCATGAAGATGTAATATCACTGCTCTATTGGCAGATTGACCTGAAGCATCATGAAGCACAGAATGGACAATTCCGTAAGTTTTGGACAAAGTAACTTTTTTCTTGACTTTTGATTTCCCTTTAGAAGTTTTAGACTTCATCTTTCGCATAGCTCGTGCATTTTCAATAGCTTTTAGAGTAGCTTTTGATACACCTTTCTTCACTGCAACAGTTGCTTTAGGTTTGGCTTCAACTTTTTTAGGTATAAGTTTTTTTGTTTCAGGTTTTACTGCGGGTTGTTTAACAGCAGGCTTCTTAGCTGGGGGTTTGGCAGCTGATTTAGGTGTTTTCACAGATGGATGTACGGAAACTTCCTCTGTTTTTTTCTTCAAAGTGGGAGGTTTGGGTATTGTCTCTTTATCTACTTTTTTTACCTTAGGCTTAACTTCAGCTTTCTTTGTGGGTGCTTTGGCAGCAGGTTTCTTAACTGAAGCCAATACTTCTTTTGCATTTAGAATCATATTTTCAGCAGTTGATTTTCCTATTCCAGGTAATTGAGATAACTCATCTGCTGTAGCTATTGCTAGCTTTTCTACAGTGTTGAAACCACAATCTAAAAGAGTTTTAGCTGCTTTGGGTCCAATTCCTTTAATATTCTCTATTTCATTAGTTGCCATACTGTAACCCTTCTGAATGTCAAAATTGAGATGATTCTTTTTAAAAATCTTTAGATTGCAATGTTTTTGTCTTTTGAATGTGCTGCAAAAAAATGTGAAAACTTTTATCTTATTAATTATAATAGATTTCAAAGCAACCAATTTAAAGAAGTGATATTACGTGTCAAAAAAGATAATATTAACCGGTTTCGAACCTTTCGGAGGATCAGATGTTAATCCTTCAATATTAGCTTGTCAATCTTTCAGTAAGAAGTCAATTGGAGGATATGAGATAAAAGCTATTGAAATCCCACTACATTATAAAGAAATTAAACAAAATATTGAGAGTATTTTGATTAAAGAAAAACCGGAAATAGTAATTTGCACTGGTCAATCACCAAGATCAGTTATTTCTTTAGAAAGAATCGCGATAAATATTGCTAGCTTAGAAAAAACTGCATATAGCTGCGGTACAAAACCCATGGATGAAATATTAGATATTAGTGGTAGAGAAGGTTATTTCTCCACATTACCAATCAGAAAAATCAAGGATTGTTTGGAAGAAAATAAGATACCATGTGAAATATCGAATTCTGCAGGTACTTTCGGATGTAACCAGATTTTTTACCATTTAATGCAATTTATAAATAACAATGAAATTAATATTCTTGCTGGATTTATTCATGTTCCGTCACTCCCTGAACAGGTTATTAGTAAAAATATCCCATCAATGACATTAGAATTGATAATCAGAGCTTTAGAAATTGCAATAAAAACCACTATAGAACATTTACACGAGGATAAATAGAATGAAGAAGTTTCAGTTCTTAGCCTTAAAATCAGAAGAATTTTTTGATATGATAGGTAAGATATCCAGAGAAAGAAATACATTGAAACGAAGAAAAAGAACTGATAATGTAATGAAAATAGTCTGTTTCATGGTTATTCCAGCTTCAATTATCACATTCAAAGTGAAAGAAGAAAATAGTCACTTAAATGTTACTAGAACAATCAATTTTTTGCCAATACTGCTTTTGTCCATACCTATTCTAGCAGCACTTGAAGCAATAGTTTATGGCATTTCAACCCTTGTTAACAATTTTAGTGCTCTTACTTTCATTCTTGTAGGTAGTGCTTGGATTATGGTAGTTATATTTCTAATCTACCAGACATTTGTCGAAGTAGACGAAATAAACAAGAGATTATACCGAGTAGAAGTGTAGAATTATGAAAATTGATTTGCATTGCCATTCTAGTTTTTCAGATGGAATATTTACTCCTCAACAACTGCTAGAAATGGCAGAGAAGGAGAGACTCACTATTTTTTCAATAACAGATCATGATTCTATTAAGGGTACGGTAATTGCAAGTAGGGAGTCAGCAAAATATTCCTTTTCATACATTACCGGAATTGAAATTTCAGCTAGATATAAACAAAAAAAAATCGAGATACTCGGTTATAATTTCAATGCGGATAATTCTGCTTTTAAACAAAGTTTAGTGAAACTACAAAACTCTAGAAGGGATAGGATGTACAAAATGCTAGTAAAACTTCAAGAAATTGGACTAGATATACATTTTGATGATGTTATCAAAGAAGTGGGGAATGCTTCTAGCCCTGGAAGACCACATATTGCAAGAGCACTTAAAACAAAAGGGTATGCTAGTTCTGTTAAAGAAGCTTTTAACGAATATCTATCAACGGATGGACCGGCTTACGTACCTAGATTGACTGTAGAACCAAAGGAAGCCATTCAACAAATTACCAAGGCAAAAGGGATAGCTGTTCTTCCCCATCCATTGTTCGTTGAAAAACATGATTTGAGGAGAATGGAAGAATTGTTAGATCTGCTTATTTCATGGGGGATGAAGGGAATTGAAGTGTATTACAATTACGAAAATGCTTTCTCAAATTTTACTGCAAAGAATATCCAAGAAGTTACAAAGTTTCTTTTGGATTATTGCAAGCAAAATGATTTATTGGTAACAGGTGGAAGTGATTTCCATGGTGAAAAGGGAACGCTTGGTGGGGTGTATGTGCCAGAAGAATATATTCGACAGATACAATCATTTTTCAATCTGTAACATTGAGAACTTTAATCAGTAATTCTGGATCATCTGTAAAGATTCCATCAATTTTCCATGACAATAAAGAAAGCATAATTTCCTCATTGTTTATTGTCCACGGATGTATTGCAATACTATTTCGATGAGCCTTCTTTATAGAGCTAGCAGTTACAATTTTTATAAAAGAATGGGTTAAAGGAACCTGTAGTGCACAAAAATTCTTCTTTGAAAATATCCAGAGATTAGAAACAAAAGCTAGAACTTCTCTTGTGTTTGCACTAGTTGGTATTTCAAAATGCTTACTCATTTCTCTAAACCTAAGAATTTGTTTATTGTGAAATGAACCTACTAAAACTCTTCTTTCAGCTCCACAGTCCTTAATTGTTTCAAATAATATAGAAGGGGCCTGTTTAAATTCATCTTTTATATCAAGGTTGATTTTCACTTTTGGAAATTTCTCAAAGAATGTTTGAAGAGGTAAAATATGCAATCCTATATTTCTGAAGGGATACTTATCTTTCTCCTTGTTTGTGTGCCAATAACCAAGATCAAACTCTATAAGCTCATCCAGATTGAAGTCTGTTATATTTCCTTTACCATTAGTAGTTCTATCTAAAGTTTCATCATGAAAAACAACTGGAATACTATCTTTAGTGATTCTAATATCGGCTTCCAAAACATCAACGTTTAGATCATATGCTTCTTTAAATGCTAAAAATGAGCTTTCTGGCGTGAAAGCACTTCTTCCACGATGAGCCATCACTAGAGGTCTTTGACCTTTTAGGAAAGGAATTTCAGATTTTTTCCACACAGGTAGATACAACTTCTCACCTTTATTTATTCAACCGATCCAAAATCTTATTTATTAACATAAGGAGTTTTTCCATAGTATTCTTACCTATATCTATTGACTTTCCTGGTTCATGGAATAGGAGATTGCGTTTAAACCTTATCTCATGTAAAAGAGTAACCTCGTCTTTT
>JAUWPI010000138.1 GCA_030611665.1 Candidatus Heimdallarchaeota archaeon | reverse complement strand
ATTTTTGGTATAATCGCTGGAATTTCTCTTGGTATAGCAAGTACAACCTGGTTAATTCGTTATAGAGAAAAGAAAGCGATACAAAAACTTGGAAGAGTGCTGTTAAATGAAAATCAAAAAGCTCTTATCAAAATAATTTATGACAAGAAAGGAAAGATTTCTCAAAGAGATTTGTGTGAAATTACAGGTTATTCAAAATCTAAAATCTCCCGGAACCTTGTTCCTTTGGAAGAGAGGGGTTTGATTAAAAGAGAACGTTGGGGACGAACCTATGTTGTTTACTTGACTGATGATGGTCGAACAGTAATAGAGTGAAACGTTGCACAACGTTGCATTATAACCTTTTTCGGTCATGCAACGAAGTAAAATGCAACTTCTCATATACGATGCTTTTCTATAGATGATAGATAAAAATGATTTCCAAAACAAAAATAATTATGATGGCAATGGTTGGAGTTCTCTTTGTTTCCACTCTATCAACAGCTGTAGCAGTACCTACTTCTGATATGAAAGCTGAAAACAGACAAGGATCAATGTACATAGAAACTTCAAACATTAAAGTTAAAATGCATTCGGGAAAACCTGATATCTATTTCTGGTTAGGTTCCGCATCTGAAACAGGAAAAAATACAGAGGTTTTTCATGTTAGTTTTCATTATATTACTGAACTGTATGGTGATGATCTAATAATAGATACAAGAGATGAATTTGGTGGTAAAATCTATAATCTAGCTTCTGATCAGATTTCTTGGACTTTGGATATTACTAACACCACAAATGAAATAACCGTCACACAAACTTCTTCGGAACTTGACAATGGAGCTACACTTACCTTTGTTTACCATGTGTACTTAGAGGATGTAACTGTTACACAGACTATTGACGATATAGAATACACTCATGAAATTAAAGGTCTCAAGGAAGTTAAATTCGATATCATTATTGATGGCTGGACTTTTAGTGAAGGCGCAGTTGGTTTAGCTCTTCATGTTAAGGTTCATGAAAATCACTTTAGAAGTAGAGTACAACTTGGGGATAGAGTTAATATGCCCGAAGAATCTCAATCTGCAAACTTGCCTGATCAAGCCAATGCTACTGACAGAACAGCTAATCATACAAGAGATGGTATAGGTTTTTACGATGATGATGATCTTATGGGTTATTTCGCTTGGACTCCTGAAGCTGATGTTTTTAATGAAGATGGAACCTATAATGATACAGTAACTGTAAGTTCTACTGCAGCAAGCTTTGGTGAAGATTCTTCGTATGGAATTGGTCATGCTTTCGGTAGAGAATTCATTAATCTATTTTTAGTCTATCCAAATTATGGTGATAATCTAAAATTGGTTCATGATCCAGTCATTGGTATAGATGACACTGGTTACGTCAGTGTATCTATCTATGCATTGTTAGCCATACCTGTTATAGCGATTGCTGCATTAGCAATAAACCGAAAGAGAAAATAGAACCCCCTTCTTATTCTCTTTCTCTTTTTTCCTTCTTTTTTTTACCAACGTAAATAACTCATAGGTATTTTTATCTGTGATTTATCTTTTCGCTTCTAGGACGAATTCTTGTTTTTGTTGAATACCAAGCTCTTTACAGTAACAGGGAAAGCTTGACCTGCGTAGAGTGGGGCACCGATGTCAATCCAATCACCTTCTTCGAGGTCCAATTCATCCATACAAATGAGGTTATCCTGAATAGCTGTTTCACGACGGAGGGCGATTCCCACAGATCCCCCCATATCTTGATCGAAAATCAAGATAATCATCAAATTGTTAGCAATCGAATTTGGGAGCGCTTTTTCGATAGCTTTAGCAAATTCTGGTAGGTAAAAAGCTGATCTGTGGATTGGATCCTTGAAGTATAAGGCAACTAAATCCTGCCCCTCTTGCATATCAAATCTTTTGAAAGCTAGATTAACTTCTTTCTCAAGATTCTCATGACTAAAGTTTTTTTTGCATATATTTACATTGATCACCGGGATATTTTCGAGGGGGAAAAGGATGCTCTTATCAAAATAACAGGTGGAACCTGAAACTGAAAGGGAAAATGATCCAGCTCCAATAACCGTTGCCCTGATCTTATTTTCAGGTTCGATTATGTGCAATTTGTATTCTTCCGCTAAAAGCTTGATTTCTTCTGCGAGATACGTTCCAATGTCATTATATGTCTTACCCTCTCCATAAATCATCTCTGCTACTCCACCTGAGAAAGAAAACTCGTCGATTGGAACGGAGAAATCTAGGTCATCAGTCATCATCAGTTTCTTAGCGATATGGCTTATTGCTGGACCTCTCATCACTTCAATCAAAGCTTTTGCGTATTCGCGGGCGATAGTTCTAACATCCTCTTCAGGAATGATATCTCCTAGTTGATACTCCATATTTAGCTCTTTCATAAGAAACTCGCTAGGTTCATCTATCCTCCAGATCTTGAAGTTTTCATCTATTCCCAATAAGCGGCCACCCACATTGATGCAAGAAGTGCTGAGAACATTGCCTTTCGAAGCAATGGCTAGATTACTTGTTCCGCCACCCACATCTATATTCATTATTGTATTTTCATTTTTACGAGATAGATCAACAACTCCGCTTCCCATAGCCCCAAGAAGAGACTCAAAGTTTGGCCCAGCTGAAGCGCTAACGAATTTTCCAGTTTCGGAGGATAATCTTCTCACTATCTCTGCAGCATTCTGTTTTTTAGCTGTCTCCCCAGTAACTATTACAGCCCCTGTATCCACCATTGCAGGTGCAATGCCTGCTTTCTTGTATTCCTCTTCAAAGAATGCTACAACCGCATCAATATCAATGGTATAACGATTAATTAGGGGTGTGTCGATTATTGTACCTTCATAGATAAGTTTTCGATTAATAAGATGGAACCGATTAGACATGTTGAGGAAGCTTCTCTCACGTCTTAGAGTAAGGCTTGAAAATACTAGATGCGATGTGGAAGACCCTACATCTATCCCTACACTTAGTACCTGTAAATACTCCCCAATATCCTCTTTGCCTAACAATGGTTGATCAGGAAGTAAATTTGTTAATTTCTTCATGTCCGAGGTAACATCGCCCATTTTCGGTTTTGAATGACCCATAAGATCACTTGCTGATTTTATTACATCTCTATCAGATATAATCTTACCATCAGGTGAAACTTCTGTACTATTGATAATTCTTATCTCCATCTCCTTTTCGTGATGTTTTTGTATTTCCATTTTTTCAGATGAGTTTAGCAATTTTTCTTTCATTTCCTCAGGAATTTCAAAAGATTGCTCACATACAGTACAAAAGTACATGATACTAATTGATTCATCACTACCTGGTAAAACTGGTCCTTCTTTTGGACGACGTATTTTATTTTCCATCCTTCGTTTAACTCCTGCTAATGTTACATTGAACATATCTACCATTGCACTGCACATTCCTTCAAACTCTTTTCTGGGTTGAAGAACAGAAGCTAACGCAGGCTTGAATTCTGAAATTAGACGATAAAGACGCGAAAGATCGGTAATATCCTTTTGCTCATGTTGTAGCAATAAAGAATTGTATTTTTGGGTAAATGAATCCATCATGTCTGGTGCATCATCCATATGGTACTTCTTGAAGAACACATTCACCATCCAAATTGTTGATGACTTTACGCTTTCTACATTAATTTTAATGTCTTTTTCCTTATCGGAACTCTGAGTCATAAATTGAATCCCTCTTTCTATTTGTTACATGTTTTGGTTGTGTTTATTGTTCTAGTGGTTATTAGACGTAAGCTCAAACAATAACAATCTTCTTTCTTTTATAGAATAAATGCTGTTTCCATTTACAAATCAGTGGAATTATCAATTTTAGACTTGTAGAATCTACTTTAGGCAAATCTTTTATATCACTATATTTCAGATTGTTTTATATTATATCTATCGAATCTATAAGGTGTTTAGTATATCTCAGTGCTATGTAGGAGTCAATATCGGATCGGTTTCTGTTAATTTTGTAAATATTGATGATGAAAACAATATTAACATAATTAAGAGACCTCATCTTGGTAATCCTAGTGAAGTTTTAGATGCAATTCTGGCTGAAAATAAACCTTTAGAAAAATGTTTTTATCAGGTTAATGGCTCTTTTGGAGACGTTTCAGAGGTTGTTGCAGTTGAACGAGGTGTTAGTTCGTTTGATGAAAAATATGATATTGTTATTTCTTTGGGAGGTGAAGCTTTTGTACTATACGTTTTAGATGAAGAAGGTTACATTGTTAATGTTCTATCTCACGACAAATGTGCAGCGGGTAGCGGTGAGTTTTTCATACAACAAATTGATAGACTGAATATTTCTCTATCGGAAGCAATTTCTCTGGCTAAAGAAGGAAATAAAATAGAAATAGCTTCTCGATGTTCTGTTCATTGTAAATCGGATATAACACATAAGTTGAATCGAGGGGAAGCTTCCGTCGAAGATGTTCTAGCATCGGTACTTGCAAGTATGGCAAACAAAATCAAAGGATTGATCTTCCAATCTAGAGTGGATGTTAAACGAATATTACTTATCGGTGGGGTGGCACTTAACGATGCTTTTGTAAAAATTCTAAGAGAACAACTGGAAGTTGTAGAAGTAGTTGTTAAAGATGTTAGCTCAGTTTTTGAAGCTTATGGGTCTGCGCTTTTAGAAAAGGATAACCCAAAACAAACAGAGCTAAAATTAAAAATAAGCAAGAGTTTTTCCACATTACCTTCTTTGGAGCAATTCAGTGAACAAGTGACTATTATCCCATCTGTTGAGCACAAAAAGGATTTTGGGGAAAATACTTCCTTTATTTTAGGTGTTGATGTAGGTTCAACTACCACAAAAGCTGTGCTATTAGATCCGGAGGATATGGCTATTGTTGCTTCACATTATGGTAGGACAAGTGGAAATCCAGTAGAAGCTACCAGAAAATGCATCCAAGAAATTATATCACAAATTGGTAATCAAAAAGTAAAATTACTTGGAGTTACAGGATCTGGAAGGCAACTTGTCGGCGCTTATCTAGGGACATCAGCTGTCTACAATGAAATATCTGCACACTCAGAAGGTGCAGTTTACTATGATGAAGATGTCGATACAATCTTTGAAATCGGAGGACAAGATTCAAAGTATATGTTTCTCCAAAATGGTGTCCCAGTAGATTATGCTATGAATGCAAGTTGTTCTGCAGGGACAGGATCATTTCTAGAAGAAAGTTCTAAGGGAGATTTAGGAGTCTCAGTCTATGATATAGCAGATATTGCAATGAAAGCAAGTAATCCTGTTAGATTCCAAGCTGATTGTGCAGCTTTTATCAATACTGATGTTCGAACAGCTATGCAAGAAAATTATGGTCGAGATAATATCATCGGAGGCTTAGTATTTTCTATAGCTGTAAATTATTTGAACAAGGTTAAAGGTTCTAGAGCAGTTGGGAAGAAAATATTTTTTCAAGGTGGTGTAGCAAAAAATAGTGCTGTAGGTTTTGCTTTTGCCCAATCTACAGGGAAAGAAATAATTATTCCACCAAATCCTGAACTTATCGGGGCATTCGGGATTAGCTTGATTGCAAACAAAAAGTACATCCACCATGAAATTGAAGGGATGCCTGAAAAAACAGATCTCCAATCTTTAATCAGTGAAGAACTGAAACGATTGAATAGTTTTACTTGCAAAGCTTGTAAGAATTACTGTCAAATTAAGAGATATGAAGTAGGGGGGCGTAAGTTTCCATTTGGTGGGAGCTGTTCTAGATATGAACATCAGTGGAGAGGTTCAGAAAAAACAAAAGAAAAAGAAAATCTTGTTGACCTTAGAAATGATCTAATTTTTGAAAATAATCTTAAAAAGAAAAAAATAATCAAAGGTTCCAAAGGAAAAATAGGTATAACTAGAGCCTTACTTACTCACACCCTTTACCCTCTTTTCTCCACGTTTTTTGAAGAAATGGGTTTTGAAGTAGTTCTATCTGATATTGATGAAGATAAAGACGTTCTTACAAATGCACCCTTCTGTTACCCAATTCAAGTGCTCCATGGAGCAGTAAATGATTTAGTGAAGAAAGAGATACCACTTATTTTTCTGCCACAAATACACACATTAGAGAAGGGAGAAGAGTGGTTTGATGCAACTTTCTGTCCAGTTACTCAAGCAAGTCCATATTTCATAGCTACAGCATTCCGAGAAACTAAGTTTCTTAGCCCACTTCTTCATTTTGTAGAAGGGTATGATCAGAATGAAGCTTTAATAAAAATGGCAACAAAGGAGTTGAATATAAAAAAGAAACTAGCTACTGAAGCATACAAAAAAGCAGTAATAAAACAAAGAGTAGTTGAAAAACAATTTCTAGATTGGGGAAGAGAAACTCTAAGAAAGCTAAAGGAAAGCGGTGAGACAGGCATTTTATTGCTTGGAAGAAGCTATAATGCATTCCCACCTGAGACCTCACAATTGATTCCTAAAAAACTTTCTAGTATGGGCGTTACAGTTATTCCTTTTGATTTTCTCGAAAAGAGAAAGGTAAATGATATCCCTTGGTATTTTTCAAATTATGTGAAAATTGCTATTGATTTAGCTAAAGAAAATGATAACTTATTCTTACTTTATATCAACAGTTACAGTTGTACAATCGATGCATTTGTGCAAAATTTCGTTCGCTCTGAGATGCGTTCAAAACCATTTTTGATATTGGAACTTGACTCTCACACAGCTGATGCAGGAACACAAACCCGTCTTGAAGCATTTCTCGAAATAATAGTGAATTTCCAAAAAAGTCAGAAGAAAGTAGAAGATGAACCATTCCAAGTAGCTAAAGTAAAGAAGAGAGATGGAAAAATTGTTGTTGTTACTTCTGATAATAAAAGAGTTGACATTAAAGATCCTAGAATAAAATTATACTTCCCAAGTTTTTCTGATTTTCATGTTCCAGCGATTGCTAAGGTATTTGAACTATATGGTTTTCACTTTGGAGAAACCGAACCATTAAAACTTGATTATGCGGTAAGAGGTTTGAGACATACTACTGGTAAAGAGTGTATTCCGTTACCCATTGTAATTGGACATATGCTAGAAATCGTTGAAAAAAGAAAACCAGGTGAACTTATTGGTTTTTATATGATTAGAGGAGGGGCCCCTTGTGCTGTTTATAGCTACTTCCATTATTTGGAGCAATTCTTAGAGCAAAATAAATTGGAAAATGTCTTTATTTTTAGATTTGATCAATTAACTGGTTTTATGGGAACTCCATTAATGCAAATTGCTAGATTCTCACCTAAAGTAACACTTCTAGGAGATTTAGTCTCCGAAGTAGACAGTGCCCTTGAAGTTGTGGGAGAAACTGGTAGTCAAGCACAATTGTTAACATATTGGAATCAGTTCCTAGAAGACACTACAAGTCTAAAGAATTTCAACAAAAATTACAGGAGATTAATTAAGCAAATTGAAACAATACCTCGAAAAAGTTCACCAAAGGATCATCCAAAAGTTTTGGTAAGTGGGGATTTCTTTGTTCGTTTTAGTCCTTTCTTTCTTAAAGAACTTAAAGAGATATATTCTAAACACGGTATAATTGTCAAATCAACTGATTTGTATGAACTTCTATTGTATGGTAATTATCATCTAGCAGATACTACTTCTCGAAGAATGAATGCAGATGCATTTAAATGGACAACCTATGTCAAAGCCTTTGCAACAATTTGGAAAAATAATTCTCGTTTATTTATAATAAGTAAACTTGGACCATTTGCTTTACAAATGTTTGAAAGAAGACACAGAAGGAAATTCAGCAAGACAGGTCTTCTTTATGCAGGACCAAACGATCTGCGTGAGATATATAGACAATCAGAAAAATGGATCTCATCAACAATTTTTTGAGAAGCAATACCCACCATTGGCAAAGGATTGGAAACACTAGAAAATTCTTTATTTGATTCATTGGTGTTAACAGGACCAATAAACTGTTTACCATACAAAATCTCTCAAGCTATACTCAAACCTATCTATCTAGAAAATCATACTCCTTTCTTGGTTTTTGATAGTGACATTTCAGCTGTTTCACCTAATACTAGAAGGTTAATCAACGCAAATATCGAGCAAATAAAGAGAAGAAGGTTATGACATGAATTTTGTACCAGTACTTGAACGCCTATTTTGTCGGTAATACAAAGAGAAAATAGAGGTGTATAGGGCTTGTAAGTATGAACAAAACAAGACCACACCTCTATAGAAAATATGGTAAGAGCTTTTATAAACT
>JAUWPI010000176.1 GCA_030611665.1 Candidatus Heimdallarchaeota archaeon | reverse complement strand
TAATCCTTTCTTCGGATGAATTTATGAAATGTCTCATATCTACTAATTAAGAAGCTTAGCTGACCAAATATCATTAGAAAACCAAGCCCCCATAAAACAATTCCAGTGATTAGTGCGTAGATTGGCATAACAAGCAGTATTGAGCAAACTCTTATTTATAATTTTTGATGTGAAATTTAGCACTACGAAGATTCCTATATATGTTAGCATCCTAAACTATCAGTAAAATCATTTTTTCATTATGCTGTAAAGAAAAATCACTAATGAAATTTTCATAAGCTTGCTGTTTAGTGGTCCTTATTGGAAGGGAGTGCTTGCCTTACACATGTACGTGAGTTGAAATAATTATGCAAATAGAACGAAGTGGATATATCCAATAGAAGTTAAAATGAGTTACACTATTCAGTGGTATTCAACACTTTTAGTTTCTAGTGTTTTCCTTGCCCAAGATACTAAACCTTGATTGTTTATTTTTTCTGCTAATTCAATACCTCTCTCCAAATATGGGACTGCTTTATGGAACTGATCTAATCTTATGAATGTCCTACCAATCGAGATAGATCCGATCGCTTGTGCAATTTTAATTCCAAAATTAAATGCAGATTCATATCCTGACCGATAAAATTCCATTGCCTTTTGATAATCTTTCATTCGTACATGTAAGTCACCGAGACTAAGAATTGAGAAAGGAATCCCTATTTTAAATCCTGAATCTTCCCTAAGTTTCAATGACTCAATCAAGAATTTTTCAGCACTTTCTAGTTTATCATTTCTCATTTCTAAAAATCCTAAATGTCTGCCTGCAAAGGACATCTCAATAGGGTTATTCGTATTTTTAGCTAGATGGTATGAGTTGCTATACCATTTGTTTGCCTCTTCAAATTGATTTCCTCTCTCAAAAAATAAACCACGATAGAAGTATGCCATGCTTAGGTACTTAGTGTTCTTAACTTCATCTAATATTTCAATTGCTTTAATAATATAGTCGATCGCTACGTTAAGATTTTCTAATTTCTCTATTGGGTTTGAAGCTGGTTTATAATCCCAAACTATAGCATATTGTATGTTTAATCTAGCACTTTCTAATGATTGGTTATCTTGTATTAGCTCCTCACAAATCTGTAGTTTTTCTGCTGCTAAACCAAAGTTTTTGTTTTCCATAAAAACTGCAACAACAAGAATCTCGCAGTATAATAGGTAAAATTGTATCTTAAGATATTTTTCAAAACCCTCACTTAGAACAACTGGTTCACCTTTCTTTAACAGTTTAATTGAATTCTTCAAGTCTCCATTATAATAGAATTCTTGAACTTTCTCGAGAAACATCTCGATTTCTTGCTTTTGTTTCTCTCTCATCACTGTTAACATTCTTATTCGTATTGATATATTTTTCCAGCATGCTGAAAACCACTATTTGATCAAAAACTAGTACCTTTGTAAAAAATTCTTTAACATCTGTCTGAAAGATTCTTTTCTTTTTATCTCAGCAGCATTATCTAGAGGATCACTTGGTATTTTCTCTTTTTCTTTCTCTTTTGAATGAGTTCGGTAATAAATTCTAAATACAATCAGAATAATAACTGCAAGGAAAAGAGGAAGGATAATTAAGACTATAATCCATCCATTCATTTCAAAGAAACTTTTGCTTTCTAAAAATATAAACTTTAGGCTTCAGATTTAGAATTCCTCGTAAACTGTCTTGATGAATAAAATAGAATGAGAATAAGAAGGAATTCTATTTTTATTTCTATCTAGGTACTGAAA
Organism: Candidatus Heimdallarchaeota archaeon; assembly: GCA_030611665.1. GTDB lineage: Archaea > Asgardarchaeota > Heimdallarchaeia > Heimdallarchaeales > Heimdallarchaeaceae > UBA460. Next base: position 3,638 of record JAUWPI010000176.1, on the reverse strand, counting down.
TATGTCCTTGAACTATTTTCCATTTATCTTCAATCTTCTTTAAAACACCTGTTAACCTTGCAGGAATACTTCTCTCCTCTCCTTCACCTTTCACTTTAACAGTAACCTCAGTAGCTATCCAAGCGACTGGTCCATATGAGTTTATTGTCAGCCAGTCATATGTGAGAGAAATATCTCCATGTCTTGCCTTATCTTCTGCTGGTGCACTTCTGTACTCTGCCCATCCTAACCATTTTTCACCTGTACCAAACATAACAAGATTCTCATCTTGTAAGAAAAGGCTAAGATATCTTTCTAGATTATCTTTGGGGTATGCATCAACAAACTCATCGAAAAATGCACATACTTCAGTTTCTATAATTGAGTCATTACTCAAAACATCACCTTACTTTACCTATCTCCAGAAAGAATATATTAAATTTCTTCACAGTTTTAAAAAGTAAATGTGATTCGCTTATGTTTATATAAACCAATATAGCATAATTATCTAGACTCAAAATGTTTGGAAAAATTTCTAAAGATGATTTTAAGTATGTACTTCTTAATTCGAAGAATGAAATATCTTCTATTTTTGATCTGTTAGACGAACTTGAAGCACTAGATATATTGTCTTTTTTGTATTTCGAAAAGGCTACATATGACACACTAAAAACAGAATTTTCTTATTTTGATAAGAATCTTTTGTCAAATTATGTTGTACAATTGTGGGATTTTGGGATTATTGAACTTGATCGCAAGGATAGATATCAACTATCAAGAACTGGTAGAAATTTTATTGAAATAACCGTACATCTGGTTTTTGGCGCTTATATCAATGATGAGATTGTTGATGAAAAGATGAAAAAAATCTTAATTCAACATATAGGGAAGAAAGAACTAACGAAATTTAAGGAAGAAAGAAAAAAGAATAAAGGCAAGGGTATGCTTTTGGGACTTCGTTACCGGAGTTGGTGATATTATGATCTTTCACAAGTAGATAGATATACTCCATATCTGAAACAAGTTTCTCTTGTCCACAGACAGCTGGTGTATTCCTAATATCTCTTGCAAAATACCCATAACCCCTTCCATTTTTATCTATATCTTTAAATCCAGATTGAATTCTGTAGGTTGATTATTGAATGAGTTCCGCATTTTTAAACAAAGCAAAGAATCGTTTACCTCCAAGGAATTTGTTGCCTTTATTATTTGCTTACATGTTCGATAGTCTTGCCATCTCCAGTTATTGGATATTTTTTGGTATATGGTTAAATGAAGAGCTAATTACCTCTGAAGCAGGGTTTCAATATCCTTATCTTATGTTAACTTTAGTGCTTGCAGTCCCTGGTCTCGTTTCAATAATAGGAAGTTCAATATTTAGCAATTTTTCGGATAAGACAGGACGAAGAAAAGAAATAATGTTTTTTGCCAGATTGCTACTTATGGCTCAATGTATTTTACTAATATTTTTCAATAATGTTCCTTGGCACATTCTTCTAATCTTAGGAGTGTTTAGCGTTCATAATGTGTTCTATATCATGCATAATACTTTGAGTACAACAATCTGTCATCCCGATAAACGAGGGGAGGTTTCAAGCTTTCAGATGTTTTTTGCCAGTCTTGGATGGATGATTGGAAGTAGTGTATCTGGTCTGATTTATGGAAATTTGGGTATGGTTGGCGGTCTAAGTTTTGGTGCTGGATTCGCACTAATTACAGGAATAGTAACTATGTTTTCACCTACTAAACCAAGTGTTGAGGAAGACGATGAGATAGAAGATTCAGATATACTTGTCCAAAACAATAAAAAAGTTTCATCTGAAAGATTAGAATTAAGTAACAAAAATAACAAAAACAAACCAGCTAGTTATTGGCAGATCTTAACTCGTAGAGGTGTTTTATTTCTCCTTATAGTTTTGGCAATATTAGATTTCGGTTTTGGTCCTTTCAATACCTTGTCATCTATCTATCTTGAAGAAATAGGTTTATCGGATAATCTCATAGGCTATTCAAATACGATAGCGACTTTTCTTGGGATGATTTTTCTACTGTTCATCGGAAGGATATTAGATAAGAAAGGAAGGAGACCAGTTTTACTTGTAGCAATTGCAGCATATCCGATTTTGTTCCTGTTTATGTATTTATTTTCTGACTATTGGGTAATTATATTCATTTTTTATTCTTATCCACTTTATGCTTTGAAGATACCCGCAGCTAATGTGATTATGTCTGATGTTACTAAACCCAAAGAAAGAGCAAGAGGAATGAGTTTATTACAATTTCAGAACACCATCTTTATTTATCTTGGTGCTTTCCTTGGTGCATTTATTGCAGATATATCACCGAATGGTTTGCTAACCCTACCTCTGTTTCCATTATCTTTCGGAGCAGTTGCATTTGTTTTGGCAATATTTATCATTAAAGAAACAAACAAGAAACTTATAGGCAAGAATCTCCCACAATTTATAGAAAAGAATCGAACAAGTTAAAGAAATGGAAATGATTAAATCACAATTCTTGCTATTTCTAGATACATTGCTCCCGCGATGCGAGGAATTCCAACCATAATTATTTGATTATATCTTTAGTTACTTTATTTTCTTCAACAATACCCCATGAGTAAAATTTGAATTGTTCCCATCTTTCAAACAGTTTAGTGTTCTCAATAGTTAGTAGATATCCGAAGTAAAGAGATAGAATTATTCCATGGCTAACAATCAAGATTGTTTTTTCAGTATTTTCTTTATTAATCTTGATTATTTCATTCTTAATCCTTCGAAGTGCAGCTTCAGTTGATTCCCAACCTCCTACATGAATTTGACTAAAAATCGCTTTTACATAATGTCGATATTCTTTAGTTGTTTCAATGACTTTTTCCCCTCTGTCTAGTTCATTTAAAGCAGGATTCGTGACAATCTCTTTTTCTGTCTTTTTAGCGATATAGAATGCTGTTTGAATGGCTTTTTTTTCTGTAGATGAAATTATCAAGTCTACGTTCTGTAAAATCTCATCATCACATATTTTGCTTATTTGTTCTATCCCTTCATCCCCTAAAATCCATTTATGAGCTGGTTTCTTAGGATCAAATTTAGTTAAAGCGTGCCGAAGGAAGATAAATTTGTTATTCATTGAATCATTGATGTAAATAAAATAAAGTATAAAAAAATTGCGAAAAAAAGAAGGAAAATTAACAAGAATCTTCGTAAAGTTGAACTAATCTATCTCTGACTGCTTCACTTCTATATTCAGGAAGAATCATTGGTGAGTATCTTTTTTCTTTCATTTTTAGAGCATCTAGTGATTCTATTGACTTTTTGACATGGTCCAAAGACAATTTTCCTGGTTTTTTACCTTTCTTCTTGTATTCTTTAGCTGCAGTTATGCCTGCTCGCCTTCCAAATACATTAACTTCTAATAGTGAATTACCCATTAAACGATTCTTTCCATGAACTCCACCAGAGATTTCACCTGCTGCTAAAAGACCTTTAAGAGAAGTATAGCAGTTTTCATCATGTAAAACTCCTCCATTTTGATAGTGGAGTGTAGGATAAACAAGGATGGGGTCCTTAGTAATATCAATATCAAAACGTTGCATCATTCGATACATAGCACTTAGATTTTTCTCAATTGTACCCTTTCCTTTTAGTTCTTCAATCAAT
>JAUWPI010000051.1 GCA_030611665.1 Candidatus Heimdallarchaeota archaeon | reverse complement strand
TGTTTATTATAAAATTACAGATGGACATCCTGAATTATCTATTTACCAACCAGAAGTTCCTGAAGAAGCGATAGAATTTCTGAAAAGAATAACATTCATAGGAAGTGTAACCGATACAGGATCCAAACAATACTTGGGCGCAGATACTTGGACACTAGCTGAGGAAGATACAGTAACAGTAAATGGCGAAATAGGAAAATCATATTATATTACCTTAAGAAATGAGGAGGGCGAGGTTATAGTAAGAGAAGGTAAGATGCTTAAATTCGAGTTTCACAGAGGCTTATATGCCTGTCTTGATCCAACTGACCCCAATGTAGGAGAGTACATACGTCAAGAAATATTAAGGACAAGAAGGATAGAAATGCAAAGACAGATAACTACAGGTTTTGCTCCAACTATTATTATTAAAGAGGGTAAAGACAGTCGTAACAACAAGATATATGAAGCAGATATTAAATGGGTTCCGCTAGAACATGCTATCAATGATTTCCATAATATTAAAACATATATAATAGATGTAAACTCTCTCGAGAACTCACAAAAGATGATGGCAATATATAAGCTCTTATCTGAAACAGGTGCCTTAACATCATACCCAATAGATGTAACCAATGTTGATTCCTTACAAGCACAATTAGGTTTAAAAATATTGGACACTATACAATATTACTTAGAGAGACTTAATGGTCCAAGAATAGAAGAATTTACAGTCACTAACGATGCACGAAGCAAATTTGAGGACGTCGGGGAGTATGGTAACAATCCCTATGTACATGAAACACAAAATGACTTCTATTCAACTGACTACGAAAACGTATATAATCCAATGGAATTCGGTCATTTATATTACTTAGAAGTTACCTCCAAAAAACTGAATCTAGCCGAAGATGTTATTGATAAACTATACGCTATACGAGAAAGTTTGTTTAATGGATATAATACATACATGCAATATGAAGGAATAGATTCCGTAAAGTTCTGTTCTGGAGATGGTTTTTTAATAAGAGCGCTCCACAAACAAGGAAGTGAACTTATAGGCAAATTAAAACATGGACAAGCGAATATGAATTATTTTAGAACATATTTAACAGACTTTGTTGATAAAATAATAATACGTCCACTTACTTACCCTACAACTATGAATGAAATTCTTCCTGATGATATAAAAACACATACGCTTTTTAATAGACTAAAACATGATACTGCAGTTAGACATTTTAGAAGTAGAGTTCGTCACTTAATAGACTTAAAACAATTCATACTGTTTGGTCAAAAACACGATGACAGTTTCATCTATAGAACAGTTCAAAAGGAAATAGATGAATCACTAATGATACTAAGAAACGATGGTGCCCAGCAGCAAGAGTGCATGATGGGTGTAACAACTCCAATAATTGGTGTTAAAGAAGAATCTTTCATTAAGGATGGGAAAACTTACAACGAAGTAGCTGAAATAATTATGAGTAGAATCAACAATCTACATAGAGATGGTCAAGGATTATCAGACATTAACCTCAAAACCATCCCGAAAACTGTTTTTGGTATGCTCCTTAATAATAAAATGGCAGTAACTACAATTTTGAGTGATGCGAGGAGAATTATAGGAGTAAGAATTATACTTTTAGATGCATATGCATATTCAAAAACAAAGGGGTTCGGTCCACTGTTTGGTGACTATAAATCTAGTCGTCCAACTGTAAACATTCCGTTGTTATTGAACATACAAGAATCTATGAAACCAGGAGCCGCATTGTATAATAAATTCACTAAGGGGAGACAACCAAGATTTGACTCTATAGACATAGAGACGATAAATCATGCAATAAACGCCATATTACATTATTCTAAAAAATCATCGGAAAATAATCGTAATTTCATCGATCCAGAACTGAAAATGGATCAAGAGGATTTTATAAGATGTACTACAATATTAAAGGTCGTGGAGGCGGAATTTATAGGGACTTATACACTCGCTCAGCGTTATAAAATGAACAATATCCCATTACCGCAAGCTGTGACTTTAAAATCCCCCGGGAACTCTATAATAGATATAATTTATACAAAAACATATGACGCTGCCGGACAGCATGTTGGATACCAACCACAGATAAGAAGGAACACTATCAAAAAGTTTTCATCAGTAAATGACCATGAGTTTAAACAGAAAATTTTTAACATGAAACAACTCTCCCCCTTATCAATAACATCTAATCGACCAAACGACGATACATACACGTTTATGGCTTTAAGAACCCTTCTTGATGACATCTATGAAAGGGATGGGTTTAGAACTAGACAACATATTTTAAGCTACAATCGTCAATATGATAAGTTTGGAGAGGAGGATAGAGTAAATCCTAACACCATGAAAAAAATCTATGAAGACTGGATAGAACTCTTTGCCCTTAAAAGTTTATATAAAGCTAAATCATATTATTAATCGATTTTTTTCTCTTTTTTAATCGATTTTTTACTAACGAAAAACTTTTCTGAAGTATACTTAAACTGTCCTAAACTGTGGATAGAGTAAGTGCTCTTAATTGTGCATATTTAAATATGAGTCATTCAAGGTAAATTTAGATGTCAGAAGAGATTGAACCAATATTCACAGATGAGAAATATCTGTGACAGAGGTTGTTGATTCCGGGAAAAAGATCTCTCATAGAACAAGAAAAATCATAACATGGTCTGCACTAATCATTGTATTTGTAAAAGTTATTGAAATTTTCATTGGACCATTTATTCAAAGTGTAAGCTTACTTTTGTCGATCTCATTATTAATCGTTGGTGATTTAGTACTAATAAGTTTAGCATCTGGTTTCTTTCTCTTCTATAAAGAGGAGAAAAACAGCTATTTGTTGTTTTCTTCAATTTTAGTACTATTAGGAGGAATAATCAACATACCAAGTCATATTATCGCTAGTTTAACAGAAGCTCAAATTATTCTCACATCAGATACTGATACACTTATTATTAATATACTATCAATCGCTTAAATGCAGTTACATGAGAACGCCTATATCTTTCCTGTAGAAGAGATCTCCTTTAATTTTTGTTATGTTATCATTTATTCTTTGTTTTGCTTCTTCTAGATTGGAACCAGTTGCAATTATTGCTAAAGCTCTACTTTTTGTTGTTTTGATTTCTTTTTTTTCTCTATAAACTGAAGCATAGTATAAATCAGCAGTCATGTTAGATTCTACTTTGATAGGTCTATTCTTTTTTGGATTCGTAGGATATCCATCTGGAACTAGGTATGTACAAACAGTTGCTTTATTAGAAAACTCTGTTCTACCCAGAGTTCCATCAATTATTTGGTGAACAATAGAATTGAAATCCGTTTTGAGAAGCTTCAATACATTTATAGCTTCAGGATCACCAAATCTTACATTAAATTCAATCACATGAATTTTCCCATTTGTTTTCATGAATTGACCATACAATATTCCTTTATAGTCAGTACCAGTTTCCTTTTTCAGTGCATTAACTGTTTTCCTTAAAATTTCAATAGCAGATTGGATATCCTTCTTTGACAAAAACGGTAAATCATGAGAAGGTAAGCTATATGATCCCATGCTACCAGTATTTGGTCCGCGTTCTTCATCGTAAGCTCTTTTGTAATCTCTAACCAATGGCATAGGAGTTATTGTATTTCCATCAGTAAAAACTTGTAATGAAAACTCTTTCCCTTTGATTTTTTCTTCAACGAGAAATTCTTTATCTTGAGCTAGTAATTGTTTTGCATAATTTCTAGCTCCTTTAAAGCAAGTGAAATGGTCGCCATAAACTCTCACACCTTTTCCTCCAGTTAAACCATCGGGCTTAATAACAATTTCCAAGCCAAATTCGTGAATAGCGTCTTCTAAATCATCAATTGATCTACAGATTGTATATGGGATATTTCCTGGTATATCATATGCATCAAGTAAATATCTTGCAAATATCTTGCTTGACTCTATTTTTGCTACTTCTTTTCTTGGGCCACAAGTTGGTATTTTTAGTTTATCTTCCAGGTAATTAGTTATACCTTCAGAAAGCGGGTTTTCAGGCCCTACAATTGCGTAATCGACATTCCTATATTTCTTTAATTTATCAAAATCCTCTAACTTACCAATACGGAATTTTTTGGATAAATCAGCTATTCCAGGATTTTCTCTTGACATATAGGAATATAAAACCCCTTCATTTTCTACAATCTTTTTCGCAATTGCGTGTTCTCTAGCACCATTACCAATTAACAGAACCTTATCAGACATTTTTAGACCTCTTCATAATGACTTCTCCCCTTTAATTCCCCGTTCAAATACTTGATCCTAATTTCTTGAGCATAAGGAGTTGGATAGCTTCCAGATAAGCAAGCAGTACATAAATCAGATAAACCGATTGCATTTTTTAGTGAATCAATGTTCTGATAAAATACTCCGTCTACATCAAGAACTTCTTTGATTTTTTCTACTGTGTGACCTGAAGCAATCAATTCTTCATCAGTTGGAAAATCTATACCATAATAGCAAGCAAATCTTATTGCAGGGCAAGTTACCGCAAAATAAATCTTATTAGCTCCCAGTCTTCTTAAATCCTTAACTATTTTCTGACTTGTCAATCCTCGAACTATTGAATCATCTACAACTAGGATGTTTTTATTTTTAATATATTTAGCAGTATAGAGATATTTGCTTTTAGCAACTTTTGTTCGCTCTTGTTTGCTCTTCATAATAAAGGTACGTTGAAGATATCTGTTCTTGATTATTGCTTCTCGTATGGGGAGACTCAATACTTCGGATAATCCCTGTGAAGCAGGTCTTGAAGTATCAGGAACAGGAACAATGTAATCAATATCAAGATTATTCCCCTTTATTCTTAAGCCTAGTTCCTTACCTAAATCCAACCTTACATCATAAACTAGTCGTTCTTCGATAACTGAACATGGATTAGCAAAGTAAACATACTCAAACATGCAGTGTGCGTGATCTTTTATTGAAATCTGAAAACTACGGATGTCTTGTTCTTTGAAAACAATTAGTTCACCAGGTTGGATATCTCTAATATTTTCAATACCAAGATTTTGAAGAACAACACTTTCTGAACTAATAACAGTAATATCATCATTCTTTCCAATTATTAAAGGTCTTATTCCTCTTGGATCCCTGAAAGAAAATTGTGTATCATCCAATATCCCTATAATTGAATAGCTTCCATCGACTCTCTCCATGAATAATTTGACTGATTCATTAACATTTCCTTGAGTTTCATTTAGTAAACCTCCAAGAAACTCAACAATGAATTTTGTGTCACTTTCATATTCTTTAGTTATTATGTTACTAATGTTAGTGATATTTCCATTGTGTACAATTACTAACTTACCATACTTGGTTTTGAAAGTAAAAGGTTGTGCATATTCTTCTATATTAGAACTATCAGTTCGTGTTCCAAATGTAGGATATCTGGTGGATCCAATTAAAAGAGAAGTATCTTTAGATTCATCCAAGTCCAGTAAATCTGGATAACTATCTCTTTTAATGATTTTAATATTATTTGTTTTTTCTTGAATCCATGCTATTCCACTTGCATCTTGACCTCTATGTGTTAGCATTTGAAGCAAAACTTTACCTTGACCAAGTGTTGTTGGTCCATTTATACCTAGAACACCACACATCTTAAACTACCTTCACTCTTCTTTCATTTACAATAATCTTATTTTCTGAAATTTTCTTAATCACTTCTGGTAGCAGAATATGCTCTTCGACTAAAATTCTAGCAGCTAAAGAATCAGGTGTATCCTCATCAAGAACTTCAACTATTTTTTGGGCTATAATAGGGCCCCCATCAATTTCTTCATTTACAAAATGAACCGAACATCCAGAATATTTAACTCCATATTCTAATACCCTTTCATGAACATTTAAACCTGAAAAAGCTGGAAGTAAAGAGGGATGAATATTTATAATTTTGTTTTTAAAATAATCAACAAATGAAGCTGATAATACTTTCATAAATCCAGCTAAAACTATTAATTCAATATCATTATCAAGCATTATAGATTTTAATTTTTTATCATATTCAGTTCTATCAGCATAATCTTTTGGATCGAGAACAATTGCGTATTTGTTATAGTTTTTCGCAAATTCTAAACCTGTAGCACTAGGATTACTGCTGATAACCAAAAAAACTTCAGCATTACCTAACTTATTATCACTTTCTGCTTCTAGTGTTGCCTGAAGATTAGAACCTCTTCCAGATATTAGAACTGCTATTTTCATCATTTCACCTTGTAAATAACACATCATATTCCGGAATTGATACAATTGAGTCTTCTATAATTTCTCCAATAGTGACGCTTCTGAAATGTTTATTTAATAACTGAAGCGCTTTCTCTTCCTCCTCTTCTGGGACTACAACAACAAAACCAATTCCCATGTTGAAAATTGAAAACATTTCTTGAAATGAAATATTACCTAAAACACGAATTTCCTCAAATATGTCTAATGGTTTTGGGAAATTTATCAAATCAAAACCAAAATTGGTTAGTCTGAATAATTTCTTAAAACCACCTCCTGTAATATGAGCTAAACCTGATATTGAACAGTTTTCTATAAGATCTAGTATTGCTTTCACATAAATCCTCGTTGGTTCTAAGAGCTCTTCATACACTTCTCTTCCCCATGGAAAACTCTCAGTAAGGAGATACTTGATTGAAAGGATTTTTCTTACAATAGTATATCCATTTGAATGTAATCCACTGCTTGAAATTCCTATCACAGAATCACCAAGTTTAATTTCTGACCCATCAATAACACTATCTAGAGAAACTATTCCCAAAACGGTTCCTGCTATATCAAAAGCGTTTTTCTTATCAACTAGTAACTCTGGTATGGTAGCAAGTTCTCCACCTAACAGTGGAATACCTGATAATTCACATCCTTTGTAAATTCCAGAGATTACTTGCTCTATCTGAAATTTATTTAATTCAGAAATTGCTAAATAATCTACAAATGCTTTAGGAGGAATTCCCATTGAAAGCAAATCATTAACATTCATTGCCACACAGTCGATTCCTATTGTGTCAAGTTTCCCACTGTCTTGAGCAACCAGTAATTTTGTACCAACACCGTCTGAAGTAAGAGCTAAACCAAAATCACCTAACTTAATCATATTCGCGTAATGACCTTCCTTTGCAACTACATCACCAAATTGAAAGGATTTTTTCACATAATCGTTAATTGTTTTTAGAATTTGAGTTTCGATAGACAAATCGATTCCAGCTTCTGCATATGTTGAAGGAGGTTTTTTGTTTTCAGTCAATCTTTTCACTTATTCCTTCCTTTTTCTTTAATTTTCAAGATTCTGATAGCTAAATGAGCAGCATTCTGCCCATTGTCAATTCCTACTGTTGCAACTGGTACTCCTTTAGGCATTTGAACCATGGATAGTAATGCGTCCAATCCGTTTAATGCTGCAGAAACAGGGACTCCTATTACAGGTTTGTCAGTTAACGATGCTACAACCCCCGGTAGCGCAGCAGCTAAACCAGCTATGCAAATGAAAACATCTGCTGAAGATGTTTTAGTTGTCTCTACCAATTTATCATGGTCTCGATGAGCTGAAATATAATAAACATTGAATAATGTGTCATGGTTTTCTAAAATTGTTACTGCTTTCTGAACAATCTTTTCATCACTTTTGCTTCCTGCTATAATGTCAATCATTTTTAATCCTCCATATATTGTGGAATAGCCTTGTCCCACGCATTTTTCAGCTGTTTAATCTCCAATATTAGAAAATTCTCTATCTCTATTTTTGGTTCAGCAACAGTTTTCCCTATGATGCTAAAAGAAACATTACCTTCAATCATTTTAATTGCACTTTCAATATGCTCTGAATGTATTTCTACAACATATCTAGAAGGTGTTTCAGCAAAAAGAAATTCTTCAGGTTTGAGTTTGTTAAAGGAATCAGTTTCTAAAAGATCTAATTTTACACCAATTTCATTTTCAAAAGTCATTTCGGCTAAAACAGTAATTAGACCTCCATTAGAGATATCGTGACAACTCTTTAAATATCCAGCTTGGTTTAAACTTTCAATTGCTTTTCTTGAAGATTCTTCTTTCTGTCTATCATAGTGTGATATTTTTCCTTGAAGAATACCAAAATTGTTTCTTAGAAATTCTGAACCATTAAGATTACCGTCACATTCGCCGATATTCACTACAAAGGTTCCTTTTTCTTGAAAACTATTTTTAATTAATTTTTCTGGATTTTCGATAATTCCAATCATTCCTATTGTTGGTGAAGGATTGATTCTTTCTCTCTTGCCGTTAATGTAACTCTCATTATACAATGAAACATTTCCTCCAACAACAGGTATTCCAAAATCATGTGAGAACTGCCCTAGACCCTTTATTGATTCAACGAATTGCCAATAAGAATCAGGATGTTCTGGATTACCGAAATTTAAGCAATCCACAAATGCTACAGGTTTCGCTCCAGTTGCAATCAAATTTCTCATCGCTTCAGCTGCACTATTTGCAGTTCCATTATATGGATCAAGATAAACCATAAATGAATTACAATCTAATGAGAGAGCAATATGTTTCCCATTATCAAGTCTCAATACAGCTGAATCAGAACCAGCAGGAACTACTGTTTGCGTTTGAACATGTTGATCATATTGTTGATATACCCAAGCTTTGCTTCCAATATTTGGAGAAGACAAAAGCTTGATAATTTCTTGATTTAAATCTTCAAAATTAGGTACAATGGAATCTTCTTCTTTTAAGTAATCTGGTTTTTCTGTGATTCTCTCAGGTTCTGGGAACCCATCTACTATCAATTCCACAGGTAAGTCTATAATTTTTTCTCCTCTAAAATACGCAATACAATGAGTATTATCTGTAACTTCACCAATTACTCCATATGTCAAATCTTGCCTGTTTAGAATACTTACAACTTCATCTAACTTATCAGATTCTACTACAGCTAACATTCTTTCTTGAGATTCAGAAACTAATATCTCCCAAGGTTCCATGTCATCCTCCCGAAGGTGTATATCTTCCAACCTGATTATTGCTCCAGTATTTCCTTTGTGTGCCATTTCAGAAACTGCGCAACTTAATCCCCCTCCTCCTAAATCTTGTAATCCATCTAAGAGTTCTTTTTCTACTAACTCTAAAGTAACATCAATAAGTATTTTCTCCATTAAAGGATCTCCGATTTGCACGGCAGGTCGATCTCTATCGCTTTTATCGCTCAAATCTTTGGAAGCAAAAGAAACACCATGAATACCATCTTTTCCAGTTCTTGCTCCATAAAGAACAAGAAATGAACCCGGTTTTGTAGCCATACTTCTCACTACTTTATTTTTCTGAACCACTCCAACACACATTGCATTTACCAAACAATTATGTTCAAATTGTGGAGCAAACTCTACTTCTCCTCCAACTGTAGGAATTCCACAGCAATTACCATAGAACGAAATGCCTCGAACAACATTCTCCAAGAGATATTGTGAGTGCTGAGATTCTTCTAAATTTCCAAATCTAATGGCATCTAGAATTGCGATAGGTTTGCAACCTTGAGATAGTATATCTCTTATGATCCCTCCAACACCAGTTGCAGCACCATCATAGGGTGAAATTGCAGATGGATGATTATGACTCTCCAATCCCAAACCAACAAGTAAATCATCTCCAAGATTTATTAAACCTGCACCTTCTCCAATCCCAAGTTCAATATATGGGGCTTTTACATTAAATAGGTGGAACCATCTTTTTGAAGATTTGTAAGAGCAATGTTCAGACCACATAGCTTCAAAAACAGCTACTTCTCCCTTATTGGGTTCTCTTTCCAATACATCAAGAATTTTACTATATTCTTCTGTTGTTAGCATTTTATTTCCTCTATTAAATTTACAAAAATTTGTCTCCCTAAATTCGAGCCTAAATAGCTAAAACTAGCTCGTTCAGGATGTGGCATCATACCTAAAATGTTACCTTTGGCATTTACTAAACCAGCAATATTTTCCAAAGATCCATTGGGATTACTTTCTTGAGTAATCTCACCATATTCATCACAATAACAAAAGGCTACAGAATCATCGCTAATAATTTTTTTAATCCCATTAGAATCATCATAATATCTACCTTCATAATGAGCAATTGGGATTCTTATTATTGGAGCTAAATTCTGCAAAAGGGGACTGTGGGTACTCTCAGTTTTAATATTGATCCACTTACAAATAAATTTAGTTGATAAATTAGTTGTCAGCACTCCTGGAAGAATTTTTGTTTCGCACAATATTTGGAAACCGTTGCATATACCTATGATAAACTTGCCACTTTCTTCAAAATCGATTAGTTTTTCAGCTACGGGAGATTGAGCAGCTATACCACCAGGTCTAAGGTAATCTCCATAAGAAAATCCTCCTGCTATAACTAGAGCATTCAAATCTTCAAGTTTTTTATTTTCCCAAGGATAGATTAGTTCGCCTTTAACATTTAAACTATTCAATGCTCTAATAACATCTTGTTCATTGTTGGTTCCTGGAAATTTAGTGACTCCAATTCGCATTTTGTCACCTATTTTTCTTGAAAGTGCTCCTTTTCACTTTTTTCTGAATGATGTCGTATCTTCAATTCAAAATCCTCAATTAGAGGATTGGATAGTATCTTTTCTGATATCTCTTCTATCTCTGATTGCAATACAGATGAAGGGACTGCATTGAATGCAATCTCTGCACTTTTACCCAACCTCACTGACTCAATTCTCTTGAATCCTTTTCTGGAAAGAGAGTGAAATGTCACTTCACCCGCAGGGTCAAGAACAGACTTTCTTAGTTTTATGATTACTTGAACTGTACTCAAAGGCTTATAATCAGGAAGCTTCTGAATTGAATTTAATCGCTCCAGAATATCTTTATAATGAACTATAACATCTCCAAGATCTTGTCTATACCTATCCTTATCTTTCTTTTCTCCTGTTTTTTTCTCCCATAATCTCATGGTATCTGCTGAAATTTCATCTGCGAGTAATAATTGACCTTCAGTTGTTCTTCCAAATTCAAGTTTGAAATCTACAAGTTGAAGAGAGATTAAATCAAATATTTTTATTAAAACTTCATTCACTGCTCTTGTAATAGCTTCCATTAAAATAGCTTCATTCTCTGTAATGAATTTCATTTGAACAGCAACTGACTCTGTTATGAGTGGATCATGGTGTTCATCATCCTTCACAAAAAACTCAATTAATGGTTGCTCGAATCTAATACCTTCCTCAAAACCATACCTTTTACAAAAACTGCCTGCGCTGATATTTCTGCACACAACTTCAATAGGTAATATTGTTACTTTTTTACAAAGTAATTTCGAATCACTTATTTTCGATATGAAGTGTGTTTTAAATCCATACTTATCCAGAATTTCAAATAGTTTTACAGAGGTGAGACAGTTAATTATTCCTTTTTCAGCTAGCTCTTCTTTTTTAACACCATCAAAAGCAGAGATAGAATCTCGAAAATTGATTTGAACTTCTTTATCATTCAATGCTATGACATCTTTTGCTTTCCCAGAATATGTTACCAACGCGAATGCCCCTTTTTACACCATATTGCAAACAGTTATCTGTCTGTGTCTGCGACAAAAATCAGACACCATTAATAAATTTTACTACTAAACGGTGTTAGAACAAATGAAAAATAAGTAATATTTGAAATATCCAGTGGAAGACATGGGGACTAGAGAACAGAAGATTTTGTAATATAATGCAAATTGTTCTTTATAAATCACTTAAAAACACAGGGAAGTTTTGCTTCAGTCTTAACATAACTCTAGTGCTCAACCAAAAATATATTACTTGAAAAGAAATTCGTTGTATCAATGAGTTCAGCAGAAAGTTATATTGATGCTCAAGAAAAGTTGATGACTCTTAATCTTCTGAAAATGGCTTTCAAAGGTTTTGAAACATTGGAATCTATGAAAGATTATTTAGCAAAATCAGATGTTGAAGTTTCTATTGCCAATCTATCACGATATATTAATGGAAAAGCTTTGCCTAAATCAAAATTGAAAGGTAAAATTCTCAAGGTTTTGGTAGGAAACAAAGATCTAGGTTTAACAATTAAAAATCTAATTGGCAGTCATATTCATGAATGGACAGATGGTTTTGGTAATACAGCTGTAAATAATACATACTTACTGAATGACTCAAAAACACTAAAAGCTATTCTATTTTTAGCCATTCAACAAGGCATTATTCCAAGAGATGTGGATAAAATAATAACAGCTGAAGTGGATGGAATACCTGTCGCACTAACATTAGCACATTTACTCAACATAGATTGTGTATATGCACGTAGGAAAAAACCTTTGGGAACAACCGAATGTATTGCTGAGGACATTCAATCCATGACTTCTGGAAGAGTTGAAACAATTTATCTTCCTGAAAAATTCATTAAACATGATGAACGAGTATTAATTGTTGATGACGTTATTAGATCAGGATCTACTCAAAAGGCATTAGTTGAACTTGTTCGTCGTTCAAGTGGTGTTCCAGTCAAAGTAATAATCCTTGCTGGCATTGGTAAGCATTGGGGAAAGATAACAGAACTAAATAGAATACCATTCAAGGTGTTAAAATCTTATCCTGAAGATACTTAACTTAATGGGTGATAAAATGATTACAGATGTACTAAACAATTACGATCAAGAAGAAATAACCATTGGAGTAATAGGATCACATTCAGCTTTAGATGTTCTAGATGGAGCTAAACGAGTTGGATTCAAAACAGCTGTTATTATCGAAAAGGGGAGAGAAGAGCCATATACTAGATATACGCGGATTATTGATGACACAATAGTAGTTGATAAATTTTCAGATATATTTGACATTCAAGAGCAATTGATTAAGAAGAATTGCATTTTTATTCCTAACAGATCTTTTGTCGTTTATTGTGGCTACAATAGGATTGAAAGAGATTTCAAAGTACCTATTTTTGGCAGTCGGGAGTTATTGAAGACTGAAGAGAGAACAGGATTTCACAACTACTACAGAATACTTGAAGAAGCTAAAATTCGATACCCAAAAGTTTACAAGAATGCTAAAGAAATTGATGGACCAGTTATATGTAAAATTCATCATGCAAAACAGAGAGTAGAAAGAGGATTTTTTGTAGCTAAAAACCGTGAAGATTTTGAGGAAGAACTAGAAAAAAGAATAAAAAATGGTACAATTCTTGAAGAGGATTTGCAGGATGCATCTATTGAAGAATTCATATCCGGAGTTACTTTCAACTTTAACTTCTTCTATTCTCCATTATTTAAACGAACAGAATTATTAGGCATAGACAGAAGATTTGTTACTGACCTAGATGGAATTGTTAGATTACCAGCTAATCAACAAATCAAAATGGATTTCGATGAAGAAATGAAAGAAATTGGGAACTATGCAGTTACTTTAAGAGAATCAATGTTAAGAAAAGTTTACCCCATGAGTGACCATTTTGTTGAAGCAACAAAGCATCTTTACCCACCAGGAATGATAGGTCCCTTTGCCTTACAAACGATGATTACTAAAAATTATGAGTTCATCGTCTTTGATGTATCCACAAGAATGGGTGGAGGAACAAATAGTTTCATGGGAATTGGCAGTCAATATTCAGCAGTTTATTGGGGGCAACCAACTTCCGCAGGTAAAAGAGTGAGCATGGAGATAAAGAAGGCAATAGAACAAAATAGATTGGAATACATCTTGACATAGAAAAATCAAAACAACTTAAACAAAAACTAGGTCAACTTTATCTGTAGTAACACAAAAAGAAATAAGTTTTACATGGATTTGCAAAGGTCATTTTTATGAGCTAAACAATTGGTCTTTCATTTAACTGTACTTTAACTCAATCTCACAGCAAATCTGAACATCCTAAAATATACATCAAACTAAAAAATTAAAAAGTAATTTCTTTCGCGTTTCATTGAATATATTGATAATCTCAACAATTGGTAGTCATTCTGCGCTGCAAATACTTTATGGTGCAAAGCAAGAAGGGTTCAATACAAAGGTCTATTGTGTTAAAGGGAAAGAAAATCTTTACAAAAGATATCCTGTAGCACAAGAAATCGTAATTCTTGATTCTTATGATGATCTGCTAACTCAAGAACCTGAGCTAAATGAAATTTTTATACCTCACGGAACACTTATTGCAACTCTTGGAAAAAGAGCTCTTGATCTCCAAATTCCTGTTTTCGGTAACAAAGAAGGGATGCACTGGGAGATGGTAAGAGACAAAAATCATCAATTATTGCAAGAAGCTAATATTAGAACTCCAAAATCATATAGCTCAGATAAGATTGATGGATTAACAATTGTCAAGTTTCCCGGTGCGAAAGGAGGATTAGGTTACTTCCTATGTTCCTCTCATACTGAATATGAACAACAAATCACTGAACTACTTTCTTCAGGCTCAATCTCTGAAGATGACGCCAAATCAGCACAGATTCAAGAATATATTACAGGAGTTACGATGTATCCGCATTATTTCCATTCTGTCATTTACAATAGAGTAGAAATGCTTGGAATAGATAGGAGATACGAAACAAATGTTGATGCTTTAGGTAGATTATCACAAAATAGTTTCAAAATAAATCCCAGCTACAAAGTAGTTGGTAATCAACCTCTAATTGCAAGAGAATCATTAGTCCCAGAACTACTTGAGTGTGGTGATAAACTAATGGAAGCAGCAGTAAAATTATTTCCACCAGGTTTACTAGGTCCTTTTTGCATAGAATTAGCAATAACGCCAGAGGAAATTGTGGCTTTTGAATTTACAAGCAGGATAGTAGCTGGAACAACTCTATATGTTAACGGTTCACCTTATTCACGTTTCCTATTTGATGAGGACATGAGTATGGCTAGAAGAATATGTAGAGAGATAAAGCAAGCAATGGGACAAAGAAGATTAAAGGAACTCTTAACTTAGATAATTTAGGACATGAATAAAATGGATAAAATTGGCATCTTCGATTTTGGCGGACAATACTGTCATCTGATTTCTAGAAGGATACGTGATCTAGGAGTTTATGCGGAAATAATTTATGAACCTTCAGACGAATATAAAGGATTTATTCTATCGGGGGGCCCAGGTGATGTATATAGAGAAGAATCACCCAAACTACAAGACAATTTCTTTGATAATGTGAAGGTTCCAGTTTTAGGCATATGTTATGGGCATCAAATGATTGTTCAAACATTAGGAGGAGATGTGAATATTGGGAAGGAGAGAGAATATGGAAGAAAAATGGTTAAACTTAATCTATCATCACCTCTTTTTGAGGGGTTAAATATAGAAGAGAGAGCATGGATGTCTCACTTTGATGAAGTTAAAATTTTACCTGAGGGATTTGAAACAATAGGGAGTACAGATATCTGTGATATAGCTGCTTATCAAAATCTCGAAAAGAAAATCTTTGGAGTTCAGTTTCACCCTGAAGTTGTTCATACAACCAATGGCACTAAAATTCTAGAAAATTTTCTCAAAATTGTTAATTGTGAAAAAGAATGGAAATTGGAAGGTTGGGTAGAAGAAAAACTAGATGAGATTAAAGCAATTGTAGGAGAAAAGAAAGTAATTATGGGAGTGAGTGGTGGGGTTGATAGTACAGTAGCTGCTGTTATGCTAGCTAGAGCAGGTATTGATGCTCACTTCATTTATGTTGATACTGGTTTAATGAGAGATTATGACACAGAAGAAGTCAAGGACATTTTCACTGATTTAGGTGTTCTTAATTTTGTTGTCGTGAACGAAGAAAAAAGATTTGTAGAAGCTCTTAAGGGAGTTATTGATCCTGAAAAGAAACGTAAAATAATTGGTAGATTGTTTATAGAGGTTTTTGAGGAAAATGCTAACAAAATAGGGGAATTCGACTTCCTCGGACAAGGCACTATTTATCCTGACAGAATTGAGAGTGCCCAACCTAGTCTGCACGCAAATGTTATCAAAACACATCACAATGTTGGAGGACTTCCTGAAAAAATGGCTCTTAAACTTATAGAACCACTTAATGATCTCTATAAGGATGAAGTAAGAAGAATAGGAAAGCTATTGGATTTACCAAAAAAATTCATTAATCGACATCCATTCCCAGGACCAGGATTAGCTATCAGAATTTTAGGTGATATAACAAATGAGCGCCTTGAAATTTTGAAGAAAGCAGACGTAGTAGTCCATCAAATCATTGAAGAAAATGGTTTATATGATTCTCTTTGGCAGGTGTTTCCTGCCCTCATTCCTATAAAATCAGTTGGTGTAATGGGTGATAAAAGAACGTATGAATACATGCTAGCTGTTCGTGCAGTGGAATCGCTTGATGCAATGACAGCTGATTGGAGCAAATTGCCTTATGAAGTGTTGGAAGAGATATCTAATCAATTGATAAACAAAGTTCCAGGTATCAATAGAGTTCTATATGATATCACATCTAAACCCCCTGGAACAATTGAATATGAATAAAGGGTGCTAATAATGGAAATAAAGAAAAGAAAGCTAACTAAGCTTCTCTTGAAGAATAAAATATTGAAATATGGACAGTTCACACTCAAATCAGGAAAGAAATCCTGGTTTTATGTAGATTTAAGATTAATTTCTTCCTATCCAGAAACATTCGAATTCGTAATTGATTGCTATATTGATATAATCAAGAGTATACCTGATGTTGATGCTTTAGCTGGAGTTGCTGTTGCTGGCGTTCCTTTTTCTGCTGTTACCGGATATAAACTAGGTATCCCCTCGATTATTGTTAGACCTCAAGCGAAAGAGCACGGATTGAAAAAAATAGTTGAAGGAAATATTCCATCTGCTTCAAAAGTTGTACTCATAGATGATCTAATATCAACTGGTAGTAGTAAAATACCTGGAATTTTAGCGCTAAGAGATAATGATTTTGTTGTAAATGATCTGATTGTTCTTATTGATCGAAGTCAAAGTAATCTAGAGGAATTAGAAAATCTAAATGTCAAACTTCATTCATTTATAACTATAAATGATATATTCAAACAGTGTTTGGAGTTAGATCAGGAATATATATCGGAGCACGACAAGAATTTAATAGAAAAAAAGCTATGACATGAATTTTGTACCAGTACTTGAACGCCTATTTTGTCGGTAATACAAAGAGAAAATAGAGGTGTATAGGGCTTGTAAGTATGAACAAAACAAGACCACACCTCTATAGAAAATATGGTAATAGCTTTTATAAACTTTTGAGTGAGCACGTCATTCGACAATTGCCAATAGCAAGCGAGGAAAAAAAGAGAGACAAATATA
>JAUWPI010000030.1 GCA_030611665.1 Candidatus Heimdallarchaeota archaeon | reverse complement strand
AGTAAGATCCTCCTTTGTCAATCCATTTAGTTCTATCGAAATTAATGAGTAAATAGATGGAATATCAGTACTATTCACTAGATTCATATTAGGAACAGAGAGAGAAACAAGTAAGAACATGAACAAGCAAATGAGAGATGTTTTTTTCTTTTGCATTATTTAACTTCCTATTTAATTATGGTTGATGACATAGGTAAAGCGCCGTTTGTAAATTGTTGAAATCCATTGGATGTTGATCCCAGTCTGGATGGTATGTGATAATCCAACTCCAAGCGGTATCAAACGCTGTGTCTGTATCAGAATAATAATTATAGAACCTTTGACACATTTTTCGTAGAAAAGGACTATTCATCTGATCTATTCTGTCTGCTAGTGGATCACTAGGATCATAACTCCATAGCTCATGAGCTGAAGTTTCGTCCCACTCACAAGCTGCCATCAAATGCTTTTTGTTGGTTAATTGTTTTCCTCTGTAGAGAAAATCTTCTGCATGGCAACTATCCATGATATATAATAAGTTATCAGTTTCCAGCACAGATAACCAACCTTTCAGTTCAACAGAAGTAACACCCAAAGGTGCAGGAGTCCACCCTATTTCGGGATTCGTAGTGGTTGTATGAGAATGTATCCACGCACCACCCAATGGTCGAGGAAACACATGATGTCCATGTGCCGAAAATAGGACTACTACAATGTCTTGTTGTTTTTCTTTCGTATCTAAAGTACCTAAAATACTAATTACATCAGCATCGTTCCAATTATAATGAGTAGCGAAATAACCAGGAATGTATTTCGCCCTATCGCTTAGAAGCATATCTCTAAATGGTTCTATACTGCTTCTCCATCTTAAGGGGGCAATAGAATATTCATCATAGAAATCAAATCCAAAACCAACGAAATGGCAAATGGGTGGATCTACTGTGAAATATACGCTATCCATAACAATACTTCTAGTGGTCATGCTAAAAGGACTAGGACCCCCACCAACTGAAACTGAAACAGTGAAAGAATGTTCCCCTCGTCCATAATTATTTATGAAGCTCTTTGCATCGTATTGAATATCTACTCCTACATGATGGAGAGAGTGATCTAACTGCCCATCAATATATGTGTTATATGATTCATATGGTCCAACGATGATGAATTTGAAAGTGATATAATCGCCATTTAAGAGACCGTTAAATTGTTGATAATTAGTTGGTTTCTGGATAGTGGTTGATGTAGCTCTTACTTCTTTAATGAGTATTGTACTACTGAAAAGTACAATTGTAAAAAATACAAAAAATACAAACTTATTCTTTTTCGTTTTCATAGTTTTATCTCTTTTAATTAATTTTTCGATAAATTATTCCCACCTGTAGTCTACTAATGATTGTATGTTGATTTTCATATTTAAATTTTCCGTAACACTTGTACTTACGCAATAACTTTGTAACATGTATCACATTATTCTAGAAGATATCGAAAACATATGCAGATTTCATAAAAAGTGACAGAACCTGTTTTACAGAGGGTAATGAAGATAAGGGATGAAGGAAACCTAGTGGTTTTATTCTTGATTTTGTTGATGTTTTCGGTTACTTGAAGAAGGCTTTGGCTTTTGATTCTGCTGATTATGAGGGAGTGTTAGATTATGTTGAATTGCTAAAGAAAAAATTCAAGAAAGATATGGAATATGCTAAAGAGAAATATCTTGTAATCATTAAAGGAAAGACTAGAGATAAAGCTGTTGAAGCTATTTTAGATAGTTTCATTGATGAGGAGAAGAGAAAAGAGTTTTACAAATTCTACAAAGAAATAGAAGAAGAGTTTGATATTATTGCTCCTGATAAGTTTCTTGTTCAATTCCATAAAGATTATGATAAACTAACTCGGATGTATAAAATTCTCAAAGAATCTTATGAACCTGGAATAAAAGTTGATAGAGAGTTCTCCAGAAAAACTGCTGAGTTAGTTAGAGAACACACTAAAGGGGGAGATATTCTAGCTGCAAGAAGAACTTATAAAATAAATGAACACACTCTCCAGCAGATAGAGGAGAGTACTGTTTCAGAGATCGAGAAAGTCTTCAATCTTGTAAAAAGTATAATTATCGAAATTCGTCTACGATTAATGCATGCTCCTTATCTCATTCCTATAGGGGAAAGAGCAGAAAACGTCATTTCCTTGTTTATGAAACGTCAGAAAAGCTCTCAAGAAGTTCTCGAAGATCTGAAGAAAATTGTCACTGAAATGAATGAAGCTAGAACTGAAGAAGAAGAGAAAGGTATTCCCAAAGAAGCTTTTACTATCTATTGGATTATGAAACAGAATGAAATAGACAATCCTGAAGATAAAGCAATTGAAGTAAGCAAAGTTATGGATGTTTATAAGCATTGGAAGACAAGTAAACAACATGAAGCTGAGATGAGGAAAGCTCTCTATAAGACACTGATTAGTCATAAAGATAAGATGATGGATATTGTCAAACAAATTATGAAGGTGTTGAAGGAGGAATAAGATGGTCACTAAAGAGGATTTTATTGAAAGGGTGGAAAAGTGGAGCGCTAAATTAGGCGTAGAGTATAAGGAAATCCACTTCAGACAAATGAAAACGAAATGGGCTTCATGTTCAACTAGAGGAAGATTAACCTTTGATCCAGATATACTTACAAGAAATTTGGATTTTCAGGATAAATCGATTGTTCAT
Source organism: Candidatus Heimdallarchaeota archaeon (assembly GCA_030611665.1). Lineage (GTDB taxonomy): Archaea > Asgardarchaeota > Heimdallarchaeia > Heimdallarchaeales > Heimdallarchaeaceae > UBA460. The sequence continues at coordinate 20,430 of JAUWPI010000030.1, read as the reverse complement.
GAGCTTCTTCATTTCCGTTATCATAATCATGGAAAGATGTTTAAACAGATACTTTCAACATATCTGAGCGAAGGAATAGATTAGAAAGTGTAAGAAAGGATATATGTTGATAGAGCACTATTCTTGAATAAATGTATCCAACCACTCATTCATGTTAGAAGAATATTCTCTATTAAGCGCATAACATCCATCTTGCTGTTCTAGTAGAAAACCCACATCTACTAAAGTACTGAGAGCTTCTTTGAGTTTATTGTTTGAATAAGGAAGTTGCATTGTTTTCTTTAGGCTTCTAATCACCTTATATAGAAAGATGAATCGGTGCCCAGAAGTTGTTTCTGGAGGTTTAATATCAAAACTTTTTGCAATCTCTTTCAATATGATACTCCAATCTTTTTTCTCTATTTTATCCTTTAAGGTTGGACTAAACTCTGATTCAATTTTGGGTTCTTCCTCAAGCAAGAAAAGTTCTTTAAAATTCTCAAACATGTGAACTTTAATTGCTTCCTGTTCTTCTGCAAAATTAATGAAGTCTGAGAAGGAAGCAAATCCCTTATCTTTCTTTTCTTCTACGAAGTTTGCTCCTCGATAGTCATAGTTTTCATTTGTTCTCATCAAATGACCAATAACCGCTAATCTAGAACTCTTGCCTTGTTCTCTTGCTTGATTGATAGCTTCTTTCAAGCAATCTATTGCATCATTAGAAGAAAGAAGTTCAATTTTGGTTTCATCTTTTTGGATAGTTATACTTGTCTGATGAACTTTCAACAAATCTTCTAAAGAGATGAAATCATCTGCACTAATCATTAAATGGTCGCTAACTGTCGATGTGTTTCCTACAATGATTATATTTTTCCTATTGTCCCTTAACCAATTAACTAAAGGAATGTAATCCTTATCACCTGTTACAATAATAAAATGATTTATTGATGGTTGCTTGAAAGCTGTACTCATACAATCAACAGTAAGTTTAACATCAACACTATTCGTTTTCCCCATAGAAACCTGTATAGGATCAAATCCCATACTATATAATGCTTGAATTATTGATTGGTTGATGTTTTTCCAATTACAATAAACTTTTTTTACCCTTGGATGACCGACTGTTTTCAAATAACTCATCAAGGATTCAGCCATGGGAACCTTAGATTTTTGGGCGTCCAAACGAACATTTTCATAATCCCAAAATATAGCTACGTCATTATCTTCCAAGATATTCACCTATCACCTTACATCTTTGCTATACGGAAAACTAAGATTAAAAACCTTACTGAATCATTAGGTAGAATTGAATGATTCTATAAACTCTCACAATTATCTTTCTATTTCTATATCATTTCTTCTTATTTCGGATTAGAATTGTGTTCAAATTTAACAAATAAATCCTACAACCTTTATAAATGATTTTTCCTATTATCATAATACATTAAGGATAGTGATTGAATGGTTGTTTTAGATTATTTTGAAATTCTAGATAATTTTAACAAATGGTTAAGTGATTTACAACTCAAAATCTACAGAAGAATAGAAGAACTCGAAAAAGCTCTTGATGACAAATATCAGGCAATATCAGGAACAATTATGAGAAGAAGTCTTGAGGTAAGTATTACCAGAGAGGATATTTTTGCTGTTTTCGATTTTATTGAATTACTCGAGATGAAAATTCTGGTCAGTTCCTCAATTGATCATATTTTTGACAGCAATACTTTCGATTTAGGTTCAAGAAGCGTAAATCTAGCTTTTGACAGATTAAAAGAAAGAATTCAACTATATCAGGAAGACCTATCAAAACAAATACAGAAATTTTCAGCTTCTGAAAAGAAGAGATTAAATGAAGCTTATCATTGTACACGTGACTGGTGTTATTTTTCTGTCGTAATTAATTCAGTTGTAGCACTTGAATTCAGACTTCTAGAACTATTAAAAAAGGAAAATCAACAACATTTGGCTTCTTTTAATGATGATTTTCGTTTTACATTTGGACAGCTTATTGATATTTATCTGAACAATAAAACTAAGTTTAATAATATTGTTCCGAAGAAATTTGATAATCAATTAAGACTCTGTAATTCTTATAGAATTCTTTCAGCTCATGCAAAAGATGAAGAAGTAAATGCAAATGATGCTCAAGCAATTCTCAACTTAACCCTATCATTTCTTTTGGATGATAGGTGTAGACTCTGATATGGTATTCATCCTTTACAAATCCAGCAAAAATTAGTGTAATATTACAACACACAAACGGGACAAGTTCATGAACTTTTTCATTTTCGCTACGCTAACTATGGTAAGATGTGTAAAAGAATGCTATCCTTGTTTTTAGAAGAATGTATTGGTTAGGCGTTAACTGATGTTAACTGATGATTCTCAATTCTAAATAGTTTTAAGTTAGTTTTACTCTTCATTAGCTGTTAGTTCTGCTCTTTTCCTCACCAACATTTCTTCAATTCGAGCTATCTTTATGAAATGGAGAGATTAGGGAGTAACATTTCTTCTTGCTGTTTGATTATTTCTTCAAATCATAGCTTTTAATGCAAAACCTATTCCATATGCAGCAGCGGCGGCAAGACCACCTAGAACAAGCATTTCTAATCCAGAACTGAAGAAGTTTTTCCCAGTTACTTTAACTTTCAAAGAACCCAATACGAATAGAGTTAAACCCGTTAATACACAAGCAATTAGGAAAGAAAGTGAAACATTAGCATAAAGGGTAGGTACTAATTGAGCAATTATATAAACTATCAATGGAACAAAACCAAATAGAGCAAAAGAAAGGAAAGTTGCAATGCTATTTTTTATTGGAGATTCATCTGTTTCAATTATACCTAATTCTTCTGTCATCATTATGTCGACCCATGCTTCTGGATATTTCGAGATTATTTCAACTACGGTTTTAGCATCTTCTGAGCTCATCCCTTTATCTTCATATATTTCTATCATCTCTTTCTTTTCGCCTTCAGGATAATGTTCCACTTCCCACTCTTCCCTTTCTCTTTCACCCTGTTCATATTCTCGTTCGGATTTTGAACTTAGATAATCGCCTATACCCATGGACAAACCATCGGCTAAGAGATTGGCAAAACCCAAAATCAGTATTGCGTTGAAATCAAGGTTAGCTCCTACTACTCCTGCAACAATAGCAAATGTAGTAATTATTCCATCGACGCCACCGTAAATTAGACTTTTAACATATTTTCCCGCCTCTATTTGATGACGTTCCGGGGCTTGTACGGAATGAGCTTCTTTCATTTTTTCTACATCTTTTTCTTTGTAAGCTTCCTTTGCCTTTTCTAAATCTCTGCTAGCTGCCATACTTCGACATTCTCCTTATGGATAAGTTTTAAGAAAACTAAATAAATATTGAGTAGGAAATTTCTCACTAAATCTTCATATTTAAAAAGACCTAGAAAACTTTGTATCGGTATGAAACCGGATACTATCATTGAGCTGAATCATGGAGCTGGTGGTTCACTAATGGACACTTTTCTATCCTCGTTGATTAATATTTACAAGATTAAATCAGTTGATGGTGGGATAGGGGCCGATGAACAAGACGATGGAGCTACTATCCAAATTTCTAAAGACTCGATTCTTATTGTCAGTTCAGACTCTCATACAGTTGACCCAATTTTTTTCCCTGGAGGAGATCTTGGTATGTTGGCTGCAACTGGCACAATTAATGATGTTGTTATGATGGGGGTAAAGCCTATAGCAATTACATGTGCTGTGTTAATTGAAGAAGGCACCATATATTCCACTGTTGAGAAAGTGATATCTTCCTTTGCTAGAACTTGCGAGCAAAATAATGTTGCAGTGATTGCGGGAGATACTAAAGTATTGCCCAAAGGTCAGGTAGACATCATGTATCTCAGTACTACTGGGATTGGAATAAGAACCTCACCGAATGTTATAGCAGATAATAATGTAAAAATTAGTGACAAAATCATTATAACGGGTCATCCAGGAAAACATGGAGCAGCACTCATAGCTGGAAGAGAAGGAATCAACCTTACAACTGACTTGAAATCCGATGTAGCTCCTCTACTATCTATGCTTCTCCCTATCGCAGAAACTGGAGTAATTCATGCCATGAAAGATCCAACAAGAGGAGGACTAGGAAGTGCCCTCAATGAATACTCTTCTAAGTCTAATGTTGGACTACTTCTTGAAGAAGAAGCAATACCGGTAAATCCTGAAGTTAATGGCGTTTGTGAACTTTTAGGAATGGACATGTTTTCTCTTTCATCTGAAGGTATGGCTGTTCTTGCCGTTGTACCTGATAAAGCAGAAGAAGTTCTAGAAACAATCCAAAAGCACCCATTAGGAATAAATGCTAGAATCATAGGCGAAGCCACAGATAAATATCAAGGAAAAGTAGTTATTCGTACAACAATAGGCGGTCACAGATTATTAAGAAAGCCTTTAGGAGAACCCATTCCAAGAGTATGTTAATCCAAGGTCATGAAAATGTCTAAGCATAGTTGTGAGATTTTAGTTGCTGGAATTGTTCAAGGAATAGGCTATAGGCCATTTGTTTTCAATTTGGCTTCAGATCTTGGTGTCAAAGGACATGTTATGAATCTAGGAGACGCTGGAGTAAAAATCATTGCTCAAGGAGAAAAGGAAACTCTACTGAGATTTATTGAATTATTAAAAACGAATAAACCAAAACTCAGTACATATGAATCCTTTCAAATTGAATGGTTAACGAAATCAAAAGAGTTCACAACTTTTGAAATTGCTCAAAGTTCAAGTTCAGGAAAGAGCATGGGATTTTCTTACCTTCCACCTGATATAACTATTTGTGACAAATGCGTAGAAGAATTAGCATCCAATGATCCTAGACGCAAAGATTATCCCTTTAACTCATGCGTTGATTGTGGTCCCAGGTACACTGTAATAGAAAAATTACCTTATGATAGACCCAATACAGTCATGAAAGAATTCACCTTCTGTCAATCATGCAAAGAAGATTACGAGAATTCCAAAGACAGGCGCTTTCATGCACAAACAACTTGTTGCACAGATTGTGGACCAACATACACATTATATTCGAACAGCAAGGGAATAATATCATTTTCAAATAATAAAGAGATGGTACAATTTGTATCAAAAGAAATAGAGAGAGGTAAACTTGTCGCTATCAAAGGAATAGGGGGAACACATATTGCATGTTCAACCAGCAAGGATGATGTTCTCCTAAGATTAAGAGAAGCTAAAGGCAAAAGAAAATTCAAGCCATTTGCAATCATGGCCAAGGATATCTCAGCCATAGAGGAACTTGCGGAATTAAACACTGAAGAGAAAAAACTAATCACTAGTTTTAGAAAACCGATTGTACTTCTAAAAAAGAACTCAAACTATAATTTATCCGAGTGGGTATCCCCTGGTTTGCATAATGTAGGAGTAATGTTACCTTATGCAGGAGTACATTACATGATACTAAGGGAAATGAACGAACCCACGATGGTTATGACAAGCGCCAATCCCTCCAATTATCCTATGTTCATAGATAACTGTGAAATCATGGAAAAGCTACCTTTTGTTGATTATTTCTTACTGCATAACAGGAAAATATACCAGAGAAATGATGATACTGTTATAAGAGTAAATAAACTAGGAAAACACTTCTCACACAAATTCATTCGCAGATCAAGAGGATGGGTTCCTGAACCGTTAAATTCTCACATAGATGTAAAGAACAACACCATACTCGGTATTGGAGCAGAGATGCATCTTATACCCTCTTTAATGAAAGGAACAAAGATAATCCCAACCCAGCACATCGGTACAGTTACATTATTAGAAACATATGACTATATGATAGAAGCAATCGAGCACTTGTTGAATCTTTATAACTCAAAAATTGATTCTGTAGCATATGATATGCATCCCCAATATATGACTTCAACTAGCATTAATGAGGTTCTTGATCTATTTGATATCAAAGAACACGCGGCATATCAACACCATGAAGCACATATCGCTAGCGTAGCTTTAGAGCAAAAAATTCATCCTGAGGAAGAGGTAATAGGCATTGCTTTAGATGGAACAGGTTATGGAAAAGATGGAACGATATGGGGGGGAGAAATATTCTGTGGAACGATTACAGCTTTAGAAAGAGTTGGGCAACTTGAGCAATTCAATTTACCTGGAGGAGACCTAGCAGTAAAATATCCGCTACGAAGCCTTCTTTCTTTATTATCACATAATTTCGAGAGAGAGGAGATTATTGATATCACAGCAGATTTGGTTAATACTCTTCCTAAAGGAAAAATGGAAGTAGAATTTATTCTCAATCAGTTTGAGAAAAATGTTTTCCCTGTAGGATTTAAAACAACCAGTACAGGTAGATTCCTAGATGCTGTTAGTATCTTTCTTGGTGTGTGTGGAGAACAAACGTATGAAGGTGAACCAGCTATAAGATTAGAAGGATATAGTTTAATAGGAAAAACAAGTGGTGACCCGATAGGATTAGAAATACCATACAAAGAAACAAAAATTGGACATGAGATTCAAATTAGTCAAGTATTTCCCCAACTGATAAATTTTAGCAAAACCATCTCAAAAGAAAGATTAGCATACTCAACTCAAAAAGCTCTGGGGAGCGTCATTAGTGAAGTTGTTAGTACCATAGCTGATCAAAGAAATATCCAAAAGATTTTGGTTTCAGGAGGAGTCTGTTTGAACAGTATTATCACAGATGAAATTGTAAAAACTGTGGAAATAGAGGGGAGAAAGGTTTTCACTAACGAGAAAATTTCTCCAGGGGATGGTGGCATTTCCATAGGTCAAGTCTATTTAGAAGCACTAAATAGATCCAACTGAATTTGAAAAAAGCTTATTTTTACAAAAATTTACTAGTTACTCTTTAACTCCAATGAGATGAAGATTTTACCTATTTTATTAACCAACTACTGACGATAAACCTTAAAAATTAGCTCTTATTCCCTATCAATGTCGCACTTGTGACCCCTATTAGAGGTTACATGGTGTACTAACAAAAGATAATCCTTAATGGAGGATTAAAAAGATATGTGGTTAGAAATTATTTTAATGATAACTGTTCCCGGTATCATATTCATCGTTTTAATGGCATTGTTCATTGATTGGTTGGATAGAAAGATATACGCCAGGGGGCAAAGTAGAAAAGGACCACCATTCTTGCAACCACTTTATGACGTAGTAAAACTAACAGCTCAGGAAACTATTATTCCACGAGGAGTAAGTAAATTCTGGATGACATTTCTACCAATAGCATTTATAGCTACAGCACTAACCGGAGCACTAATGATTCCGATAGTTGTAATAAATGAAGCTGGGCTTGTTGCTGGTTTTGCATCATTCGAATATGATGTATTCTTTGTTATGTTTGTACTACTATCCTATGGAATGTTAATCTATTTCTTAGGTTTCGTCACAAAAAATCCCTTCGCTCAAACAGGTTCTACAAGATCACTTCTCCAAGCATTAAGCTTCGAGATACCCTTTGGATTTAGCTTACTAGTTCCAATCCTTATTGTGGGAATTGGAGACTCAGATGCAAAATTCAATTTAGCTTACATAAGTAAGAACCTGTATGGAGTTATAGGAGAACAGCCACTTTACATAATTGGTATAGTAATAGCTCTAGTTATTTCCGTAATAGTTATGATGGCAGAATTGGAAGTTTTTCCATTTGATTCTCCTCTTTCCCATACTGAGCTAGCTGATGGTTGGAAGGTCGAATATGGTGGATGGAGATATGCTCTGATCCATCTTGGTGAAAGAATTGGAGCATTTTTCATAGGCGGTTTAATCGTTACACTATTTCTAGGCGGCCCTTATATTGGTCCCGCTAACTTGACTGGGATAGTCTGGGTTGATGGCATTTTGCATTTGCTATTCTTCTTGATAAAACTCATTCTTGTAATAGGAGTAATGTCTTTCTTACGAACACTCATTTCTCGTATAAGAATTGATCAATCTGTAAGATTGGCTTGGAAACAAGTATTGCCTTTAGCCATTGTTGCCTTGATGTTAACCTTAGGGTTCAAATTAATAGGAGGCGCATAAGTATGATCTGGTATTATGCATTAATAATAGATCTATCTGTTTCGCTTCTTGTTGTATTAGCTATATGGCTAATTAGTAAGAGAGTTAGAAAGATTCTCGGTACTCAACCCCCTACACAGAGCAAGATGAAATTGGATCTCTTCGCAAGCGGAGAAGGTTCTATGATGGCCAAACCAAGAAAAATCTTCATTGACACATTTGTGTTTATTGCGTTCTTTGTACTCTTTGACGTTGCAGTTTTCATCTTGGCGACCGTATTCTTCATTTCAGGAGAAATTGCAGTTGCTGCTCCTCTAATCGGTGCTGCTCTAATCTACACTGGAATTGTATTGGTTACAGTTTTAGTAGCTGTCAAGAAGAAATATGCAAGAGACGCAATTGACCCAATCTCTGAAGGAGGCATAAAACAATGAGTTTAGTAGCAATTTATATTTTAATGATATTGGCTATAGTTGCAGCAATTTTCGCTCTTGAAAGCAAGAATCTTATGGTTTCAGTAATTAGTTTGATAGCCATGAATTTCTTCGTTTGGGGAATATTACTCACATATGGTGCGTTAATCATAGCATGGATACAATTAATCGTCTATGGTGGTGGTTTTACTGCATTGTTCATAGTAGTTGTTGCCTTAACTGAGAAACAAAAAGATGAATCCTTTGATTTATTGAGAACTATACTCGCTTTAGTTTCAGTAGTAGTAATAGTCGGTTTATTGATATTCGCAGTCACACAATCTGGTATTACTAATATTGTTGGCTCCGTTAGTGAACCATCAGAAATCTTCACTATATTATGGAGAGATAGAGCAACTGATGTAATACTTCAAGGAGTTATATTCTTTGTAGCATCTATAGCAATCGGAACACTTTTCCTGCAACATAACAGGAAGAAAACAAAGGAGGAGATAAAAGCATGATTGAACAACTTCACTTACTAATTTTAGCGATAATCCTATTTGGTGTAGGTTTATACGCTATATTAGGAAAGAGAAATGTGATAAAAATCCTAATGGGTATTGAAATTATGACAATATCAATTAATGTCGCTTTTATCGCACTTGGAACAGAAATTATAGCAGGTGGATCAAATGCATTCAAGGAGTTTGCACAAATATTCCCATTGATTTCACTAGCTGTAGGAGCAGCTGTCATTGCGGTTGGACTCGCAATTGTCATCAATAACTATAGACACACAAAAGGTGTAGATAGTGATGAGATGTCCACATTAAAGAGGTAATAGAGATGGAAATAGAAATAATATTTACAATAATCGCAATTGTGGTTCCCATAATTGGAGCATTTCTCTCACTATTACTGAAGAAATGGACAGCTGTACGTGACATCTTTGGTGTAAGCACAATAGGAATTTCTGCAATTTCTGCAATTATAGTGTTTGGCATGTTTGACGGTACTCCAATAGCAGAGACGTTCAATTGGCTCAATTGGTCAACAACTGCCATAGAAACTGGATTCTACCTTGATTCTCTCTCAGTCCTTATGGGCATCATTGTTTCAATTTTAAGTATGCTTATCGCATTCTTTTCATTGGAATATATGGGAGAAGAGAAACACAAACCAAGATACTGGTTCTTCATGCAACTATTCGTTGGTGGTATGTTACTACTGGTTTTCTCCTATGACATGATCTTCTTGTTCTTAGGTTGGGAATTAGTTGGTTTATGCTCCTGTTTTCTAATAGGACACCATTATATGAAGAAAGGTGAAGAAGGAGAAAAACCAGCAAAAAGCGGAATTAAAGCTTTGATCATGACTGGTATAGGAGATGTCGGTCTACTAGCATTCTTAGCATGGGTTTATGTCCAAACTGGTGACATTTTAATTGGTGACACTATTTTCAATGAACCTGCTGGAGGTATAATCATGAGTATTCTCTTAGTACTTGCACCCATTACCAAATCCGCACAATTTCCACTCCAATCTTGGTTAAGTTCAGGAGATACTGTGGATGTTGATGCAATGCAAGGTCCTACCACCGTTTCAGCACTTATTCATGCTGCTACAATGGTTAAAGCAGGTATATATCTTGTTGCTCGTTTCAGCCCAATCTGGAATGTGGAAGTATTCTACTACATCCTAATGGTTGTTGCAGGAATATCAGCAGTATTAGCTGCTATAGGTGCTTTAGTATCAACGGATCTCAAGAGAGTGCTTGCTTATAGTACAATCTCACAGCTGAGTTACATGTTCTTAGCATTCACAATACGAGATGCAGATGGTCATGGACTATTTGCAGGACAAATGCATTTGTTCTCTCACTCAATATTCAAGGCTTTGCTCTTTTTGTCAGCAGGTGCGATTATTCACTCTGTTGCTGAAGAACGGGACATGAAAAAAATGGGTGGCTTACGCAAAGACCTACCATGGATTTATGGTTTCATGATGGCTGGTGCCCTTGGTTTGATTGGTCTTCCAATTTTAACCAACGGAGGATTTTCAAAAGAGTTGATAATCACAGCAGCATTTATTGAAGGAAACTGGTTCATCTTTGTTATAGCCGTGTTAACAGCTTTCATTACAGCATTATATGCTGCAAGAATGTTCTTGATGATTTTCCATGGCAAAAACAGAGGAGCTAAAGTCCACAAACCTAAATACATAATGAGAATCACTTTAGGTATTCTAGCAGTACTAGTTGTAGTAACTGGATTCTTAATTGAAGGACCATTACACAATTTGTTCAGCGGTCATGCTGATCCTTACGTACTGATTAGAGATTTTGAAGTGGTACCTTTCGTATGTGCTCTTGGAGCTATCATTTTGGGTGTTGGTCTAGCATTCTTACTTTATGGTAAGGGGCAAACTGAAGTTGCCTTTGTTGAGAATAACAAAGTGCTGAAAGCTTGTAGAGCTTTTGTAGCCAATGGTTATTACATTGATCATTTGTACAATCTAATTATCATCAAGCCCATATTCTGGATAGGGGAACAACTTTCCTTCTTGAAGACTGGTAAGATTAATTGGAATATGCTACTTGGATCCGCAGTGGCTATAACTGCCATTGTTGTTTTAGTGATGGTGATGGTCTGATGAATTATCTATCGTTAATACTAATTATCCCTCTTGCAGGTGCAGGTTTGCTCGCTTTATTTGAGCAGATTAAAAAATACCTTGTCAAGATGAAGATATGTACTGACTGCTTGAACCATATTTTTGCAAATATCGTAGCTTTAGGAATATTCGTATTCAGTTTTGTTTCAATATTTGTAGACGTAGGGTCATTGAATACAACCACGGATGGACTGTTACAATTTGGACAATTGCAAGCAATATTAATTACAATATTCAGCTTCTTAGTCTGGATGGTAGTTCTCTTTAGTGTTGAATACATGAAAGGTAAAAATGGTTTAGGGTTCTACTACGCTCTAATTCTCACATTACTATCAGGCCTTAGTGCAGTAGTCATGGCAAATAATTTCTTCACCCTTTTCGTTGGATGGGAAATGTTTGCCTTAAGTGGTTACACACTAGTTGCGTTTGATCGTATGAAACGAGGAGCAGTAGAAGCTTCATTGAAGTATTTCATCATGTCAACAGTTGGAAGTATGTTTATACTTCTAGGAACAGCATTGACATACGGAGTATATGGATCGGTCAGTTTCGACAGTTTATCTGGACCCATGAATCCATTACAAGGAGCAATCATAGCTCTCTTTGTTATTGGTTTCGGTGTCACATCCGCAGTAATATTCCTGAATGCTTGGTTACCTGATGCACACTCATCTGCACCTTCAACAATTTCTGCTTTGCTTTCTGGCATAGTAGTTAAAGCTGGTGCATATGGTATCTATATAACAATATTCTCAATCAGTCCTGGAAACTTATTGGATACTTCATCTGTATTCGTCTCTTGGTTAGCTATCTTCACGATGTTTGAAGGAAACTTCCTTGTGTTCTACCAGTTTAGAAGAAAGGACATTATAGACTTCAAGAGAATATTAGCTTATTCAACTACCGTCCATTTAGGATACATCCTTCTTGGTATAGGATCAGGTACTGCTGCTGGTGTTGAAGCATCAATATTCCATGTACTAACTCACTCTTTAGGCAAGGGATCCCTCTTTTTGCTTAGTGGAATAATTATTGCATCCATAGGATCACGAGATATTCGTGAAATGAAAGGTATTGGAAGAAGATCTCCTCTAATAGGAATCTTTCTAACTATAGCTCTTTTATCACTTGGTGGAATTCCAATTACAGCTGGTTTTTACTCAAAACTGCTTGTAATAGTTTCCGCTGCTGGTGGAATCTATAGTTCAACCATGAACGTAATCATTGTGATACTAGCTATAATTAATTCTCTACTAGCTCTTGGTGGTTATCTTTACATTCTAAAGATAATGTTATTCGACGAACCTGATGCAAAAGCAGCTGATAAGATTAAAATCCCAATAATACAAACAATCGTTATGACAATAATTATTGCGTTAATTATCTTCTTAGGCGTTTGGCCAGATAGTATAATGCAATTTATTGTTGTACCGGTTTAGAATTGGGATTATAATCCCCTTTTTCTTTTTCTTTTCTTTTATCTTCAGAAATTACAGATAATATTTTTAATCTAAAGCATAGTTTTAGGTCATGGAAATATTAGATTATGTTAACGGTATCTATGCAATTACAGTTGGGATCTCCCTTAACCTTTTCTGGATTGTTGCATTTGTAATAAAATCATCACACAAGCTTATTGAAGACTCTAAGGAAAGATTATTTCACGTTATAGCTGAAATCTTCATTTCTTCATTAGCGCTAATATCAGGTATAGCTGTTTTTTATGAGCAAGAATGGGGAGCGTATGTTTTTGCTATAGCGATGGGTGCTTTAACCTATGCCTGCATTAATGCTGTAGGGATTTATTCAAAGAAAAATCTGTGGTTAATAGTGGGGACACTCACGTTAGTTGGAATTATTGCATTTGTGTTGTTACTATTTAATTTCATTATCCTAATTACAGTATAAAATAAGAAGAAGAAAAAATATTAAAAAAGAGAGAAAAAAAATTAGAAGTCTGCACTTATCAAACCAGCATTAATTTGTCTAATACCATTGTAAACTACACTAGCTACAAAGAGCAATCCAACTAACCAACCTACATAAGGGATAGTACCGCTACATACACCAAGTAGAATACCACTTAGGCCACATAAAATATAGTGTTGACCTGATCTCTTATCTTTCTTATTATATTTGATAATGCCTAGTACAATACCAACAATAGGAATAATAATTGATAATACCATGAAAAGAATTAGTTTATTCTTCTCATCTTTTGTTGGAGGAGTACCTGGAGCTATAGGAGCCCCCACAGCTGCTGGTCCAGATGTTTCAGTTTGAGGTGTTGGAGTAACTTGGGGTTCAGCAACAGCCTTAGTAGCAGCTTCAGTAGCAACTTCAACAACTTTTGCACCACAACTACCACAAAACTGCATGCCTTCTTGTACCTTTTCACCACAATTTGAACAAAATACGTTTTTTGACATAATATCACATACGTTTCGTCTATTAAACCTAATCTGTTTTATTGCACATCATATTTAAGAATAACTCATCTGTCTTACACAGAAACTTACCCATGTTCAACGTCTTCTCCTATACTCCATAGAAAAATCATTGCAGATTTTGGACCCATTCGGGAAAATTTTTTAGATAGTGCTTTCCTAGCATAACGGTAATTTTCTGATTTATCCAAATTATCCATGAAATTTCTAAACGATCCATATTCTTCTCGTATGTTTGTAAAAGCTATAGCGTTTACTAAAACTGATTCTATCTTAGCTCTATTTCTAATTATGCGTGGGTTAGCTAGTAGTTCTTCTATGTCTTCTGCATCAAAATCTACTACGACATCTATTTTGAAATCCTTAAAAGCTATCTTGAAATCAGGCCATTTGTCAGCAACAAGCTGCCAGCTTAACCCTGCTTGGAATACTGTCCTAGCCATATTTTCAAAGTAAGCATCATCATCAGGAGGAAGTTCATCTCTATAAAACCACCCTGTACGAGGATTTTTCTCTTGCATAGGATAATAATGTTATAGATATTTATCATGTTTGTCTTTGGTAAAAAACTTAGAATATTAGTGAGAAGCAAGTTAAAAGCGACTTCTATGGACTTGAAGAAGATGTTTGACCCTTGTTACCAAATATGAAAGAAATAGAAAAAACAATAAGATAGAATCGCAAAAAATGGGTTAAAGAGAATAAATTGTCACTGTTTTGATTTTAATGCAATTTTTTAAACACAAAACAAACCCGTGAAAAAATGTTATTTTCGTCAGCTTCCAAGAAGGATGTCCTACCGAAAAGGTGACCTTACGTCAAAGTTCCAATTGCTTCGAAGTAATTAAATAATTGTTTGTCAAAATATTCCTATGGATACAGAACTTCAGCGTCTTCTATCTCTTCTCGATAAAGCGGTACAAGAGATGATAGCTAAAGGAGAAACATCTACATTTTCTTATTTTGACACTTGTGAAGATGTAGGTTTGTTTATTCAAGATATAGCTAACAAGGCAAGAAACGGAAAAATACAAGAAATATCTAAGTTATGGTATATTTTTGCTCCAACTGGAGTTTGGGATGATTCACATGGTTCTCAAGAAATTGCTAATGAAATATTCGAAATAATAAACAAACATTATCAACCCGAAACAAATACAGGTATTTAGAAATTGTAAAAACCTACTGTTTATTTAGAAGGAACGACTCTTTACCTTATGCCAGAAAAAACTCATAAAGAAAGAATTGAGAGAGTAAGAGAACAAAATAAAATAATATTTAAAAAGTCTCCAAATTCCCCCTTAACTCACGAGCAAAAGCTTGATTTCAAAGATTTATCCTATTTTCCAATTGATAAAAAATATGAATTCATCGTTGAGATGAAGAAGTTTGATCATCAAAGTCAAATAACTATTCCAACCACTACAGACAACAACAGAGATTACATTCGTTTTGGCTATATTGAATTTGAGCTTAATGGTCAAATGAATACACTCACAGTTTTCAAACCGACCGAAGGCGATTATCTCTTCCTTCCATTCAAAGATGCAACAACTGGTAAAGAATCTTATAAAATTGGAAGATATGTAGAGATAGAAAAAATCTCAAAAGAAGAATGGTTGGTTGACTTTAATACAGCTTACAACCCCTTATGTGCATATAATGACAATTGGGATTGTTCTTACACCCCAGATGAGAATATTCTTAAGGTTCCAATACTTGCAGGTATGAAGATTTATCCTGATTATAGAGGTTCGCACTAAAGTTTCTTGTTTTTTTCTCTTTATTTATTTTTCAAGTATTTCGCTAAATCTTCTCTTTTTAGTTGGGCACTGATAGATTCTTTATGCAATTTGAAACCAAGACGATCATTTATTGAAATCATGGGTTTATTCTCTGAAGCATTATCTGTTGTTATTATTTTTGCTTCTGGATAATCATCTTTTGTTTTTAGTAGCATAGCAGCTTTCAACCATTTCCCAAGTCCACGACCACGATATTCCTGTTTTACTCCTGTAAGTAATTGTGTTACCATGGTTTTCCTATCTGTCCTATACAACATCTCGGTTAGTCCAGAGATTTTACCATCTGATTCAATTGTTAGATAGGTGAGTTTAGTTCTTCCTAAAGAAGATTGCTGTTTTTCGTCTTCTCTAATTGACTCAGGAGTGAAAATGATGTCATTAATATCTAAATCACCCATAGGTTGTTGATTCAAAGTCTCGGTGAATACTTTTGCATATTCATCAATAATATCATCAGGAATAGAGAAAAATAGTTTCATGTCTGATCCTGGAGAACGTTTTGGTCCTTGAGTCATCCATTCGTTGACCATCTCCCAATCAATATCATCAAGTTTCAAACGATTCTCTGCACCTGTTTGAGCTATTTGAGCACCGATTGCATTGAGGAATGCTTTCCCATCTTCTTCTTCAGAATTAGCGATGAGAACTAATTTATCTTTTTCTTGAGCAAATGCCAAAATTCTTTTCAGCATATTAGTACCGATCCCCTTACGCCTATACTCACTAAGAAGCATGGTATCAAATTGCATAATGTGTTTATTCCCTTCATAGGATGCAGATGTTTCGCGAAAAACACCACACATCATTTGCCCCACATGTTTATTTGTTGAACGATCGATTAGAGAAGTAAGCTCAAGTTCAAATTCGGGATGTTGTGCTTGAGCCATTAATGATTTTTCCATCATACTATCTTCTGTATATGGGTCGTCTGGATTTATTCGTTCATGTCTAATTTTTCTAAATTCATGAAACAATGTCCATTCGTCTCTTGAACAAGTTAAAGGATTAAAAGGTTTAAACTTAATATTTTCAATGTCAAAGGAATCTTTCATTTTATTCCACCTATTTGTTTGTGAAAATCTTAGTATATGTAGGTAACTATTTACTTTGATTAAAGAAATAAGACACGAAATATTCTTCAAGAATTCAACAATACTTTTATTTTACATTTAGCATGAAATGAATAGGTGTACAATAAATAGTGAAAAATAATACTATATTCAGGAAAGTGGATTCATGGACATATATGTGATAGATATTGAGACAACAGGGTTAAACGGTTGGAAGAGCGATCACGTAGTTGAAATATCTATCATGAAAGCAAACCTGACAAAACAAAAGATCGAACAAGTGTATCATACGCTCATCCATTATGATACTACACAATGGGACGAAAAGATAAAAAATGCTTGGATTTTTAAACAGGGCATTATTAAGTTAGAAGAAATTCAACAAGCGACCAAAGGTTTGAAAAAAGTTGTAGAAGAAGTAAGGAAAATATTAACTGGAAAGTTTATTGCTGCTTATAACAATGAATTTGATTTTAATAAATTCCTTCTTCATGAACCTTGGAATATTAATCCAAAAACATGTAAAATTAAAATTGCCCCTTGTATCATGCTTGCAACTACTGATTACATCAAAATACCTACAAAGTACAAAAAACGAAAACTAGTAAATTTATCAGAAGCTAGAAAACATCTCCTAAATGAGAATACTACAAGTATAATAAATAACAGAGAGCTCGAAACGATTGTAATAGAATATGGCATGCATAGAGCAAATTGTGATGCATTCTATTCTGCTTGTGTTCTTCTAGAGTTGTTCAGAAGGAAAAAGTATCGAATATATCCTAGAATCTATTACGCCCATTCTATGCAAATTTATAATTCAAAGCAGGAAAGGAGAGAATTAAAATTAATAAAGAGGATATTTCCGAAAGCAGAAATCATTGATCCAGCTAAATATGAGAGAAAATGGAAAAATCTTTCTGGAAAGGAAGTTATGGCAAAATGCCTTGATCTTATTAGTAATAGTGAAATAGTGATTTTTTCTGCTATAGAACAAGATAATAAAAATTTTGTAGGAAGAGGGGTATATGTTGAAGTTAAATTTGCACAAGAAATAGAAAAAGACATATATTTTCTAAAAGAAATACTCGATAGCGATTTTTCAATAGAGATCTATAATGATGAAGATTGGGCTATTAAGTTCAGTATTGTGAAAATAAGATAAAAGAATTTAGTTTAGAGTAGTATTACTGTACAGAAATAGTTTATTAATAGGATATCAAATTTAATGTTAATGTGGGAAAATGCTAGTAAGAACAATGTGATTGTTTCAGAGATCATAGGGAAATTACGAGATAAAAACACAGTACCAACAGACTTCCGATTATATTTAAGACGTTTGGGAAATTTCTTAGCTTTTGAAGCTGCAAAACACCTAGATTCTAAGACAAGTAGTGTTCAAACGCCATTAGGTAAAGCCAATTATAATAAATTAGTTGACAATATTGTGATTATTTCTATTCTAAGAGCAGCTTTACCGATGTCTGATGGGGTTCATGAAACGCTCCCAGATGCTTCCTTAGGAGTAATATCAGCCTCAAGAGGAAAAAAACTTCAAGATGATGGGAAAGACTTCCGGATTGATTGTACTTATACAAATATTCCATATTTAGAAGATAAGGTTGCAATCATAGTGGATCCCATGTTAGCAAGTGGGTCAACTTTACTTTTTCTACTAAAACAAATAGAGACTCAAAAACCAAGGAAAATAATAATTATTTGTGCCATTGCTTCGCAATATGGTATTGAAAGAATAATAGCACACAATGAAGATATTATCATTGTTGCTGGGGATGTTGATACAATTCTAAACGAGAAAGGATATATCATACCTGGTCTTGGTGATGCTGGAGATAGAGCATTTAACACTTAAACGGAAACACGTGATATTAAATGACAAATGATGAAGATGAGAAAAAACAAAATAAATTTCTATCATCAGTTAAAGAGATTAAAATCCCATGGAAGGAATTTTTAAGTCCTAACTTGTTATTTCTTATACTTTGGATCTTTTTCCTTCTATATTCATTAATTTGGGCTCCAGTAGATCAAGCAGGTTTGGGTTTTGGTAATTTTACTTTAGATAATGTAGGTCCTATCTCTTGGAGTCTATTCAATCTTGTGGGGGCAATGACACTTTTGTATGTATCTACACTGTTTTTAGAAAGCAGGGAAAGGTTTGTTCCTGCTTGGCCATTTGTTTTAGCCGCTATGGGTTTTGGGATGTATGCACTAATGCCATATTTCGCTTTCAGAGGAGTTTGGAAGAAGAAGCCTAAAACAAAAAAGACTTGGTTTACAAAAATTATCGATTCTCGTACACTAGGTATAATACTACACGAGTTAACACTTGGTTTGCTTCTTTTCGGTATTATAGCTGGGAGCATTAACGGAGATTGGAGCAATTATACTACGCTATTTATGGAAAGCAGATTTGTACATGTGATGACAATAGATTTTGCACTTCTGTGTTTATTCTATCCAATTACTATCTGGGATGATATGAAAAGAAGAAACTGGAAGAAAATCGGATGGTTTGTATTCTTTTGTATTCCTTTAATTGGTGGCATACTATATCTAATAGCTAGACCAAGATTAGAACAAGTGGAAACTGAATAAGTTTCTTAACCTTTATTTTGCACGTATCTCGTTTAAACTTAAATTTATAAGGGTTTTAAATCTGAAGTATCTCTAACAATGAAGGTTCCACTTCAAAAATACTGGGAAGTACAAAAGAAGTACTTAGCACCTTTCAAAGGAAAGCTTGTGTTATTGGCCATCCTATTGATTAGTGGAACCGCTTTACAAATTTTCACTCCCTTGGTAATTGAAAGTTATATTGATTTAGCGACTCAAGAAACAGTGAACCAGGGTCTTAGCTCTTTCCTTAACACTTTAGGAATACCAATACCGAATGTGGGAAATATATTCGCAACGCTCTTAATACTAGCGTCAATCTATACCGCCTTAATGCTTATTCAGCAAGCTATAGCCTTGGGATCTGTTTATGTTAATCAGAACCTTTCATGGTCTGCAACAAACAAACTGCGTAATGATTTAACTCAACATTGCGTAGACCTGGATATGACTTTTCACAATGAACACAAACCTGGAGAGATGATAGAAAAAATTGATGGTGACGTAAACACTTTAGCACAGTTTCTTTCAACATTTTCAATACAACTTCTAACATCCATTTTACTCATCGTTGGTGTTCTAATAATTTTCTTTACAAAGCATTGGGTACTAGGTTTGGCTTTCACTGTCTTCACTCTCTTAGCGATTGTTATCATGTATATCTTGAGGAACTTCTCTGTTAAAGCATGGGAAAAGCAAAGACAAACAAGTGCAGATTTGTATGGTACAATCGAAGAAAGTCTAAGTGCAATAGAAGACATAAGAGCGAATGATGGAGTCAGAAATGCTATGCGTAAGTTCTTCGATTACTCTAGAAAGGACTTCAAAGCTTTCAAAAAAGCTCTAGTCAGAGGGCAATTATTTGTTATGGCTATTTGGGGAGTTATAGCTATAATCAACACATTAGTTTTTGCTCCAAGCATCCCTCTATTGGAAAACAACATTATATCACTGGGAACAGTATTTCTAATTCAAATCTATGCAGGGCTTTTGCTGAGACCAATATTTATTATTACAAGACAGATGCAAGATCTCCAGCGAGCAGGTGCGTCAATAGACAGAATTAACAAGTTGTTTGATACAAAGAAAAAGATATTGGATAATGGAACAAAGACACTTTCAACAGGTCCATTAGAAATTGAATTCAGCAAATTGAATTTTGCATATAATGAAAATACTTATGTCCTTAGGGATATTTCTTTCAAACTTAATCCTGGAAAAACTCTTGGCATTCTTGGTCATACTGGGAGTGGTAAAACCACCATTTCGAGATTATTGTTCCGTTTATATGATCCGAAGCCAGATGATGGGGATATTTTACTAAACAACATCAAAATTAAAGATATACCAC
>JAUWPI010000115.1 GCA_030611665.1 Candidatus Heimdallarchaeota archaeon | reverse complement strand
CTTAAAGAATTTTTTCCTTATCTAAACATTCTAAAAGGTCGAAATTCAGATAACTTGATGATAAACCGCAAAGTGATCCTATTGTTGAGTGGTGGTTTTGATAGTAGTGTAGCGGGTTATCTACTTCAAGAACAAAATTATCAAATTATTCCTTTACACCTTTCTAATGTTGACTTTGCTGGTGAAGATTCAATAGAAAAGAGCAAAGAAATAGCTAGGATTTTTGGGTGGGAAAAAGTATATGTAATTGATATTGCTGATACTCTCCAAACCTTTGTTGATAAATGCAAACACTCGTATTATTTCGTACTGATGAAACGATTTATGTTGAGATTGGCAGGAGAAATTGTTAAGATTGAGAATGCCGATTATATTGGGACTGGCGAGAGTCTTGGTCAAGTTTCAAGTCAAACCTTAGCAAACATCTCTGTTATCGAACAAGCAGCAGAATACAGAGTTTTGAAACCATTGATCACGTTTGATAAAGAGAAGATTATCGATTATACTCGTTCATTGAAAATCTTTGATATCTCAGCTGGGCCGGAAATATGTGATTTATTGGGACCAAAACATCCCGTTACAAATGCGGTATTAGAAAATGCAATAAAGGAAGAAAGCAAATTGGATGTTTCTAGTATGATTGAAGATTCTATGAAAAGCCTTCAATTGCTATCTAGTTGATATCATTCTAATTTTTCCAAAGATTCAAGTATTGTTTCTGCCATCTTCATATAATCATTAGAAGCTAAGGGTTGTATTCTATTCATTTGTATTTTTTCAGCAGCAAGAGCCATACCAAAAGCAATCGATATTTCAAGATCATCTGTTTCCACTAATTTTGATAGTATGCCTGACACAAGTACATCGCCAGCCCCTGTAGGATCTATTTCTATTCTAGATGGTGCTGATAACTTGTAATATTGTTCGTTATTTGAAAAAAGTAACCCTTCACCACCAAGTGTTACTATCTGTGTATTGTTAGAGGGTAATCCTTCTAAGATTTCCAGATAGGATTTCTTCTGAGTATAATGTTGTGCTTCTTTAAGAGAATATTTCACGAAACTTGCATCATTAGTTAACTCTGATAATATCTGTGGATTGTATAGAAGAACTACTTTGTTATTTGTATCTAAACCTCTCATAAAACCTTGAACATCTAATCCAATATAATCATGTTCTTCATAAGCCCATTCTACTGTTTTTGATGTAACTTCATGATAAACTGGAGAAATTAAACAACCTTTAGCTCCAGGAAATTTTGTGACGAATTCATCTAGCTTTGATGCTTGTTCCATTAAATACAGGGATCTTGAATTTTCGTAAATTTTGTGGAGAAAACGTGTTGTTTTTTCACTAAAATCATACTCAAAACAGCAGTTTTTTATTTGTAAGAAGTACTCTAAATACTCTTTTGGGAAATCTATTCCAACTGTAGTTATACATCTCCCTTTAATTGACAATACAGGAAAAATTGTAGAAGCAAACGAAACTGGTCCCCCTAATTGATTTTTCACTTCTTTTTTCTCACCTTTTGTGAAAAATATTTTGTCATCTAGAACTGCATGACTAATAATATTAAGGTCAACCTTCACATATAATATTGCTCTGAATCCTTTCTTAAATCTTCTTACATGCTTACACCTATAATCCTAGCAAACATTTTTGAATAAGGAATAGAAATGAATATTCATGACTGAACAAGAAGAAAAAAGGGTAAGAGATTTTGGATTATTCTTTTACTTATGGTCGCTTTTAGCTCTTGCCGCATTAACCTTAGGGGTTTATGCAATCATAGATTTTGCTAGAAATGACATTGGTTTTATTGAATATGCAATTGCTTGGATTCAAGATACTGATATAGATATCTCTGCAGTTCCAGATTTGGGACCAATTAAATACTGGATAATAGGTAGTGTTGCAGCTTTATTCCTAATAGGAATTTTGCTTGCGTATCTAGAGATATGGATTATGAGTTTTATTGGTGCTGAATTTGTTAGCTCAGTTGTATTCGGAGTCCCTCTAGCAATTCTTGCTGGAGGTATATACTGTATAATAAAATTAGAACCTATCTGGATTGGAATTGGTATAGTCGCTCTAGCTGCTATGCTTATAGTTGTGATACTTATGGTTTCAAGAAGAATAGTTCTTGGAGCTAAAATATTCGAAACGAGCTGCGAAGCAGTAAATGAAAATAAGCGTACATTGATTCCTATTCTGATTTTCGCTGTTGCATCAATTGTAACGTTCATTCTTGGAGCTGCAGCAAGTGTGTGGGTAATATATAACATGGAAAGCTTACCTTGGTTAAGTGATCAAGAAACATGGGTTCAATGGTTAGTATTTTTCCTTGTTATCTATGTGTATCTGGCAATTTACTGGACAACAATGTACTTCCTTGATGCTGTCAACATCTGTATGTTCAAAAGATGGAATAATTACAAAGAAGCAAGTATTCGTTATGCGATGAAGGAAGTTTGGAAAGTAAAGGGTAGTATAGTAATGTTTGGAATGTTTATGGCATTCTTCGATTGGATTGTAAAAATAGTTCAATATTTTGGAGCGAAGAAAATCAAAGAAACTTCAAAATTCTATAAAGCTTTTACTATCATAAAAAAGGTCCTTTACTGGGTATTCATCATATTCGTACTGCTCTTCAAATGGTTGTTCAAGATAATTAAATTCCTGAACTACTACACTTTAACAATCATAGTCGTTGAGAAACAAGGCTTCATTCGAAGCATTGCTAGATCATCTGATTTAGCATTAGATTCTGGTGCCGATATTATAATAGGAAAAACTGGTGTTAATATTGCAAAAGGATTATTTTCAGTGATGACCTTTGCCATATTTGTTGTAGCAGGATTCTTTGTTGGACGATATTGGTTCGGCATTTCGTTAGAAATTGATCCTAGTAATATTGGTGTTTTGGCTCTTTTTGGAGCTGTTGTAGCTGTATTTTTCTTCATCTTTGGTTATTTGCCTATGTCTGCATTACTTAAACCATTAAATACAGCATATCAAACAATCTTATTCTACTATATCACAGATCCATTCAGAGGAAAGCCAGGACGCAAAACAAGATTGTCAGCTGATGTTCAAAAAAGTATCTCTAAAGTCAGAGAAAACATCATGGAAACTTATGACAAAGAAGAGAGAACCTCTTGGTCATCAGACAAGAAAGAGCAACCAGCAGAAATTTAAACCTTTTTTCTCTTTTTCCTATCTTTTTATTTTATATTTTTTTGCTAAATTTTATCTTAGAACTGAGAAAAAAAACATTTTGATTGCATAACAGAAAAGGATTATAAAGAGATTGAACAATGTTCTATTGTGTGAGAAAATGTCTGCAAGACCACAACGTAGAAGTTTGATTGGAAGTTATAGATATAGTGTTATTATTAAACCGGAAGAGAAGGAATTTAGTGAGCAAATGAAGGGTGTTCTTGATTTGTACGATGGCAAACATGTAACACAGACACACAACTATTCTTCATTTGATCAGCTTGCTACAATCATAATTAATTTCTGGGAAAAAATGCTTGGATCCGAGGTCAATGTTCACCGATTTGCTAACTGGTTAGCAGAATATTTTTCAGATGTAGGTGTTACTAATATAAATTTCTATCAACTTATAGAAATTGTTAGAAACTTGGGTAAAGGTGTCTCCTTACACTCCTCTGGAATGAAGGTGAGAGAAGCTAAAGTTGTTCAAGAACCTCTTGAATCAGCTTCAAAGAAAAGAAAAATGACTACAGACGTTGAAAGTCTTATATCTCCAGCTACGGAAACTGTTAAGCCTAGTGAATTGTTCAAGAAAGAGAAGAAAGCATCTCCTGGTGTTAAAACTATGCCTCCAGTGAAAGTAGAAGAGAAAGAGGAACCAGAAGCACCCCCTGTAAGTACTTTACTAAAACCAAGCGAAGTAATTAAGAAGCGCGATACAATCTTTGAAGTAGAACCACCTAAACCTGAAGCTCATAAGAGAATTATGGGTGATCCTATTGTCACAAAACCCTCACCCAAAATAGAAAAAAAGGTTAAACCTGTTGATATACTCAAACCCACTCAGTATCTTAAAAAGCAAGAGACGATTGATGCAGTTGCGGATACAATAGTTAAGCCAAGTCTACTCTCACAAGAGAAAACCATTGGATCAGTAAGAACAAAAACAAAAATAGATAAACCTGTTCTGCAACCAACCAAGAGAAAAGTAATAGTTGAACAAAAACTTACTCCTCCTAGCGACGTGTTGCTGAAACCTTCAGATTATCTCAAAGATAAGGATATTGTATTTGAAAAAGTTGAACATCTTAGGAAGCCAAGTGAACTTATCCGAAACGAATCTAATGCTTTTATTCATCCTGTAAGGAGAATAGATCCTGAAGTAGATGAAATCCCAGTACCTCCTGGATTCGAAAGGAAGAAAGGCCTCCCTTCTGATGGTAAACCATCGGTAAAAACAACAGAAATATTGCCATTTGAAATAGAAATGATGGATGATAGAGAAGAAACAAAATATCCATTAGAACTGAGGATAATAGATATAATAGGTGTAGGAGAAAAAATTGCTATGTTGCTCAAAGATGGTGGTATCGAAACAATTGATCAGCTTGCACAATCTAAACCTGAAGAATTATGCAAAATCAGAGGTATAGGAATAACTTCAGCAAAGAAACTTATCTATGGAGCAAATGCCTTAATTACAAGACAATAAGATAGTTAAATCCTCCTCCAACTTTTTCTCTTGATTCTTAATACATTATACTTAAAAAGTTAAAGGAAAGTATAATTAAAATGAAGAAATCAAGAATTATACAGATTGTGGGTCTTTCAAACTCTGGTAAAACAAAATTAATTCTTGATATGATTGAAGTTTTTGAAAAACATAATCTATCTGTGGCAACTGTAAAATCAGCTAAGGGTCATGCTTTAAGCTCTTCCGATAAAGATTCAGACAAATTTATTTCACAAGGTGCAATTTCTTCAGCTATCTCGTTTTCTAATGTAACGCAAATAACAACAACTAGGAAAACCACTTTGTCTGAACTTATACGAAATATTCAATCATTGAGTGAACCTGACATAATTTTGGTAGAGGGATTTAAAAGAGAGGGTTATGAAAAAATACTTGTTTGGTCTGAAGATTTTAAGGAAAATATCGATTTATTCAACCTAGCTAATCTCAAGCTAGTTTATTGTCAAAAGGTGAGATATAACAAATATTTAGTGGACTTAATAAAACTTGAAGAAAACCTTTCTACAGTTGTTTTGTCAGATATATTTGACATTTATTCCTACCTAATAGATAACAGAACTGAGGATTGATATGCATAGTTCATTAAGAAACCTACTGGAGAAAACCCAGAAGAAAATCTCTAAACATAAGATAGATAGAACAAGCATATCTGGAATTATACTTTGTTATAGTGCAGATGATGATTCAACTGATTTAATCTTCGGAAAGATACATCTTTTACAGAAGTTCGTAAGTGAAATTATATTGATTGTTCCAAAAAGTGAATTCATAGAATATAAGAAAATCAACCAATTGAATTTTCCCATAAAAGTTCTGGAATTGGAGCAAAATATTCTTGAAAATGAAGTTCTTGCATTTGAAATGGCTTTAAAACAATGCATTAATGATAAGATAGTAGTCGTTCCAACCTATTTACTTATTAAACCTAAAAGAATTGAATTATTGATTTATTATGATTATCCCTTAACAACATTTGTAGGTCAAAAAGGTAACATTACCTCTAACTTGTTCTATTATGATAAATGGAAAAACAGGTTCATAGTACAATTATTGCGATTAAATGGCAGAAAGAAATTAATCGAGTTGTTTAGAATATCAAACAAAACCGCTTTTTTGCGTATTAGTGATAATGATAAAATTTTGAAAATTTCTTGTGGGAATAATGCTCTTGAAGTAAGCCAGAGATTATCTGAAAAGAAAATTATATCTCCTATTCTCTTTCAAAATCCTATTGATGTACAAGAAATTGTAAAACTGATTGCTCTACTCAATGTAATGAGAGATGATATTATAGAAAATAGAACCATTTCTTCACACTTCAAGATAGGACAGCTACTGATCCAAAGTCAGAAACTTCTGGATGGTGGTCATTATGGATTAGCCTTTCAAGCACCATTTTTCTTTAGTAAAATTGTGGAGAAAATTGGCAAATATCCACTTGATTGGAATCCTGCTAAAATACATGAACTTGGAAAGACATCCTTAGAAAAGGAGTTGAAAAGCTATTCTGCTGAGAGAATTGAAAGCCTCCACTTAGCTTGCCTCAAGGATCTTCAAGAGTTGAATCCTAGAAATACTACAGAGATAAATCGTATAGAACAAGAAATAGAGTTATTGAGAGAGCAATTACTTCAAGACAATATCGAAACTTGATACATTAACAGTAGAGTGTATCTTATGACAAATTCTTCCAACCATCATACATTTAAATGAAGAACTGTTTTTTATCATAATGAGCCATAGGTCGAATTCAAGTATAATTCCCTTACTTATCAGGGTAGTTTTTGGATTGTTTTTTCCTTTATTCCTAGAAATTTTAATTTTTATCGTGTATACTGGACTTAGAACTGGTGATTTTCAGTTTTCTGCACTTCTCTACTATACATTTCTAGTTATTCCTATACTTTTTCTCTACTTGTTAACACCAAAGCTACTTTTCCAAATGGGTGGAGTTAAGAATCATATCACTCAAAACCTGACTGCAAATTACGATAAAATCTTTTTAAAACCAAGAAAATTCCGATTTCAAGAGAAGGCTGTTCCACTTATCTCCATGGAAATAAAATTGAAAAAAGCGGAACAAGAACTCTTGGAAAGAAAGATAAAGAAAGACCTAATACCTGAATTGTCCAAGGAAGCACAAAGTCAGTATAATCAAAATTTCATAGATCGAACACACACTACAAGAAATGAGAAATTACTAACATATAATGAATCTTTATTCCTTTTTAGCTTAGTTTCATCAATATTACTCTTATTCAATTTTATTCTAGTGATAGTTATGAGATTCACAACGATTAAACTAGATTTCATTGAACTTGATCAGATAACAAATCTAACAAATGTGATAATCTTTGCAAGTGTGTTTGGAATTCTTCTAGGATTTAGTATATATCTTCTATATGCTTCCTCAAAGAACTTGTGTTCATTAATACCTCGAGTTCTCCCAATAATTTACTTTGAACCAGAAGAGGAAAGAGAAAAAAGAATTTTACAAATTCTAGCAATTGCTGAATTCCCAATCAGCAATTTATTTGTAAGAAGAACACAAAGAGAGCTTTTTGGAATTATTGATGAAGCTAAGAAACAGCTTCTTTTTGCCAAACTTGTTGAGACAATTTCTTGGTATTATCGAGATGAAATGGCAAAATCCATTACTTGGAAGTTATATAAAGAGGTTTTAGAGGAAATTCAAATTCCTGAAGAAATGAGAGAGAAAATCGAAAAACAATTCAAATTTGACCCATTAGCTCATCTCATATCCAGCCAGATACTCACTGCATCAGAAGAACAAGCGATTAAAGCTGATATAGATTATATCAAAGAAAAAATAGTAAATTGGGATAAAATTAGAAGTGAAGAACAAACACTTTCTTTCCTTCTAATTTATAGAAGCCTTGAGACAATTTTTCGACGTTCATTATCAAGTCTAAAAACAGATATTGAAGATGATGAAATTAACTTCTTAAAATTGATAGATATACTAGAAAAGAATAAAATGTTGACAAAAGACGAGGTTACTCTCTTGCATGAGATAAGGTTTAAGCGTAATCTTCTATTCCATGAACCAGGGAAATCAATAGACATTGGTAAGAATACTATGGAAAAACTCCTTATGTTAATAAATAAGATTCTGGATCGTTTAAATATAGCTCAAAGGTGAGAAATTGTTTCAGCCTATTTGGAAAACATCTGGAATTCCTTTCCTAAGAGGTAAAAGACCTCTAGTGATGGCTCATCGTGGAAGAAGTGCTTTCACACCAGAAAGCTCCTTTTTAGCATTTAAGGAAGTATATGATTTAAAAGTCGATGTTTTGGAAACAGATATTAGAATCACTAAAGATGGTATTCCAGTTATTTTTCATGATGAAACTTTAGATAGAACTACCAATGGTAAAGGAAACATCACAGACTTCAATCTGGATGAGCTTATGGAGTTTGATTTTGGTTATTGGCACACAAACAAGGAGAAAGATGAGTATCCTTTCCGAAATATAGGATTGCATATTTTACCTCTTCGAACATTCTTTGAGAAATTTCCAAAAGTGAAAATCAACCTAGATATCAAAGATGATTTTAAACAAGCTCCTTCTATATTATTTGAAACAATTAAGGACAGTGGAGCTGAACAAAGAGTTTTAGTAGGTTCATTTCACAATAAACAAATTCTTAGATTTAGAGAAATAAGTAAGCATTTTGAAATACCAACAAGTGCAAACAAAAAAGAAGTTTTAGCTTTTGTTTCCAATCTTTGGATATTCTCAAAGAAAGAATTTTGTGCATTACAAGTTCCTTTAACACATTCTTTCATAAAAATAGTAACTGCCAGTTCTATAAGGAAGGCTCATAAAAACAATATTGCAGTACATCCGTGGACAATAAACAATATGGAAATTATGCTTTCTTTATTGTATTGGGAAATTGATGGAATCTTTACTGATGATCCAGAATTACTGATTAAAGTTCTCAATGCTACAGATTGAAAAATGATTGTATCTGTGAAATATACTCTTTTGGCACATACACTCCACCCAGCGTTCCCTTTTCACCGTGGAAATCACTTCCACCTGTTACCAATAAATCATTTTGTTTACAATATTCCGAAAGAAACTTTGTAACTTCTTGAATCTTCTTTGCAGAAAAATTTGAGAAGGCATTTTCATAATTATAATACACTTCAATTCCCTTCATCCCCCATGAAATGAGCAGATCTAACGATTCTTCCATTTTCTTCAAATCACGTTTCTCCATGAATAATGGATGGGGAAGAACAGCTATCCCATTTGCATTATGAATTAATTTAATAGCTTCTTTTGGTTCTATGGTCAGTCTAGGTACGTAAGCAGGTCGCCCCTCTGCTAGATATTCATTAAAAGCTTCTTTAACAGAATTCACATACCTCTTTGTTTTCATCGCTCGTGCAAAATGGGGTCTTCCAGGACTCGAAGCATCTCCTACTTCTTTGATTACATCGTCATAAGTTAAGTCTAGACCAATTTCCTGGAGCTTAACTAGTATTTTGTATATCCTTTCCCTTCTAGCGTTTTGTAGTTTCACCAGACTTTGTTTAAAAGCAGAGTTATCAGTGTTGAAATTGTAACCAAGTATTTCGATTTTTTCTTGTTTATACCTGGCGGAAATTTCAATTCCTGATAAGTATGAAAAAGAATAGTTTACTGATTCCCTATTTGCAATTGCAGTTCCCTTAATAGAATCATGATCTGTTATTGAAAAAATGGTGAGTTTCTCCTTCTCTGCAATTTCTAGTAGTTGTTGAGGAGTAAATATCCCATCTGAAAAACTAGAATGACAATGAAGATCAATTTTCATAGTTCTACACCTCTACTCTGTATAGTCTCTTGTTTATTTCGTCTACTTCAACAAATGTCTGGTAGATTAGAAACATGACTACCATGATCCAAGCACTACCTACAAGAACGAAAGTAAGGGCATTAAAATTGTTAACAAGAGCTGA
Organism: Candidatus Heimdallarchaeota archaeon; assembly: GCA_030611665.1. Lineage (GTDB taxonomy): Archaea > Asgardarchaeota > Heimdallarchaeia > Heimdallarchaeales > Heimdallarchaeaceae > UBA460. The sequence continues at coordinate 285 of JAUWPI010000115.1, read as the reverse complement.
AATACCATAAACTATAGCTTCAAGTGTTGCTAGAATGGGTATGGATAAAAGCAGTATAGGTAAAAAGTTGATTGTTCTAGTAACAATTAGGTGATCATTTTCTTCTTTCACTTTGAATGTTATTATGGATGCTGGAATGACCATGAAACAGAATAGTTTCATTATATTATCATTTCTTTTTCTTTGTTTCAATGCATTTCTTTCTCTAGATATCTTATCTATCATATCAAAAAATTCTTCGGATTTTAATGCTAAGAACTGAAACTTCTTCAATCTATATTCTCC
>JAUWPI010000140.1 GCA_030611665.1 Candidatus Heimdallarchaeota archaeon | reverse complement strand
AGTTATTTGTTTTACTGTCGCACGCTCTTTGCTCTAGAGGATGTGAGGTGGTAAAAGAAGTTCATGTTCAAGTACTGGTACATATTCTTCCAGTTGTTGAACAAATTTTTCTTCAACACTAGGAGTAACATTTTGATAATGTTTCACCTCAAAAACGATATAGAATATTTTTCCCTTGTACTCACGTTTAGCTAATACATCTACTCTTCTGTTCCCTATAGTTCTTTCTTCCCATACATCAAAACTGTTATCTGACAGAAACTGGGCTATAGACTTCTGAGCTTTCTTCCAATCTGGGACATTTGTTTTGTCTTCAGAGTTCATAGAGAGTTTTCCCATTCTTCAAATTGGGCAGCTGATTTATAATCTTTGTTTTTTAATGCAATTTCCTTAGCTTTCTGATAGCACTCCCTGGCTTCATTTTTCAATTTCAGTTCTTCGTAAAGAATCCCTAAATTGGCCCAAGAAATAGCTTTCTTTGGTTCAATATCAATAGTTGTTTGATAAGCGTCAATAGCTTCATCATATCGCTTTAACTCTTTTAATACATTTCCAAGATTATTTAGTGCAGCGTGATCATTTGGATTTAATTCTAGTACTTTTCTATATGTTTCTTCAGCTTTCTTGAAGAGGCTTAATTCTTGATAAGCAAGGCCTAAATTGAATTGAATACGAGGATCATCAGCATCAAAAGAAATCACCTTTCTAAACGCTTCACTTGCTCCAAGATAATCTTTAGCCCTCATGAGTAAATCACCAATTTTATTCCATAGAGTCGTTTCATCCCATGGAAGATAGGAGGATACCATCTTGAGGATTTTTACAAGTCTCTTATCATCATGTAAAACTGTAAGAATTGAAGTGATTTTTCTTAAGTACTTCTGAACTGATTTTCCAGACATTAAAAGCTCTTCATATATCCCGATCGCTTCATCAAATTTTCCCATTCGTTCATAGACTAGAGCCAGGTTCTCTAATATTCCAGTATTTTCAGGAAACTTAGAAACACCAATTTGAAGAATTTCTAATGTATTATCATATCTTTTCTTCTGTATAAGACCTTCAATAAAATTTAGAATCGCTTCAGCTGAAGGCATTAACTGAATCTGTTTGATAAAATAATCATATTCTCCTTGTGATTCAATAGTAAAAATCATTTTCCCAGCTAATTCCCAGCACCTTTGGTTAGCAGGATCAACTGCTAAAGCTGTTTTCAGAGCTTTTATTGCTTGATCATTCTTATGTTGCGCAAAGAAACATTCAGCAAGTTCTGCCCAATATTCGGGAATCTCACTTTTGATTTGAATTGCTTTCTTGAAGTATTCTTCTGCTATAGTATAATGTTTACCTTCTAGAGCTGCATTACCAACGAAAAATTGAAGAACGTGGCTATCAGGGAACTTCTGTGTAATGCTTGTAAGCTGAATAAAAGCTTCATCGTAGTTCCCATTTTCTAATTCCTCTTGACCTTTTACAAATTCCTTTATGGAGTACAAATCTCTCAGTTCTTGTTCATATTGTTGTCTTAACTCTTTAGGTTCTGTAATTTGACTCCCTAAAGAACGAAGAGAATGATACATGGGATAAGCAGCTGAAATATTTAAAATCCTGTAAGAATCTGCACTCGAATTAGTTTTTTCATTGGTTGAATATTCGATGAAATCAGGTGGTAGGTGAAGATAACATTCCATTGCATCCGAATGCATCCCCTTATAGATATAAATTGTCATTAGATTTGTCCAAGCGAAGTGATTATCGGGATCTAGTTTCGTGAGATTTTGGTATAAATCTAAAGCTAGATCAAATTCCTTTAATTCAGAGAGAAGGTTTGCTAGAATTAGAATTTCATTATTTTTCTCTTTATATGGAAGAGATGCTATATTTTTCTTCAGTGTTTCCTTAATCCCATCAAAATGTTGATTTAAATCATCAATTACATTCCTGTTTTTAAAATCGAACAGACTAGAATTAATATCACCTGGGTGGTAACACGCATAGATTTTAGTTGTTGAATGTATAATTTCAGAAGCTATAGTCTCCAATAGGACGGTGGTATTTTCCAACAAATCTTCTAAATTTCTATTCTGTTCTTGAGTCATTAAGCTTAACCTTAAACCAGACTATTTACAGTGACCTCTAACGCAAGTAGAACTTGCTAAAGTAGCTATGAACCATATTTTCGCGAGCTTAATTCTCACGAAATTACTTTTGTGAATCTGTTGTATTTAAATATTTGCTCAAATTCCTATTCTGGTCTGGTTTCTGTAGCAACTGTGAGTATCAATGGTTATGGCTTCATATAAAGTTAATCTATTGAACCAAGAAATTTAGTGGTAATTATATGAAAACTATAGTTTTTTGATTATGTAGATTAACCTTGCAAAGATTTTAATAAGTCACATTGAAAGAAGAAACGAACTTATGAATAAATCTAACTCTGGTAATGTATTCAAGGTTGAAGAAAACTACACTTTTTGCCCTGACTGTGGAAAAATATTAGTTATAGATGGAAAATCTAGATGCAAAAAATGTGGTTCGTATATCCCTATAAATGATAGTATAGGCAAAGGAGACATTGGTTCAGATAAGTTGCAAGAGAAATTGAAGGATAGTAAAGTAGGCATCAAAAGGGACATAAGTTCAGCAATAGTGGAATGGGAGAAGTACTTTCCTTATTTAGAGATAAGACCACTGCAAAAACAAATAATAGAAACGATTTTTGAAGGCATGTTAAAGGGTTCTCAAATTATTATTCAAGCTGCAAATGGTGTTGGAAAAACCATATCTTTGTTATCAGCTACTTTGCCAATAGCAAAAGAAAAAAAGAAAACTATTGTATATTGTTGTAGAACTCACCAACAAATGAGTAGAGTAGTTGAAGAATTAAAACTAATAAAACAACTCAATCAAGTATCAGGTTTAGCACTTAGAGGGAGAAGAGAGTTATGTCTACATCATATTATCAAAAAATTTGCAGTAGATGCTGCTAATGCATCTGACATCTGTAGATATCTAAAAAAAGAAGGAAAATGCAAATATTTCACAAACCTTGCAAAGAAAACTAAGTCAGAAAGTGTAGATAAAATTGTTCAAAGTAAGGTTTTAGACAGTCAAGAACTAATAGAAATTGGTCACAATCTAGAAGTGTGTCCTTTTGAAATTTCAGTTAGATCACTTTCTAAAGCGGATGTAATTGCTACAAGTTATCAATATGTCTTCAATCCTTTCATTAGAAAAATACTCTTAACCAGGCTTGATAAAGAGCTTTCAGATCTTATAATTATTATAGATGAAGCACACAATCTTCCTTCAACTGCTGTCGATATAAGTAGTTCAAGCCTGTCAAACTATTCTATTGAGAATGCTTTGTCAGAAGCAATGAAACACAGAGAAGGAGAGGTTTATGATTTCCTTGAATCTTTATCTGCTACATTGATGAATGAAATAAAAAACATGGACCAAAATGAGGAAAAAGAAATTGATTCATCAAATTTTCTTCTTACAGTAGAAAGAAGAGCTAATATGACAATTGATATAGAATTAATTCAATCTCTCAACCATCTAGGTGATTTAGTAAAAGATCAGCAAATGAAGCAAAACAAAGCACCTTTATCCTATGCTTCGGCTGTTGCAAATCACCTTAGTGTTCTAGTGGAAACCAAAGATAAGGCCGAATTCGCTCATTTTCTAACAAAAAGTGAATCAAAAACTGGCAACCCAATTCCAAGATTAGTTACACTATCCTTGGATCCGAGAACAATGACAGAGGAAATCTTCTCAAAAGCTTACGCGACAGTTTCTGCATCAGGAACACTTGACCCAATTGCATCCTATATGTCTTTAATCGGTTTAGATCCGAATAAAGTTGTAAGTGTGGTACTACCATCACCATATAAGAACGAGAATCACGTAACTTTGGTAATCGATAAATTATCATCTAAATTAGAAGATAGAACACCTACAACTTATGCAAATATGATTGATATCCTTGAAGCAGTTGTAGATTCAACTCCAAAGAATACAGGAATATTCTGTGCAAGTTATTCAGTAATGGAGAGCCTTCTTGGTTCAGGACTAGAAAAGAAGATGTCAAAACCACTATTCGTTACTCATAGAGGTATGTCCTCCTTAGAAACTGATGACTTAATCAATGCCTTCAAGAATGAATCTAACAGTGATGGTGGAGTCCTACTATCCGTGCTTGGTGGAAGATCATCAGAGGGAAGCGATTATCCTTCTGGTCAAATGCAAAGTGTGGTAGTAGTCGGGATACCGTATGCTCGGCCATCACCCACAGTCAATGCATCAATCAATTATCTGGAAAGTCAGTTTCCAACTAAAGGAAGAGAATTTGGTTACAATATTCCTGCACTAACTAGAGCTTCTCAAGCAGCTGGTAGACCTATTCGAAGCTTAGAGGATTATGCAGTTATCGTACTTCTAGATTACCGATTCGCCCGTCATTACTATAAAAAACACCTTCCCAACTGGTTAAAAGAGAATTTTCACGTCGTCCAACCTGTAAAAGAAAAAATTTCAGAAAGATTAGAAAAATTCTTTGAATTTCATCTTGATTAAGAATTTTGAAGGATTCCTTAGAAACAATTTTATTTTAAGTATTGAAAGTAATAATATGAAAGTCATTTTTGAACCAGAAAAAGAGCAAGAAATTTCAAATCAATTAGAGAAAATTGCTGAACATTATCAAACTTCTGTATCAAAACAGGATATTGGTGAAGGAAAATTTGTTTTTGTTAAATCTAAAATTAAAATTGTTGAGAAATTTAAAGAACAAAAGACATTGATATATGTGTGGGGAGCTAAAGATGAAGACCTAATCTATCTAAAGCAATTCTTTGGAGAGCCAATTCAAAAAATAGTTGAAAAAATGACACCCCTTGTTTTCGCAACAGAGTTAATCGAAATTCCTAATGCAGATAACCTATCAAAAGAAGATGTGATGTCTCTGTTAGATGTAACAGATAGAGATCTAAGACAATACTCACGCATGTTAAGGTCAGCTGCTAGAAGATCCTCAGCTTCTGAAGATATAGTAAAAGCTTATGAATTATTGGAGAATATGCTGTAAACAGTATTTCCAATTTTTGTTGTGTCGATAAATATTTAATAAGTAAAAAAATATTAGATAATTATGAAAAGAATAAAAATTACTAATTTTATACTGTTAGTTTTATTAACCAGTTCGTTTGTATTTCTTGATTTTTCAAAGTCTATTTCAGGAGAAGAATCTAGTATAAACACACCTACTGATGCAAAAATAGATGCTATAACAACAACAACTTTCAAAGGAACGATAAATATCACAACTTTTGTAGGACCTGATAATGCTCACGCAGTAGTAATAGGATCAATAAAAAATTCTGTAACTTCCTTTTATTTGGAAGTCTACACGCTATCAAGTGAATCCCTTGTTGATGAATTAATTGCTGCACATGGTAGAGGAGTTGAAGTTATCGTTCAATTGTCTGATGATAGAGTTAATAGCTATGAAGATGACTACACAGAGGAAGCAGCATGGAGGTTAAATGATGCGGGGATTGATGTATACTGGACAAGTTCTACATTTAGATTCACTCACGCAAAGTTCTGGATTGTTGACCACCAAATCGCATACGTTTATTCAGGTAACTGGGCTCCATCAAGCATGCCAGAATCACCTGAAGCGAGAACAAATAGAGAGATGGGATTTATTTTCAACGATGCTAGTATAGCCACATATTACGAGGACGTGTTCAATGATGATGGTTTAATTTCTACACCATATTCAGTAATAGCTCATGGAGGCGCATTACAAGCACCAGAAACAAGTGGGACATATGTACCTCAAGTTGCTCCAACTAGCTTTGTTGAGTACGCTGAAGTAACTCCAATATTCTCCCCAGATAACAGTTATGAATTAATTTCTAGTATGATAGATGCTGCTACTACTTCTATCGATTTAGAATTACAATATATCAAATTTGATTGTGATGCCTTATACGATGTTATAGATGCTGCTTTAAGAGGAGTATCTGTTAGGGTCCTTATTCCTGAACCAGGAACATCTAACGAAAATGTAACTGAATTATTAATTAATAATGGAATTCAAGTTAAGTTCTTCAAAGGTATGTACGACCATAATAAGTACATTTCAGTAGATGGTGAAACAGTTCAAGTTTCAAGCATAAACTGGTCTAATAACTCATTTGTAAATAATCGGGAAGCTGGAGCTATAGTAAAGAATGCAAATGTAGCTGCTTATTTCAAAACAGTTTTTGACTATGATTGGGCTGCTGGAGAAACTCCTGTTGGATTTGCTCAACCCGTTGCTCTTGTGTCACCAACTCCTGGTGGTATTGCTTCTGGAAATTACAATTTCCAAGCCTCATTTGCAGTAAACACATATACATCAGGTGAACTTCTGATAGATTCTGTTTCAATCCATACATGGACAAATCCTATAGGTATTGTTGACAAAAGCGTTGATACGACATCATATGATGATGGTATTCACACAATCAAAATAATTGGAACACCTACAGTAGGAACTCCTATAGAAATCGAAAAAGAGGTTAATGTTATCAATACTGGAGATTGGTTACTCCTTATTTCAGAAGTTAGGTATGATGGAGATGCAGAACCAAATGGTGAGTATTCTGAAATCTATAACGGTTTTAGTTTTGCATTATCAATCGAAGGATGGACAATCACAGACAATGAAGGTGTATTCACATTGCCTGAAGGAGCACAGATTCTTAGTGAAGAGGTTCTAGTATTTGCTCAAGATAGTGCAACTTATGTTAGCGAAATGAGTGCCTTAGGCATCTCTGTATCCGCAGCAGATTATGGTCTTGGTAATTTAGCTCTTGGAAATACTGGAGATGAAGTGATACTAAAGGATTCAGCAGGAAACGCCAAAGATGCAGTTGCTTGGGGATCAGGGAGTGCATCAGGTACAACTTCTTGGAGCGGTTCTACCACAGGTGAGGATGAAACATTACAAAGATCACCAGCCAACGAAGATACTAACAACTGTAACACTGATTTCATAATAGACACTCCTTCTCCTGGAGAGGTGGATGCAACATCTGTTCCTGAATTTACAGTAACAGGTTTCTTTATAGCTATAATTGGGTTGATTGGCTTAACTGCTATAGTCTTTACTAAGAGAAAGAAATAAACCCTTCACTTCATTTTTTTTCTTTTTTGTATTTTTATATTAAAATCACCATATTCTAGTATGACGTTAGCTGATCAAATGACATATTTCTCAGAAAAGGAGCAATCATTTGATAAAATCATCTTGTATATGGATTTAGATGCTTTTTTTGCTAATGTTGAAATTCGTGAGAATCCTAAACTTGCCGGTATTCCTCTAATTGTTGGAGGTAACCCTCAAACAAAGAGAGGAGTAGTAAGCACTTGCTCTTACGAAGCTAGAGAGTATGGTATTCATTCTGGAATGCCAATTTCTCAAGCATTGAAATTATGTCCTCATGTTACGATGGTCAGAGGAACTTTTAAGCTCTATTCTAAAGTATCAGAGAACATTATGAAGGTTTTATCCAATTATTCTCCAATTATGAAGATAGCGGGAAATGATGAAGCATATCTCGATATCACAGATATAGTTAGTGACTATGAAGAAGCTAGAAAACTAGCAACAGAGCTAAAGGATGATGTTTATGCAAGTGAACATTTAACTTGCTCAATTGGTATTGCTCCTACAAAAATTTTAGCTAAAATTGCTAGTGAGGTGGATAAGCCAAATGGTTTGACTGTAGTAAAACCCTTAGAGATAAGTGAATTTCTGGCACCTTTGAAAATAACAGCAATTCCAGGGATAGGAAAAAAAACCTACCAAGTATTTCAAAGTAATTCGATAGAAACATGCGGTAATTTTGCAAATCTACAATATCAGATTGCATTTCAAAAGTTTGGAAAATACGGTTTGAAGACATGGAAGCTAGTCAATGGTTATAATACAGAAAAAACTGATGAAAAATTCGGTAGTCATGAAAGGAAGTCGATAAGTGAAGAACGAACATTCTTCAACAGTTATAGCTCATGGTTAGACATTTGGGTTCATATCGATTCTGCAATAAAAACGATAGTTTCGAAAGCTAAAGACAAAAAAATGCACTTTAGAACAATAACTCTAAAAATAAGGTTCAATGATTTTGAAACA
>JAUWPI010000146.1 GCA_030611665.1 Candidatus Heimdallarchaeota archaeon | reverse complement strand
TTCACTTCAGCTAAATTTACTTTTTCTAGTAGATTTTCTCCCCATAAGGTTGTAGCAGATTTTACAACACTAGCCCAAACAACATCAGTTGGAGCAAGTAATTTACATAGAAATAGATTTACATTAAATACCTTTGAGAATTTAGCTGCAAGAAATTCTTTTCTATAGCATATAAAGTGTGATACGTACATTCCTGTCATATCTTCAGCACGTTTGTATACTGTATTAACAATAGAACCATTCTTCTTTCTAAAAACGTGTTTATATTCTAATTTAATTAATTCTCGTCTAATTTGTGTCTTATCTTTCTTAGATGTATTGTCATTTATCACAAAAATTATGTCTACGTCAGATAGATCGGGTTGATATTCTCCTCTTACAACACTACCAAAAATAATCAAACTTAGTAAGTCTATTTTATTTTTAATTATCACCCCAATAGATTCTCCTATGTAATTTCTAGCCCTTGGAGCTAAGCTTTCAAGTAAATCTATCCGGGTCCCCACTGTTAACTCCTCACTAAGATTCCTGTATTATTTCAATTTCTCTGGAATACTCCTAAACAATAATAAAGAGAAGTGATGTCAGCATTAATAGTACAGCAACGATAAGAAGAATCTCACTTGCTATTGTCCGCTTTTTAATTTCTGGTTTTAACTCTTCTTGACTTTCCCAGAATTTATCGATGTCTTTACGATTTTTAATCATCCCTTTTACTAAAGGTTCAATCTGTATCCCTAAACTCAATAACAGCATGATAATTGCAGTCGAGGCAATAATTGCATATGTTAAAAACCCTATTACATTTTCTCTTAAACTAATTGCTCCTGTAACGTCTAATGTAGTGATAATTACCCAGAACAGTAGGATAAAAATGGAAATCCTCAACCTTTCATTTGTTAGTCTTACTTCGTTTTGCATGATTTTTGATACCATTAACAATCACTTTTTCATGATAATATCTTCAAGTTCTTTAACGATTTGCTCTACCCATTTGAATCTTTCCGTTGTTGGTGATTCGTAGTAAATCCTAATTTTTGGTTCTGTTCCTGATTTTCTTATTAATATCCACGTACCGTCATTTAGATCATATCTAAGACCATCTATAGTTAACTCTCTTCCTTCCTGATTCTTCATTCTCTCAATTAGTTTCTTTTTACACTCTTCAAATATTGTTAGAACATCTTCAAAATCGACTATGTAGGCTTTTCTCTCAGCAATATGGTTCGGAACATCCTTCATAATATCAGTAACAGTTGTTTTACGCAATGTAATCACTTTCAACAATTTCACCAGAGCATACAATCCATCTATCCAGAAACCCCAAGAAGGGAATATTGGTTTCCATGGTTCAGCAGCGAAGGTTACTTTTTCGTTTTTCTCTGTCAGTTCTTTTATTTTACCGTGAAGTTCACCTAAATTTGTTCTAATTGTTGTCGCACCGATTTTATCAACAGTTTTATCGATAGTCGTTGAGGAATCTATGCTTACGATAATGTTTCCTACCCCCTCTTCCTCTATAGCAAATGTTGCTAGTAGTGCGTTCATCCTCGAGAGTTCAACAAACTCACCAGACTCATCAATAACTGCTATTCTATCTCCATCTCCATCGAAAGCCACTCCCATGGTTTTGTTTTCCCTACATAATTCGACCAATGTTCCTAGATTAACAGGACTAGGTTCAGCCAAACGACCAGGAAAATGCCCATCAATGTGTGAATTAATTGACGTGACTTGAAAACCAAGTTTGGAAAGAAGCTTAGGAGCTAAATCAGACATAGGTCCATTAGCACAATCTAGAATGATTTTTCTGTCATCTCCCTGAAAATCTAGTTTTTTTATAATTCGTTTACTGTATGTTTCATTAGCATCTGCTATTTTGTTCTGTGGCAGAATTTTATCCCAACTTACATAGTTGAATAGTTTGTTTTGAATTGATCTTTTTTCCAATTCACTTTCTATTTTTTCTTGTTCCTCTTTGACAAATTCTCTCCCATTTCTTAATACCTTAATTCCGTTGTCTTGTGGAGGGTTGTGTGATGCAGTTATATATATGGCAACACTGTGTTTTTCATCACAAGTTAAATTCGCAATTACAGGAAAAGTGCACATTCCAACTGAATATACTTTTCCTCCAGCTAGTGAAATAGCAGAACAAGCACTTTGACTTAAAGCCTCTGAAGAAGTTCTAGCATCATGTGCTACCAAAATTCCTTCACCAGTGTATTGATTAACAAGTACTTGACTTATACCAATAACAAGTTCAGCTGTTACTTTTATGCCGTAAGGACCTCTAATACCAGCTGTACCAAAAAGCTTCTGCCCCTTATTCATTAATTTTAGGGTCTCGCCACGCAATATAACTGTTTTCATCAGCTAAACATACAAGTAAAACTTTCAGAGACAAATCATGTTCAAATAAAATCTGTTAATGATTTCTGCTCACTTCGTTTGGATTTTTTTCTTGATTTTTCTCCATTAGTTTGATTATAAACTTCTGCTATCTTTTGAAAGTGACCATCATACTCTTCTATTTTGTTGTAATTTCGAAGAATATACGCGGGATGAAAAGTAGCAAAAACTGGATACCCTTCTTCCAGTGTTAAGATATTTCCTGCACTTTTCGTTACTTTTGCTGTTGGAAAAAAGAATTTTAATGAAATACCACCCAAAGTTACAATTAGTTTTGGGGTTAAGAATTTTAACTGTTTAAACAACCACTTGTCCCCACAAAACCTAAGTTCAGATTCCTTAGGCGTTCTATTATCCTTTTTTTCATCAGTTGGACGACATTTTACAACATTGAGAATACTCACATCTTTTCGTGAAAAACCAATACTATCTAACATTTTATCCAATAACTTTCCAGATCTTCCAACAAATGGCACCCCATCCCTATCTTCATAAAACCCAGGGGCTTCTCCAATGAAACACAAGCTATTCTTCGGGCCATATACCCCAGGAACAACTTGAGTCCTATTTTCCTTAAGATGGCAAGCTTCGCATTTTTTAATCTCGGAGGTTAGCTCTGCAAGTTTATCGTCCATAAAATATATTCTCCTATAATTACAACTAAAAAATAGAATTTATTAAGATATTCCCGATTAGTGCTTTGATAAGAGTGAAAGATACGATAATTGAATCTGATTATTTAATAACAAGCAACCATTCAAATTCCGTTCTGAAGGATGCGGCAATCTTAGTAGTAGATGGTGAGATTACAGCAATAGGTACTAAGAAGGAAATTCACAAAGATTATTCTGCATCAAAAATTATTTGTGGTGAAAACAAGATTCTTATGCCTGGATTAGTTAACACTCATTCTCATAGCGTTCAAACATTATTAAGAGGTAGAGCAGATGATTTAGCTTTGCTTGATTGGTTGGAAAAAGTTGTTATTCCTGGTGAATCAAAATTTACAGCTGATGATGTACATACTTCTTCTTTGCTTGGTTTCGCTGAAATGATTCGAACAGGAACAACAACAGCAAATGACATGTTATCCTCTAGCAATACAGAATCGGGGATTAATAGTGCAATCGAAGCAGGGATTAGAACTAGAATAGGTCAAATGCTAATGGACGTTAACCCATCTTTGCCTACTGAACCCATAGATAATGCTGACGAAATAATTGAAACCATAAATAGACAAATTACTAATTTTCATTATACACATAATAAGAGAATAAAATATACATTGAATGCAAGATTCTTACTTTCTTGTTCTCCAAAGTTGATGAAAGGCATTGTTGAAACACAACATCAGTATGATGATTTAATGATTCATACTCATGCTGCAGAATCACAAGCTGAATGTAGAGAGGTAGAAAAATATTACAAAACCTCATACATAAGAGCACTAAGGGATGTGGGGGCTTTGGGTTCTGAAACAATTGTTGCTCATGGGATTTGGTTAGACGAAGAAGAGTACACCATAATGAAAGAAACAGATACAAGACTTACACATAATCCATCAAGCAACTGTAAACTAGCTTCAGGGATTTGTGACGTAAAGAAACATTTGGATTTCGGAATAATCGTAGGGTTAGGAACAGACGGTGCCCCATGTAACAATAATCTCGATATGTTCAGAGAAATACGTTTGGCGACCTTCTTACAGAAAGTGAAACATTTGGACGAAAAATTGCTTCCAGCAAAACAAGTTTTGAGAATGGCTACAATAGATGGAGCCAGAGCTTTGAATTGGGACAAAGAGATTGGTTCAATTGAAAAAGGGAAAAGGGCCGATGTTGTTCAAATAGATATTGATGTTATCGACGCTATCCCAATTTATGATCCTATATCTCATGTGGTATATTCCGCATCTGGTAAAGACGTGAGTATGACTATGATAGATGGAAAAATTGTCTATCAAAATAACAAATTTAACACTTTTAACTTTGAAAGCTTAAAGAACAAAGTCAATCAATACAAAGAAAAGTGGTCTCATTAAGATGAAGGAACTTAACGTTTCAGTGCCAGGAAGGGCTTGCCTTTTTGGTGAGGATGTAGACTATATGGGGCTAGAAGTTATCACATTAGCCATTAATAATAGAATAAATGTATCAGGAACAATAACAAATGACAATATTATTCGTATCAATTTAACAGATTTAGAAAAAGCGATACAATTTGAAAATAAGAACCAACCAATAAGATCAAAGAAAGACTATATCTTTTCTGCATTTAACATATATCAAAAACGGTTACCTAAATCCTTTGGAGCAAAAATTGAGGTTAAATCGAGTTTGTCAATGGGGAAGGGGCTTTCTTCTTCATCAGCTTTTTGTGCAGCATTAGTAGCATTTTTTGATAAAGCCGCGGGAGTAAATTCTTCTGATAAAGAGCTTGCGAAACAAGCTTATCTTGCAGAGGTGGTAAATCTAAACCAGGCAGGGGGAATGATGGATCATTTTGCAAGTGTATTGGGGGGCATCATTTATCTTGAGTGCAGAGGTCCATATAACTTCGAAAGACTGAATGTCAAATTAAACGGATTAATTATAGGAGATACTCTGAAGCAGAAGGAAACAATTCAAACTCTGATGGTTAGAAAGAAGGAGATATATGATGGAATAGATTGGATGAAACAGAAAGACCAAAATTTCAACTTATTAGATTATCCGATTGGAATAGTAAAGGAAGAATACCAAGAAAAAGAAAGTGTTGGATTAAGGAGACTACTTGGGATTTTAGGGATCAGAGAAGTAGTAAGAGATGGTTATGATTTGCTGAAAAATGATGGGGGGAACAAGAACCGATTCGCAGAACTACTGAACCAACATCATCATATCCAACAAGAATATCTCGAAAATGTTACCCCTAGAATGCAGGAATTGATACTCTACGCTAATAATGCAGGTGCTCTTGGGTGTAAATTGATGGGGAGTGGAAATGGTGGATCCTTTTTAGCATTTGCTCCAAATAGGGAAGAAGAAGTTATGAAAGCAATCAATGAACACGGTGGAGAAGCTTATTTGGTACAACAGGATAGAGGATTAGAAAGTTCATCCAAGTAACTAAATTCAGTTTAATAGGCAAAAACTGAAAAAGAACCACTCAATCATTAGTGAAAAGAAGAGTTAGTTTAAATGAATGATGATTGTCTTTTCTGTAAAATTGTAAAAGGAGAAATTCCAAATAACACTCTATATGAGGATGATGAAGTCCTTGTTTTCCTTGATATTTATCCTATTGCGAGAGGACACACACTTCTCATACCAAAAAAACACATAGTTGACATGTATGAACTAAAAAAGGAAAACACGGCTTTTATGATGAAATTGCCTAAAATTGTAAGAAAATTAAAAGAAGTTACAGGTGCAACAGGAATAAACATTATACAAAGCAATGGTGAAGATGCGGGACAAGTAATCTTTCACATACACTTTCATCTAATTCCAAGATATCCTGATGATGGAGTGATAAACTTCCCACCAAGGATAGAGTTTGATGAGGAACTAGCAAACGATCTAATGACTAGATTTACTGAATAACCAGATTTACAGAAAAATAGAGCAGAAAACTTAATAAAAATAGAATAGTATGAGGATGAAAAGGGGAAAAAGATGACAGAAGAACAGGGCAAGAAATATATCTTCAAGATTGTTTTGCTTGGAGATCCGGGGGTAGGAAAAAGCTCACTTATCACAAGATTTGTACATAATAGATTTCAATCTTCATATTTAATGACAATTGGTGTCGACATTTTAAGTAAACAGCTCTTTGTAGGAAATGACGAAGTTCTATTTCTTATAAGTGATATTGGGGGGCAAGAAAGATTTGCTTCAGTCAGGGAGAAATTCTATCGTGGTTCGAGAGGTTGTTTTCTAGTATTTGATTTGACAAGAGAAAACACTTTAGCTTCAGTAAAAGCATGGAAGAAAGGTCTAGACGCCGTTGAAGAGGATGTCATTTATTTCTTGATTGGGAACAAAGCCGATTTGAAAGAACAAGTATCAGTTTCAGATGAAAGCATACAAGCAATAATCGAAGAATTAAATTTACCAAAAGAAACATTTTTCATAACTTCAGCTAAAACTGGAGAAAAAGTCGAGGAAGCATTTGTTACTTTTTCAAAGGAATTGATGAAAGCAGTTGAGAAAAAGAGAGTCGAAGTAGGCTTAGATTAAACAGTGTAAAACTGACATCTTTTTCTTTTGATGACTTATTTTTTATATAAAAACATGAACGGATAACATTTCAATTATATAGAATATTAAAGTGAATTAAATCATAACTATGCTTTGAATTAATTAATAATAATTTAGAAATAATTTTGGCGAGGCAGCCGGGATTTGAACCCGGGTCCATGGAGTGACAGTCCACGATCATCGACCGAACTAAACTACTGCCCCGCAGTTATTTCTTTTCTATCTACAACTTTTTTTAAATATGTCGGTTATTACTAATTGACTCCTTCCATGATAATGTTTTCTTAATTCGATATATTTTTATTTATAATCCCTTCATACACGTTAATGAAAAGAACTCAACTGTTTCTAGTGATTCTCCTTTCATTAGTTGTTATACAATACGTGCCATCTGATAGTTCAGCAGCTATTCCTGTTGTTGAAGATGGTGATATGCTCTCTTTTGGCTATTCATTAACAGCAAATAATAGTGAGGTGGAAACATATACTGAAGCTAATCCTCGACGAACTCGTGTTTTAGGAGAAACTTTTACCCCTCCCGGTCTTTTTGATGCTCTTTTGGGCATGCCTCTTGGTTCAAATAAAGATGTAACTGTTTATCCAGAAGAAGGCTTTCTTCCTACAGACATGAAATATGCCTCTTTAACTGGTTTAACATTATACTACACCAATCTCAAAATCTTCGAGATAAACGGGATACATTATACTGATCTTCCTACAAATGGAACTGAACCTGGTTCTTTTGGATATTATGCGATTAGGGTGGGTTTGGGACTTGTTGGAGTAGCTGCTTTTGTAGGATTAGTATTTGGCAGTTACCGTTTATATCCTAAGGTTTTCGGAAAGAGATGTGCAATATGTAAAACTCTTGCAATTGGCACATGCACAAAATG
>JAUWPI010000075.1 GCA_030611665.1 Candidatus Heimdallarchaeota archaeon | reverse complement strand
GATTTTGTGTATGGGTAAGGTTGAAATGTTGTGTAGTAAGATTAATATTATCTCTTTAAGAATCTACAATGAAAATATCTCCTTGAGGGTCACAATTTGAACAACAATAATTATGAAAAACTACCTTTAGTTCCAATTAATTCCATAGCTAAAAAACTGAACTTGGTTGTAGGGAACAAGATGATACTTATTGCTGGCAGATGTAAGGCAATTTTCGACGGTAGGATAAAATCAACTCTAGCGGAAGGAGATCGATTTCTTATGATTAAAAAAGATCTTTCTATCGTTTTGCATGGACCTATAGGCGTGAAACCTCTTAATTGGCAAAAACCATTAGCTGGACCAATTGAGTTTAAACTTTCTGATTCTTTATTGGAGATGGTTACACATCGAACAAAAACGAAGGAGACTCTGATAATTACTTTCACAAATTTGACTAATATTTCCATATGGCATGCAACCGATGAGACTGAATTGGAAATATATGGTGATGAAAGTGATCTTGTAAAGTATCTAGTAGCTAATCCAGATATGATCGAGAATGGATTTCAAATTCTACGAACTGAGTATAGTACAGATGTAGGACCTGTAGATATTCGAGGAATGAGTGAAAGTGGAGAAGTAATAGTAGAAGTGAAGAAAAGGAATGCTACACCAGCAAATGCTCATCAGCTGAAAAGGTATATAGAATACTTTGAAAGCACAGAGAAAAAGTCTGTGAGAGGAATATTAGTAGCTCAAGAATTTCCTAAGAAAGTATTAGCCTATCTAGAAAAGAATAACCTCGAAGCAAAAATAATTCATTGGAAAGAAATCTTTCCGATGATAAAAAGACCAAAAAGCGCAAAATTAGAAGACTTTTTTGATAAAAAAGAGAATGAGGAGAGTTACTAGTTTCTCTGTTGCTCAGGAGCACAAGGAGCTTCAGGAAGAACTGCCCAAAGAATAAGGTAAGCTAACCCTATAGTAGAACCAGTGAGGAAGAATATTAGCACAGCAAGCAAACGAACTGTACTTGTATCCATGTTAAGTTGTCTCCCAATGCCAGCACATACTCCACCTAATACTTTATCATTTGTACATCTAACTAGTTCCTTCCTTTCTTGTTGAGGAGGTACTTGTTGATTCTGCGCCTTAGCAGAGGGTACGGATTCTAAATCAGCACCACATTTTCCACAAAACCTTGCTTGTTCAACATTTTCTATTCCACAGTTGTAACATTTCATGTAATCACATCAAAAAAATAGTAAAACTAGTTTTAAAATATATTCATTTGCTTTTTAAAGAAATGCTGCTGTTTAACAGATTAATTTTATATACTACTTTCTATTCAAAATGAAAATATGCCTTCAGAGCCTTACATTATCGTTAATCCCAATGCAAACACAGGTAAATTGGGTAAAAAACTAGACTCCGCTTTAGCATTGACTAAAGAGTATATTGGAGATTTTGAATATGTGGTAACAGAGAGACCACAACAAGAGAAAGAACTTGCAGCTGAAGCAATCAAGAAGGGCTATAAAACACTAGTAGCCTTGGGTGGAGATGGAACAGCAACCAATATGGGTGATGTCATAATAGGTCATCCAGATGTCACTTTAGGTTTACTATCAGCTGGTTCAATGTGCGATTGGCATAAGACTCACTCAATTCCTTATGGTTTAGAAGAAAGCCTTCAGATTCTAGCAGAAGGGCATAGTGAGAAATTTCCTACGATTAAATGCTCAGGAGACAGAACATGTTATGCTTTTGACATGACAGATGGTGGTTTTACAGCAAAGGCTGCTGCCGCAGCACACTATGAAATGAAATGGATGAAAATAGGTTTGATCAAATACAATTACTTGGCATTAAAATATGTTTTGAAATCTAAGAATACAAACGCAAAAATAACCTTAGATGATAGAGACACAATTGAGATTCCTGACCTTACAAATGCTTTTGCAGCTTTTGGTGATGATATCGCTGGTTTTCATGTTCTGCCAAGTAATGCTATATACAGTCAGAAAAACAAAGATCTGGGTGTTGCCATTGCTCATGGAATGAAAGGGTTAAATCGTGTAAAAATGCTTATAAAAGCAATTCCCGGAAATCATGTAGGGTTGAAAGGTATACATTTAGATCGTTGTAAAAAAATGATTGTTGAAACAGCAGAACCATTATGTTGGGAAAATGAGGGTGAGATTTATAGTGAAAATAGCACCAGAATAGAAATTGAGAGAATCGATGATGCAATTAATCTTATTGTTCCAAAGGAAAGGAACTATAAAGTTGATTATGATGAAGAAATCTATCATCAAAAATTCGAAGAATCTTACTCAAACAGAAAATTCGAAAAAATATACAAATAATCTGTTAATCTGTTATTTAATAGTCTCTCTATTACTTTTCCTCCATTTTTTCTACTTAGATTTATTATTGAAATATTTTACAACGGCTTATTGAATAAAGAAAATTTAAAAGAGAGCAATGTTATATCTCAATAGTCTCAAATAAATAATGAGATGGAAAAAATGTCTAAAGAAGAAAATGCTGTCTATATTGGACGTAAAAGAATTGTTGATTACTGTTTAGTTGTGGTAACTATTTTTAACAAAGGTGGAAATAAGTGTACAATTCGCGCGAGAGGACGTTCAATTAGCACAGCAGTTGATGTTGCTGAAATTACTAAAAGAAAATATCTACCAATGGTAGAAGTATCTGATGTTAAAATTGGTTCAGAAGTACTGGAAAGTGATATGGGTCCAAAAACTGTTTCAACTATAGATATAACTCTAGTACGAAAATCAGGCAAATAATGAGCAAATAATTTACTTGTTTTAAAAGCTCTTTTTGTTTTACATATAGGTATTCTAAGAAAAATTGAATTAATGAAATATTTTAATTATAGCTTTATCTAGCTCAGAATCTTTAGGATCACCATCGAATGCTATCACTTTGTTAATGCAGATGATTCTATTGCAATATGCTCTTAGAATTTCTATGTTATGTCCAACAGTGATAATAGTGATTTTGTGTGTATAATTGAGATAATCAAGAAGTTCCATAATATCCTCAGTCATTCGGAAATCTAAAGCGGAAGTAAACTCGTCTAACAACAAAACTTCAGCTTCAGCTGCTAAGGCTTGAGCTATGAGAACTCTTTGTTGTTGTCCTCCACTAAGATGACCAATAGGTCTTTCAGCAGAATGTTCCATATCTACTAATTGTAAAGCTTCCATAGCTTTTTGTTTGTCAGTGCGTGTAATCCTTCTTCCTAGCCCTGCTTTCGCATATCTTCCCATTTCTACTACATCTTTTACTAGTGCGGGGAAATTTCTGTCAATGTTTGTAATTTGTGGGACATATCCTATTCTAAACTTGATATAGGTTGGAAAATTATCTGTGATCTCTTGGCCATACAATATCATTTTTCCTGCAATTGGCTGTACCAATCCCATCATTGTTTTTAGTAACGTTGTTTTTCCGCTGCCGTTTGGACCACAAATTCCAATAAAATCTCCTTTATGTATATCTAAATTTATCTCGTATAATGCAGCAAAATCACCATAAACTACGCTTATGTCTTTCATACAAGCAATTATATCACTATCAGATGAAATGCTGTCATTCATCACTCTTCATCCTCCATTTCGTGCTTGTGTTTAGATGGAGTACTTTTTTCCTTCAAATCTTTTTTGTAAATAATCAACTCTCCTTCACTATGTTTGTGAGGTATTTCTCTGGCTACACAACTTTCCTCTAGACAGAATTTTCTGCCATCAATAGATTTTGAGCAATACTCACAATTCTCAATATCGTGTCCTGTTCCAGATTTTCTTCTTTTTGGAGACACGATAAAGGATAAAGCAAAAATTATCGTAGCAACTCCAACAATAGTTGACCCAGAAGGCAGATCCCAGATAAATGAGAAAAACAATCCAAGAAAAGCTGAAATTACACCAAATAAGGCTGATAATAAGAGCATTTTGTTCAACTTAAATGTCCATTGATAAGCTGCTGCTGCAGGTGTAATAATCATTGCAAAAACTAAAATTGCTCCTATTGCTTTCAATGAAACGTCAATTGTTATTGCTATAAGTACTAGAAAGAGATAATTAAGAAATCTTACTGGAATTCCTGCTACTGAAGCCATTTCTTCATTAAATGTTATCAAGTATAATTCTTTCTTTAGAGCTGTAATGAGAGATAAAACACCAATAGCCACAAAAATCAGTAAAATGAAATTTTCCCAGGAAACAAGAAGAATATCTCCAAACAATATTGAAGTTACATCTGTTGACTGAAACGGCATCAATCCTATGAAAAGAATTGCTAAAGCCATGAAACTCGTAAATACTACTCCAATAATTACTTCATCTTTCATTACTTTCTTTTCATTAACATAACCAACACCCACAGAAGCACTGATCCCAAAAATAATTACCGTAATTAGTGGGTCTATGCCTATGAGTATACCCAATGCTGCTCCTGCAAAAGCTGAATGGGCTATTGCCTCACCAAGAAACACCATACCTTTTAACAACACAAAAACTCCAACAATCCCTCCTAACACTCCTATGATTACAGCAGTAATTAGAGCTTTAATCATTAACGGTGTTGCTAAAGAGTATATGAAATCAAGTATCGATACCATATGCTAGGATAGATAAGTAAAATATAAAATGATTTTGGGTATGTACAAAAATTAATATAAAGAAGAATCAGTTTTTTTACTTGATGTGTTTTAAAACTCAGAAAACAGCTACTATCATTATTACTATAGTTCTCTTTCTATCATCATATTCAACTATTGCAAGTAATCCTGATAAATCGGTTATAGTTTCTAATATAAATGAAACAAGTGGAGTAATCAGTGTTGTGACGACATTATCGATAATGGCTGATTGGGCTTCACAAGTGGGAGATAATCTGTTCTCTGCAGCTTCTATTGTTACAGGTTCTGAGGATCCTCATACATATACTTTAACTCCAAGTGAGATCTTTATGATTCGTGATGCAGATTTATTCATAAGACTAGGTTTACCTGGAATCGAACCATGGGTTGAGACTATTTTAGACACATATCCTTCTCTGAATGTTCTTACACTAGCCTCACAAGAGATGATGGAAATTGATCCTGTTTCAGGGTTATTGAATGCACATGTGTGGATGAGTCCAATAATAGCTAAAAACTTTGTTTCAAATATAACTGATAGTATAGTACCATTGGACTTTGCAAATAGAGAACAATATGAAACAAATAGAGATAATTACCTTTCTGAATTAGATGGATTGATATTTGATATCGAAGATTATTATTTTAATAGAACCAACGGTTTGAAGGTAGTCGTACACCATCCTTCGTTTTTCTACTTGTTGAATATGCTTGGTGTTGAAAGAGTAGGCATAATTGAAGAACATGAAGGTTCAGAATCTTCAGCGCAACACATTCAAGAAATTGTTGACACTATGATTGAACAAAATGTGTCCATTATCATTACTCAACCACAAATTGAGGAAAGTTTAATCATACAGATAGCAAGAGATACGAATTCAAAACTTGCTAAATTATCACCAATGTTGAGAGATGATATAGATGATAATTATATCAAATTAATAAGAGACAATATAAACGCTCTGTTGTTCCCAGAAGATATTGAAGACAATCAGTGGATTGTAGAATCTATAGCTATTGGTAGTGGATTTTTGGTGGCTTGCATTCTATTACTCGTTTATCTACGTTTTAAGGGAGAATTTTTCAGTTTCAAGAAAAAAAGAAATGAATCAAAAAACAATAAGGAATGATTTTGTGTCAAAAAAAACAGCTCTTATAACTGGATCTTCAAGTGGAATTGGTAAATCTTTTGCAGAAATTCTCGCAAAGGAAGGATATAATTTAATTTTAGTTGCAAGAAGAAAACAGAAGTTAGATGAATTAGCTAAAACTCTTGCTGATCGGTTTTCAATTGAATCCAAAGTAGTAGTAGCAGACCTCTCTAAAATAGAACAAATTAAAACAGTGGAAGAAACCATAAAATCGTTGGATCGTCTTGATATTTTAGTCAATAATGCTGGTTTTGGATTATCTTCTAGTTTTGCAGAAGGTAATTATGAAAGGCAGCTAGATATGGTAAATATCCATGTTGTTGCTAGTTATTTGTTCTGTCGTGTTGCTATTCCTATTATGCTTAGAGAGAATGAAGGACTAATAATCAACGTTTCATCAATGAGTGGATTAATGACAAAGTTTGGGGATGTGACATATACTACTACGAAAGCTTTTCTTATAACTCTTTCAGAATCATTGCAAGAGGAATTAAGGGATACAAAAATTAAGATTCACGCTCTCTGTCCAGGAATGACTTATTCGGAATTTCATGATACCAAAGAACTTGAGAAATTTGACCGTTCCAATGTTCCAAAGAGACTCTGGATGAGCTCTAAAGAAGTTGCTACAAAATCCCTAAAAGCAGCTCGTAAAGGTAAAGTTGTTTATGTACCTGGTTTCTTGAATAGGTTATCTTTGTTCTTCTCTAAGATGGTCTTAGTTAGGAGAATATCCCAATGGTTTATATCGAGAAATGAGAAGAAAGAATAATGGTTAAGCATTCAACTATTCTAGTAAAGGTTGAAATGCATTGGTTATTTGTACTGTTCCATTTTTACTAATTACATATGTATTTTCTGAGCCTATAACCATCTCCTTTGGATAGACTAATTTTGGCTCTAATGCGATAACATTACCTTCTTTTAAAATATAATCTGATTTTCTGGTGATTATTGGAGGTTCACTTAGTTCTAAACCAACTCCGTGACCCAAGAAAGGTATCTGCCCTCCAAGCATTAGCTCGTTTTTAACGCCGAGCTCTTCAGCGAAGTAATATGTTTCATGATAAATCTCATTTACTTTTTTACCCTTTTTCATCTTAATGCTCAAGAATTTCTCAAATTCCCAAGATTTTTGGTATCTGTCCTTGATTTCATCAGAAGCTTGGCCTAGAACATGGCACCTTGTTTCATCTGTAATATAACCTTTGTATGCAAGTGAAAAGTCTACAAAAATAATTTCTCCTCGCTTAATCTTCTTGAGACTTGGTCCAGATGGGTTTGATTGATGTATCCCAGGACCTGCTGTAGCCGTCAGAGTATAACTGCTAATTGCAGTATTGGTTCCTGATAGGACAAGTCCTATACCTCCTGTCTCTGTATAGAAATCTCTGCTTCTTACTGTAGGCTGAGCACCTCTTATTCGCATCTCAGTGTTAAGGATCGAGCTAGCTTCTATCTCTGTCATTCCTTCTATAATTATGGATGGAAAAAGATTATGGATTTCATCCAGAATACTAGCAGATTTTTTCAAAACAGCAATCTCCTTTTCGCTCTTAACAGATCGTATCTTTCGAAGTAAAGGACCAATAGAAATCGCTTGCTTCTCTGGGAATATTTTTTCTGCTTTATGATACATATCAGCGGGGAGAATATCTCCTTCAAGACCAAATTTACCTCCTTTTAATCTAACTCCCCAATCTTGTAATCGTGAGAAAATTTCTCTTGTATTTTTTATTGTGAAAATATTATCTAATGCTGTTTCTTGCTCTATTCTGTTGACATCTCTTCTTCCAAAGAGTAATGGTTCACTTTCAGCTGGTATCACTAGTATGCAAGATTGACCAGTTCCTGAATAATAATAGAGATCTGACTTATATTGAATTATGGAAAAATCTATCTTAGATTCCACAAGTTCTTTTTGATGATTCTCTATCCGATTCAAAAACTCTTTTTTAGGAAAAAAGTCATGTTCTAATATCATCTATGTGATGTAAATAAAGGAAATAAAATATTTTGTGATGAGTGAATATTTTATACAACCTGTACCCAACGAGGTTCAAATTGATTTTTAGCAAACTTGATTCTAATGAGCTGTTGAGGGCCAGTTGGTTCATCTGTTCTTTTTGTTTCAGCTAGAACATCAACTATTGTATGGAGAGTTTTTTCTGTTTGTACGTCTATAACCCCAGCGTCTAGTAAGAGCAAAATAGCTTGATTTCTCTCTCTAACCCTTGCTGCTAATGTTTGAAGGAAGTTTAGAACCTGCATTGGTTCATTATATAATGTTAGGAGAGCTAGTTGATCAAACACAATTCGTAGTTTTTCAGCCTTTTTTGATTGTTCATTTAAGGTAACAGATAGTGTAAGTAAATCGTTTGCATTGTCTAGGAAGAATGTTTTAGGAGGTTTCTCCTTCGGAATTGATCTATATGAGATAGCATCTATGATGTTAAGCTGTCCCTTCTTAAGGTACACTTCATTCTTTTCATCACGTTTCTTCAATTCCTTAATATAATCATTAGCTGAGTGAGCAAAAAGAACTGCTATAACATTTTCTCCTTTATGAAAACCGTCTTCTACAAATCGAAATGCTATCTCTTCTTTTGCTGTTCCTGATTCACCTATCATTAGGATTGCAGAACTTTCAACACTATCAACCAAAATATCTATGCTAGTTCGTACTGACATACATAATCCTCTTTTATTTCAATTCAGCTACAACTTTCTTACAGAAATCTAAAGATTTGGAAATGAAATCCTTCATATCAAGTGTCTTTACCGCCAGTCTTAATCTATGACTGATTTGGATCGGAGTGATATCTATTTTATCTCTGTACTTATCTTCAAAAAGAATTATAGCAGAACTTCGGTAGAACTCTTTTTCTTCATTATAGTAGAGATATGCACAGCCACACCCCAGTACTGCTTCAACAGTTAAGTAGCGTTTGTCGTATTCTTCAATATCATCAGTCGCAATAACTTCCTCAAGTTGTTCTAGATAGACTCTAGCCATCTCTATTGCAGACATTTTGATATTTTCTTCACTAATCTTAATTTTTGTAAAAGGATTATCTCCTATTAATGCTCTACCTTGTTGAGCTACTAGTACTTTTGTCCAAGGATAATCTGTTTCATTTTTGGTGGGTACATCACTTGCTCCTAAAACCTCAACATCAATTATTGAGCCAAATAGTGGATCCTCTAAATATTTGAAAACAATTTTACTTATTGCTTCCATAGATTTTTCAAAATTTTCTCCGGATGCTTTTTCATCTAAAACTATAAGAAAATCACAATCAGATTCACCAGCAATGTGCTCTTGTGTAGCATAACTTCCAATTAGAAGAAGACTCTTAACTTCTTTGGACAATTCTTTTTTAATATCTTTAGTAAATCCATCAACCAGATTTTTGTATTCATCTCGCATTAAGATAGGTCCCATTGGTTTTCCGTCAGGACCAAGTGGTCTACCATCAGGACCTGCAGGACGAATACCTGGAGATCGGGCTGGAGGACCAGCAGGAGGTTTAGAGGGAGGAGTGCTCATAGTTAATCACTTGTAATCTTTATTTTTGTTTGTCGCTAAACAGATAATTGTAGATACTCTCTTAAACTTTACTTAATTTATAAAAGAAATGTTTATTGTTAAATATTTCTCAACAAATCAGCTTAAAGTTTATATTGCATGGCTTTGTTAATTTCTTACCACAGCTGGTTGTGATTCCATGCGAAAAAAAGCCAAGCAAACAGAGTTTTTAACTCAAAAATACTTGTGTCCTCATCATCTTTCTGTAGATAAAATTAGCGAGGAACTAGATACTGATATCAGATTCGGATTACATGATGAAGAAGCAGCTAAACGATTAGAACAATATGGTCCTAATATAATACCAAAAATCAAAGGATCAATATGGGAAATATATCTAGCTCCATTATTTAATTGGTTAATTAATATTTACCTGATTGTTTCTTCTATTCTAATATTCATGGCAATATGGGTTGAAGGAGTTATTGGACAAATTGGTTTTTGGATGGTGATAATTGTTTTCAATATTGGCTTTACAATTTTCCAACAAATAAGAGCTCAATTCAAGTTGGATGCATTACACAAACTAGCTGCTCCGAGCTCTACTGTGATACGAGATGGTGTTCCTGGTCAAATAGTCGCGTTAGACTTGGTTCCAGGTGATTTAATAGAATTAGATCAAGGAGATAGGGTTCCAGCTGATTCAAGAATAATATATTCTAGTAATTGTCTGGTAAATGAAAGTGCATTAACTGGTGAATCAATAGCTGTTGAAAAAACTCACAATCCAAAAGATATTCTTCAAGAAGATACTCCCATATCACTTAGAACTAATATGCTCTATACTGGTACATTTATTGAAGTGGGTAGAGTAGATGCTATTGTAGTACATACAGGTATCTATACAGAAATTGGAAAATTATCTACAGAATTACAAAAGATAGGAACAACAGATATCCCGATTAGAGCCAAAGTAAACAGATTAGCTAAATGGTTGGGATTAACTGTTCTAGTTTATCTAGTAATCTCAATAATTTACAAAACAATCTATTATTACACAATTGGAGGAGATCAACCACTTCCAAATCAGATTGTAGATTCTATAACAACTTCAATGGCAATTATGCCAATAAGTATCCCACTATTGACGACTTTGATATTACTAACAGGAGTATTATCGATGGCAAAAGACAGAGTAATAATTCGGAATCTTTCTGCGGTCGAAACATTGGGTAGAAGTTCTATTTTATGCACTGATAAAACAGGAACTATAACAACTAATATGATGACAATCCAAAGGATTTGGGATACAAGTCAATTTTATGGTGTATCGGGAATAGGATACAGCAACAAAGGTGCAATAGTTCCTATTGGTGATGAACCAGAAAATTTCTCGGAAGACATGTATATACCTGACTCGATAAAATCTTTTGCAGAAGATTCAAAATTAGAGTATTTACTTGTTGGAGGAATGTTAAATAACAATGCTCATTTGATCGTAGAAGAAGTCTTTGAGCCTCATCATCAAATCTCATGGAAAACTACAGGAGATCCAACAGATGGGGCATTTTTGGCACTGTTCAATAAATCAGGACTAAATGAGAAGGAAACAAAGAAACAATACGGATACATCATGGAATATAATTTTGATTCAACATTAAAACGAATGAGCAAAACTTTTCAAGATAAGGAAGGGTATTCACTTTTTTGTAAAGGTGCAACAGAGACAATTTTACCTTTATGCAATAGGATTGGTAGTCCATCAGAATACAAGGAACTAACAAGAGAAGATATTAAGAAAATAAATGAATATGTCAGTGAGTTTGCATTAAAAGGTTACAGAGTAATCTCTTTAGCAATAAGACCAATGGATAAAGATACATTATTGAGTCATGATAGAAAAGAATCAGAGCAAGAGTTAATCTACAATGGTTTTGTTTGTATGTTGGATCCAGCTCGGTATGGTGTTGGTGATGCAGTGAATATGTGCTACAGAGCTGGTGTTACACCAATAATGATAACTGGTGATAGCCCTCTAACCGCAAGAGCAATTGCTAAAGAAGTAGGAACTGTTCAAAAAGATAAATTGGCAGTCGAAGGGAATGATATTGCTAAGCTTTCAGAAGAAGATTTCTTCAAAACAAGGATATTTGCTAGAGTTTCCCCTCAACACAAACAAGTGATTATAGAGAAATATCAAGACAAGAACAAGATCATTGCTATGTGTGGAGATGGTGTTAATGATGCTTTAGCTTTGACAAATGCTGATGTGGGTATATGTATGGGAATCGCTGGAACTGAGACTGCAAAACAAGCTTCTGACGTTATCATTGCTGATGATAGTTTTACAAGTACTGTTTTAGGTATCAGAGAAGGAAGAGGATTGTTTAACCGTATTAGAATTATGATTTTCTTTTACATTGCACTAAATATAGCTGAAGCAATTCTATATTTCACTAGTTCATTCATTCCTGATTTTGCACTCGTTACAAGTTTTCAACGAGTTTACATTTTCTCTACTGCTCATTTGATTCCACCCTTTGCCTTTATTTTCGACAGTATAACACAAGAGATAATGGAGTATCCTCCAAGAGATGATGAAGATATTTTCAACCGACGCTATATAGTCGCTCTTATAGTACTTTCACTTTCTTTAGCATTCGCTGCTGGATTAATTTACCTCTTAGCTTTCTTTGGCATTATCCCTACAGAATATTACACATCATTTGAAATAAGTCAATTATTGGATTTACAACCAAAAGATATACAACCAACAGATTTGCAAGAAGCAAATTTGCAAGCAGCGGCTAGAACTATGTTTATTTCAATAATTGTCATTTCAGAGAGTTTAGTTGTGTTGATGCTCCGTCGACTGAACAAACCAGTTCATAGATCCATAAAAGAAGATTGGAGATGGGTAGTTATGATACTCGTGATAATTGTGCCGATTTTACATATTATCATCATGTACTCTAGTTGGCTTCAAGATATTATTCTCATATTCTTTGATGATCCTTATGTGTTTATGCCACTTGGAATTACTGATTGGTTGATTGTTATTGGTGCGGTAGCTATTCCTCTTACGGCAATAGAGATTTACAAATGGTCTATTAGAAGGAAGAACCAGTACTTCTAAACCTTTCAATTTTTTCTTTTACATAAGTTTCATAGTAAAAATTTATATTTAGTCTAGAGTTTTTCCATTTAGATACTTTCAGGTGAATAAATGAATTTTAAGGACCAACGACGAATCACTGACCATCCAATACTCGAAGAGCAAGAGTATAATCTTGTTCATTTTGAATTTGAAGGAAAAAAATACCAAGCAAAAGAAAATGAGATGCTATCTTCTTCCTTAATAGCAAATGGTATACAAATCTTTGGTTTTCATGCTAAGGACCATGCTCCTCAAGGAATTTTTTGTGCAAATGGACAATGTGCTCAATGCACTGTCCTTGTTAATAGCATTCCAGTAAAATCTTGTATGACTCCTACAAAAGAAGGAATGGTTGTTAAACAAGTTCATGGTACCCCCTCTTTACCTGAGGATGATACTGAAGTTCACTTTGGAAAAATACCTGTTCATGAAACAGATGTATTGATCATAGGTGGTGGTCCAGCAGGATTGCAAGCTGCTCTGACCTTAGCTCCAAACAAAATTAATATAATTCTTATAGATGACAAGGATAACTTGGGTGGTAAACTCTTACTTCAAACCCACAAATTTTTTGGCTCAGTTGAAGATTCTTATGCAGGAACTAGAGGTAATGATATAGCAATAAAACTTGAGGAAGAAATTAAAGAATACAAGAATATTGATGTATGGTTATCAAGTCCAGCAATTGCTGTTTATGATGATAAATTAGTTGGTGTCCTAAAGGGAGATAAGTACGTTTTTGTTAAACCAAGAAAATTGCTCATAGCTACAGGGGCTAGAGAGAAGATGCTATCCTTTCCTGGAAACACAATTCCAGGAGTATATGGAGCTGGGGCTTTCCAAACATTAGTAAATCGAGATTTGGTAAAATCGAGTGATAAGATATTCTTGATAGGGGGAGGTAATGTAGGATTGATTACTGGCTATCATGCGATCCAAGCTGGGATTGAAGTGGTTGGTTTAGTTGAAGCTTTACCAAAATGTGGAGGGTATAAAGTTCATGAAGATAAATTGCGTAGGCTAGGCGTACCAATTTACACTAGTCATACAATCTTAGCAGCTTATGGAAAAGACCATGTTGATAAAATCACGATTGTTCAGATAGATGAAAAGTTTAAACCAATAGAAGGAACTGAGAAAACGTTTGCCGTTGATACAGTGTTGATAGCGATTGGATTGGATCCCGTTAACGAATTTTACATTAAAGCTCGAGAATTTGAGATGGATGTATGGGCTGCAGGAGATGCCTTAGAAATAGCAGAAGCTTCTTCAGCAATGTTTAATGGAAAAATAGCTGGAATGGAGATTGCAATTGATTTAGGTTTAGTAAAAGGAGAAATACCAGCAGAGTGGACAAAGAAATCAAAAATTCTTAAGAGCCATCCAGGACCAGTTGTGGAAAGAGATTATCAGATTGGTAGAATAGGTGTATATCCCATCATACATTGTAAACAAGAGATACCGTGTAATCCTTGTGTAACAGCTTGTAATGAAGGATTAATTAAAATTAAGGGAGGAGGATTGTTGGGATTACCGCAATATGCAGGTTGTGAAGATCTTGTTATATCCACATCAGATTGTATTGGGTGTGGTCAATGCGTAGCAATATGCCCTGGTCTAGCTATTA
>JAUWPI010000031.1 GCA_030611665.1 Candidatus Heimdallarchaeota archaeon | reverse complement strand
TTATATAATAGAGGGCGCAAATATATTCCTAATGAATTCGACTGATATGGTGAATGAAAGCAATAAATATTTGAAAGCTCTTTCAAATCCAATCAGGCAACGAATATTGAATTTAGTATCAGAACAAGGTTCTATATCGTTTACAAGCATAAAAGAAGAATTAAGTTTAACTGATGGTAGTTTGTTTTATCATCTTAAAAGCCTTTCAGAACTATTAGAAAAAGATAGTCAAAATTTCTATAAATTGAGCGAACAAGGTAAAATAGTAATTGACACATTAATTCATCAAGTAACAGTTCCGGAAACTGTTGAAGAGAAGAAGGATTGGTTCATCGACAAGATAACTTTTCCAGAGTTATTCTATTTCTTCTTTGGTGATCCATCAAGAAGCTTGATAGAATTAAACGTTCTTCTTCTAATCACAGCATGGTTATTTGGAGTATCTAACAGTTATTTTAGTTCTGTAGAATCCATCCTTTCAGGCGGAGCGATAATTAACGTCATTATATCATTTGTTCACTGGTATCTCTACTTATTCATTATTATTATTTCACTCAAAATAATGAAAATTGAATACAAATTCAAAGAACTGTGGATAGGTGTATTCGTAGGAATTATCCCGTATTTTGTATATTTGATTCCGACAGGTATTCTGCATTATACAGGAGCTGTAACGGATAATTGGATTGGCATAATCTTAAGTGTAGTATTTATCATTTGTAAAATCTATTCAACAATGTTCGTGATTCAAGGAATCAATATATCTACAAAAAGTAAAAAGTATCAATCTGTAATATTAGCCCTGATTCTAATATTGATTGATTATATCTATCTAATGATAACTTTATAGAATTTCAGCATGAACTTTAAAAAGTTAAATAAGAATAATAAAAACAACCCAAGAATAATATAAATCATAAGAGGTCGTAAATGAAATGCACAAAAGGAATCAAATTACTCTAATTCTCACAACAATTATTATTTCAAGTGCAATTATAGCAGGTTTAATCACAGTTAAAGATTCAAATACTATAATATCTGATTTTCAGAATTTCGTTGATAATCCTTTTACTTGGGAACCTCCAATAATCGAAGAGTTAGGGAATCTTCATCTTTATATTACAAGCGATATGTATGAAAACGATTCAGCTGTTTTACCATTAGATGGAATAAAACTCGTTCCTCCTTCGTATGAGATCTTACATATCTACTTGATTATTGATAAAATAATGATTAAACAAAAAGGAACCAACACTCTGATTGACCTAGTAGAGGAACCAATAACAATTGATTTGAAATCTATAAACAACACTATTGATCTGTTCGATGCTTTTGTTCTACCTGAAGGACAATATTCAGCTTTACACTTCTATTATGAGAGAGAGATAATTGCAGAAACAGATATAGGAAACAAAACCTTCAGTGCTGAGGGTAGTGATTTCTTTGCTATTCCTTTCTTCCCTAGTAAAAATAGCAATACTCCAACAGATTTACAGATTAATAAAAATGAAGAAACAAAGCTTCTTTTGACTTTACAAATGCAAATTAAGTGGCAACAACTAATTATGTTTCCACATTTGTTTGGTTACCTAGATTTCACGATTCCAGTTGAGTAAAGAGAGTTTACCAACATTCTTTCATTATTCTAGTGAAATTTGTATGGGTTATTTTTTCTAATTCTTGTTTATTATAACCATTCTCGTCTAGATGTGTAATAAGTTCTGGATAATAACTTACATCTTTCATTACTTCTGGTACTGAAGCACCATCAAAATCAGATCCTAAACTTATACTATTAATACCCGCAAGCTCAACTATTTTGTCAATATGGTCTTTTATCTTATCTAAACCAATATCCTCACTTTTTAGTTTAGTTGATAGAAACAAGTCGCAAAAATTGACACCAATTGTTCCTTTTGCTTCTCCAATTGCTAAAATCTGGTCATCTTTTAAGTTACGTTCATGATCGCTTACAGAAAAAGAATTACTATGTGAAGCAATGAATGGTTTCTTAGCTACTTCAACTAGATCCCAAAAGGATTTCTCATTAAGATGACTTACATCAACTATAATACCTAGTTTTTCCATCTCTGCAACCAATTCTTTACCCAGATAAGTTAAACCTCGTTTTTTCTCCCCTGTACTAACTCCCGTAGCAAATTTATTGACATTAGACCAGCTTAACCCCATACTTCTTAATCCTAATCGATGATATGATCTCAGTTTAAAGAATTCTTCATCAATACCTCCGGATCCTTCAAAATGTAGAATAGCTCCTATTTTATCTTCGTCTCGACATTTTGCTATATCTTCAACTTTCTTTATGTGCAAAAGAGAATTAATAGGATTTTCAACTAAATTGAGCCAAGCATCTACACCTCTTGCTATATCAAAATCACTCCATGCAGGATATATTGCAAAAAACGCAGCTATCACTCCTCCTTTCCTAAGTCTAGGGAGGTCAACATGTCCATGAGGTGACTCATTATGAAATTCGCGTTGTTGTCTAAACAGAGCATATAATACATCTGTATGTCCGTCGATTATCATCACTGGCAAATAGTGATGCTTGTTTTAAGTATTACTCAAAAAATATAATGAGATAAAACACTCTTAATTTTCGAAACAAACTAAGTTTCTCTAGACTTGCTTTCTAACTGTGTCTAATTCTAATATTATACAATTGCAATTATAATTCAATAAAAGTTTGATTAAAACTTATAAAGTAGTTTAGTAATCGTAGTTTATGACTATCAAATTAATAGCTGATTCCTCAGCATGTATGCCAAAGAAATTCATGGATAAAGAAGGAATTGGGTATTTACAACAAAAGCTGGTTCTTGATGATGGTAAGGAATTTAAAGAACTTACAGATTTAAATCGAGAAGACTTCATAAAAGAATTAAGTAAATTCAAACCTTACCCGAAAACTGCGTACGGAAGTCCTGCAGAAGCAATGGAAGTATTTGAAAAAGCAATAGAAGAGGGCCATAATGAGATTCTATACATTGGTGTATCTCCAAAGCTTTCAAGTCAAATCAATTCCGCAAAAATTGCATCTAAGAAATTAAAGGATAAAGCTAAAATCACACTTTATGAATCAGGCTTATCTACTGCAAGTCAGGGGTCTTTAATTTATTTAGCTTCGAAGCTTCTTAAGAAAGGTGAATCTGTTTCAAATATCATCAAACAAATGGACAAATATAGACAGCAAATCTATACGGTAGGAGCTTCAGCTTCTTTTAATGAGTTGTTCAAAACTGGTAAAATTCAGAAAAAAGTAAGCCTGAATATAATGTCCAAAGTATTACGACTCAAACCAATGTTTGAAATAGTTCTTCATGAAGGAGCTAGAGGCATTGGTGCAAGTTCAGGTTTTAAAGGTGCTTTAAACAAAGCTATTGCAAAAATAGATGAAAATATGTCCAAGGATATCGAATATGATTTGATCTTATGTGAAGCTGGTAGCACTAAATTTTTCGATTATTCTGAAGAAAAAGTGAAAAGTTTTTTGAAGATTAAAGATGTTATTTATTGGGAAACTGCTCCAGTTGTAGTTCACTCTTTAGGAGTAAACAGCATTCAAATAACAGTTTTACCTAACATAGATTAAAGAAATAGAAATACTATTCTTTTATCTTTCCTATTTTTTTCAAAACTTTTTCTGAAGCATTCTTTCTAGCACTTTTACGGTTTCTTCCTTTACCAATTTTAGAAAATTCAGTCCCATTAATTACTACTTTACATCGAATTAAATAGAGAGGGTCGTGTTCTTTGCCTTTCTTCTTTTCAAGTGAATATACAGGTAAATCTAGTCCTCTTTTTTGGAAATACTCTTGTAGCTGATTAATTGGGTTTTGCTCACATACTGTTTGTTTTAGAATCTTCTTTTTACCTTTTTCAGTTGATATTTCTTTCTTGAAATGTTCTAATCTTTCTTTAAACAAAAAATAATAGAATTCTTTTGTTTTTTCAATATTGGTTGATTGATAAACAGCTCCAAAGATAGCTTCTAAGCAATCTTCAATGTCAGTTTTTGTTATTTTATATTTTGGAGAAGTGATAAGGTGCTTCTTTAAACCAAGTTCGTTTCCGATATCAGCTAAGGTGTTAGTTTGTACAAGTAAAGATCTTAACATAGATAAAATACCGACTTCTTCATTGATATTTTCATACAGCCATTCTGCAGTTAAAAGGCTTAAAACTGCATCACCTAGATATTCTAAACGTTCAAAATTTTCTATATCGAAATGCTCATTAGTTTGATTGGGGTGAGTGAAAGCTATATCTAAATATTCTTTCTTAACTTCCCAGTCTTTTAAAAGTGATTTTTCGAAACTTACCATACAGTTATCACTCACAGCTTGAAATTTAATTCAAAGTAGGGTTTTTAAATACATTTGTCTGTAGATTTTTAAGATGGAATTTAAAAACCCGATAACATTATTCAAATGGTTCCTCGGTACTTGGCATGGAACAATTACAGAGAATGAAATTGAATATGAATCAAGGATAGTATGGAAAACTTATGGTTTTGATATGCATGTTCTAAAAATATCTAAAACAGTTGAAAAAACAGAAAAACTTCTTGAAAAATTATACCTCTTCTTTGATAAAACAAATGAGCAAATCAAGTGTATAATTTTCAATACCGATGGTTATGTGGAATCAAGCAATGTTGAGTTATTAACAGAAGATCCTACAATGTCGCTAAGCATTGTTTTCGATTATGGATACAATTTACCACCTAACATGAAAATAGTTCGTGAAATAACTCAAATCAAAAAAAATAACAGTTTAACCTTTGTTCTCAAGATGGGTGAAAAACAACAAATTTTCAGTAAAGCGAAATATCGCAAAAAACTCTGATTTTCCACCTTTTAGAGCGCTTTTTAACTAGCAATTGCTAGTGATATTATCATAAAGTTTATTGCTAATAAACAGATATTATAAGTTAGATTTAATTGCCAAGAGACTTCAAAATTTTTTACAATGAAAATGTTCCAGATGACATTGTAGACCATGTTGAGATGCTCTTGCGAGACATCTATAGTCTTTCATTTAGAATCGTTGGTGTAAGAATTCCTAGACAGGATTGTTGGGATGATTCTAAACATTCATTTGATGCAAAGGCATTATTACGTAATATGGGTAGGGATAGTACGACGTTTTTTACATGGTTAATTGACAAACCTCTGATAGTTAATCAAGAGAATGTGTATGGGTATGGTGAAACACTGAAAGGTTCAATCGTTACTACATCAAAACTAGCTACTAAGACTTTGATAGCTAAAGAAGTAGCTTTTCATGTAGGAACAGTTTTAGGGTTGAAAAAATGTTCTGAAGATTGCTTAATGAGTGTATCTGAAAACTTTGAAAGATTAATCCATAAACCATCGATATTATGTAATATGTGTAAAATGAAATATCAAAGGCTTAAAATCCGTTATGCGTAAAAGGATTATTTTAGATAATATTAGATTAAATATTACTCTAAAATACTAAAGATTTTTTACTGATTAGATTTAAGAAACAACATAAACAATAGATGGTCAAGATGTCAGAAGTTCCAAATTTTCAAACACTTCTTAGTGAAATTAGCAAGGCAAGTGTGCAGTTGAAAACAAAGGAGCATCTTCTTAACCTTACAAATTTCCAAATTCTCTCAATTGCATTATTGTTTGATGAAATGGTAGAATTTAACCTGATATCTAATAATCTTCAATTTGAAGACAAGTTATCTTCACTTTACAATTACTTTCCTTTCTGTTTTGAGATCTGCACACAAAAGGAAATTGCAAAACATTATAGATTCATTGACAATTATTCACTGAAAAAGGGTTTGAAAGATGTTTCTGACCCTTTAGGTAGCATGTATCAAAAAATCTTGACAAAGTCGATGAAACAAAGAAAAGGGATTGTTTTCACACCTGTTGAAGTTATTGAATATATTTTAACCCAAATGAATTACCCAAATTCTGAAGAATTAACTTCTTTGGGAAAAATGATTGATTTAGCATGTGGTTCAGGACTTTTTCTAACAACAGCTGTTAATAGAATAATAAAACAAGCAAAATATCAACAGTTAAAAACGCAGGAAATAATCACCTACATTGAAAAAACAATACATGGCTTCGATATAGATCCCATTGCGGTATTCCTCACCAAGGTTAATATTGCTAGAACAATCCTATCTGAATTAAAAGAAACATATCCAAAAGATTATATCCTTGATTTAAAGATTTTTCAAACAAATTCACTTGAAAAAAAGTCGAAAAAAGATACCGCTGAAATCATGAGCTTGAAATCATCTAAATTTGATTATGTAATAGGTAACCCACCATACATAGAATCAAAAAGGATGGATGCAAAAACAAAGTTAATTTGCAGAACTAATTTCCCTAATGCGGTAATGGGGAGTTTTGATTTGTACAATTGTTTCATAGATTATGGATCACAGCTACTCAGCAAGAAAGGACAACTGGGTTACATTGTACCTAACAAATTTCTAATTTCCAGATATGGTAAAAACTTACGGGAGAGATTTTTAGAAGACAGAATTATAAGTCAAATAGTCGATCTTGCACATCAAAATGTATTTCGACCTGCAGTTTATCCTATTATATTAATTCTTGATAAAAAACGACGATCTAAAGATAGAATCAATATGGTTTCAGATGTTTCATTAGTTGATCTTCTTCTAGAAAACTTAGATACTAAGAAAATTGCTATAGAATCACATACTTATGAAAGAACACTAAACAAAACTATTTTCTTTCTAGACAATTTATCTCTCGAAATTGTTCAGAAAGTATTCGATATTTCAAAGTTCAACATGAGCAATTTGATGAGATTTAGATGGTCCGTTTCATTTCATAGAAAAGGATTAAGGAAGAAGTTTGTTTCTCGCAAACCTCAAGGTAAATATCCTATGAAGCTTATTGGTGGGAAAGAATTTGGAGGTAATAGAGAAGTTGAAAGATATGGAATAAATTGGAGAGGTTATTGGATAGATTACGATAGGGAAAAAGCAAAGGGATTACGTAACAATTTTCAAAATCTTAATTTCTTTACTGATGAAAAAATCTTCATTTGTCAACACTCCTTAAGAATTAGAGCCACCATAGATCGAGAATCATATATAAGCAAAGACATTTTTCTACTTGGACATCTTAAAGAAAAAGCTGATATGCTTAATGTAAATTTGGAGTTAATTTTGGCTACACTAAATAGTAAACTGTTTAGTTTTCTTTACGCTACAATGTATGCTGGAACAGAAATTATGGGACGATATCTACACTTCCTACCTATGTTTCTTCATGACTTACCAATTCTTGTACCATCTTCCGAAGACATAACTCAAATCGGTGAACTTGTGAATGAAATTCTATCTACAACTGATAACAAAAATAAGCAGAAAATAGATAATATGATAGATGATAAAATCTTTCAAATCTATGGTTGTAACAAAGAAGAAATTGAATACATTACAAAGTATATTGAACTAAATCTAAAGAAATAGCTAAGAACGTATACTATCACAATTTTAAAATTAGATGATTATCTTTGTATAATAGATGGTTCCTAAAAAAGACATTAAAAAAAACATATCTAAAAAAAATAGTAAGAATAAAAAAGATGTAAAAAAGAGTGCTAAGAAGAAAGGTGTAAAACAAGTTCCAAGAGTAATGAAAGTAACTTTTGGTCTAATAGCCAGTTTATTCACACTTATTTCCGCATTAGGGAGACTATTACTAACTTTGTTTGATATTTTAGTTCCAAGAGGATTAAGAGAACTAGTTCCTCTACTTCAAATGTATAGAAAATATTTTGTTACAGCTTCAGAATTTTTAGCTGGAAAGAAATCAAAAGAGATTCTTGAAGTTTCGAAGGAGCTTGAGGATATTAGAGTAAGAGAAGCAAAAATGATTAAAAATTATCCCATCAGACGCGGTCTTGGTGAAGTCATCAATTTAGCTGTAACTCCTATTGTTTTCTTCTTAATACCAACAGCCATCTGGGGGGAGGATCTTCTAGTATTGCTCGGTGACTTTGTTGAACAAACAGTTCACCAATGGGGTTTCTTGAATGTGCAAGCTGACACTGTAAGTGTAATTTCTTTGCTATTGTTCGGTACAGGTCTTTTAATGGCTTCTTGGATAGCCACTATTTTTGGACCTACTTATGCACTATTCCATCAATGTAGTCTATATATGATGAGAATGGGTGCTTATAGATGGGCTGCTTTCTATCAGGATGTAGAAAACTTCTTTTCTCTACCATATTTACTAGCAAAAAGTTCATTTAGTTTCTTTGATGCACCACCAATTTCTACTGAAACATATGAAGACTTTAAACTGGAAATAATGGTTGAATTAGACGAAATGAAGGACAGAGTTCAAAATTTATTAGCATTGGATAATAAGTTTGTACCTGAAAGATCAAAGAAACAGTTAGAAAGTTTACTAAATAAAGCTGAAATTCCTCTAAACAAATTAGACATTTCAACTATTAAAAGTGATACTGCAAGAACCTTTGCTTTGTTAATTTGGTCTCAAGAATCATCAATTTTTCCATGGAGGAAGGATGAAGCCTTAGAAAATTTTGCAAAGGAAAATAATATGTCAGAGAGAGAAGCAAAAGAATCCTTAAAACTAATATTAAGAAAAATAGAAGAAGGTTATTTGAGTCATGATTTATTCTCTTCAGTCATGATTACAGGAGCACTTAAAGGTATAGCTCAACAAGAGGAAAAATATGAGCAAATCATCTCAGATGTTGAATATAATAAATTAGCTATTGCTTTAGCTTTAGGAGCTCAACAATATTTAAAAGACAAATTTAGTTCTGACTCATGGTACACTAAATATGGTAAAAAGCTTGCTTACTTCTTCATTGCTCCTTTGATGCCACTCTTTACTCTGATTATTGCAATTTATAATTATATAAAACATATAATAATTAGGATTGGAAAAGTATTTGTTGATTTAGGTAAATTTAGGCCAGGAAGTTTCTTTAAGAATAGATTATTAGAGATATATGCAACTCTATCAGATACTTACTTAAACGTGTCAAAAAGGGGAAGAAAACTTAATTTCAAAAAAGATCTTGATGTTGACTTCAAGAAAATTTTCCAAAAAATTGGTAAGTTTCTGCTGAAAGCTTTGCTCTTTATTCCTCTACTCATTTGGTCGCTTCTGAAATCTATCTACAATATAGGAAAAAGAATTGTAACTCGTAGAAGTGAACAAGAGAGGATGAAGAAAAGGTTTGAAAAGGATCTTACTTCAGAATCTATTCGAGTTATGTATCAAGAAGTATATGATAAGATGTTATTATCCGACCTATCTATTCCATAGAACAACTTTCTCTTACTCATTTTTGTATGATAAAACTTAAAAATGTTACACCAGCAGAACAATCGGTTACCAATTTAGATTAAAGAGGAATATAGATGTCTGATGGAAAAGAGCAAATTGCCAAAAAATTTGGTCCTGTTATTGTTTCTTTAGCAAACGCTGCACGTGCTTTTGATGCACCTGTAAGAAACCCTTTACTTATTCAAGCTCCAGGATTTTCATGGGGAACAACAAATTATTTAGCAATGCCAAGAGCTTCAGCATTTGTAAGTTTAATCGAACACTTTTTCGGTGTTCTTATTCTAGCGCCAATAATTCTTATTCGAAGGGGTTACAAGCAGATTTTCCAAACCTTAAAAGAATTTGATAGGAAGGATTGGTTTGCTTTATCATATGTAGCTATTGGAGGATCAGCTCTAGGATTATTTTTCTTCCTAATTGCATTAGGGATGGGTAACCCAACTGTAGCAATTCTTCTTCAAAAAACTCAACCTCTTATAACATTGGCTTTTGCTGCAGTTATTTTAAAGGAAAGACCAACTTGGCAGTATTATATCGCTCTTTCAATTTCCCTAGTAGGTATATTTCTCATAATCTTCGAAGAATTAGTAGTAGCTGGTCAACCCTTTAATTGGGTAGGATTAGTGGCTATCCTCTGTTCGTTAGCTGCGGCTACCATGTGGGGAGGATCAACAGTGTTTGGAAGAAGATTGACAGAAAAACTAGACTATTGGGATTTAACACTGCTAAGATATCTCGGAGGTTTCTTCTTCCTTCTAGTTTTCAATGGTGCTCTCTTAACCTATAATCACACATATTTCGAATTTTTACTAACAGGTATCGAAGTATTTCCTAATGTTTCTAATTGGGTATGGCCAGTAATTGGATGTCTAGCATATGCTGCAGTGTTAACTGGTGGAGTTTTACCTCTTGCTCTCTATTACTTTGGATTAAAAAGATCCAAAGCTACAATTGCTGGTCTTGCTGAATTATCTTTTCCACTGCTAGCAATTTTTGTAAATTATTTCTTCCTCGGTTATGGACTATCAACATTGCAGATAGTTGGGGCAGGAATACTATTAGTAACAGTTTCGATGCTATCCTATATCAACACAAAGGAAAATGAAAAAGCTAGAATAGCTGAACAACAAATCATGAAAAATGACACAAAATGATGTATTTCCTTTACCAAATTAATGAAAATACTAGTTCTATTTGCTTTTCTTCAAGTATTTTAGTACTTTCTAACTTTAGCAATGTTAATTGATTTTCTAAATAAGCTTGAATATCACTTGAAAGGACACTTAAAGACATTTCATCCATTTCTTTATCTGAAAAGAGAGAGACTATAAACTGCTTCAAAACACTATCATATTCCATAGCAATATCTTTGAAACCATAGCTGAAGAATTTAGAAGAGATCATCATCTCAAGTTCTTTGAATCTCTCTTGCAAAAACCAAGCAGGGACGAGTTCTTCATCCTTTTCATCTACTTTTTGATATACATCTTTTCTATTAGAATGATGAACACTTAACCATTGGAAAACTTTCTCCTGAATCTTAATGTTAAGATATTCTATCATTTCATTTGTTTCTGCTAATTTGTCTTTTACCATGTTATTATAATCATAAAACATCTCATCGGAATAAAAAATTCTCTTTGCCTTAAACCAATCTCCAATTATCTGAAGCAAATTCTCAGGTGACAAAGATATTTCTATTTTTCCAGCTTCTTGATTACCCATTGAAACCACTTTTATGTTTGATAAAATTGTAAACAATACACTTTGGTCATTAAAAATGTTGTCTCAAAATATACAAATCATAGGTTTTACAAACATATCCAGAAAGTTTTGTAGTATTCAGGACTAGTAATTACTCGAGAATCTTGAGGAAGGTGAATATGGTTACCCTGAAATCCAGGAAATGCTCGAGAACCAGACTCATAGACCCAACCACAAGTTCCAGCAGCGATATCTTCATCAATTCCATTAACCCAGTAATTTCTAACATAAGTAGCTGTTCCGATACTATCATACCATTGTAATTCATATGTTATAAGCCCAAGGTCTCCTAAGGACATAATAACATCAATAGCAGTAATAACACCATTTTGGAAAATATCATTCCTAAGATTATGAGGAGTGATTTCTATATCTGTAAAGGTTTCAAAGACAGTTTCTCCGTTGATTATGATTTGAGGGATAATGACTTTTCCTCCATTATTTTCCTTTCTTATCACTTCTTCTGCAAACGCAGTATGAACATCTGTTAAGTAAGCTTCTCTTTCTTGATAGAAGCTTAGCGTTGTTCCAAATTTCCAAGGATAATGATCCATTCTGAAAGAATTCTCTTCAGGCCATCCTCCAGAATACCATGTTCTATACCACCAGTTCGTTTTTCCGTTCATTGAATCAATAACAAATGTATTCATTGAAGTATCGAAGTGATAATCCAAGTTCACTTTACCAATTTCATCTAAATGAGCTATAACATCAAACATAGAGAATTGAATTCCTTTGAAGATATCAGGACGGGTAGTAGTAACATTGAGAGGTTTGAATTCGTATTGTATCCCTTCGATTGTTATTTTAACCATACCTTCTTCTGAAGGAGTTCCAGGATCATTAGGAATTCCTGTATTGTTCTTTGGTATTTGAAGATAGATTGCACCAATCAAAAGCAAAATGGTTAAAGATGTAATCGCATAATTAACCCACTGTTTTCTTAGTTTCTTTCTTATCGTAAGAAACTTCAAACCAATAGCAATATGTATGATAATAAAAATATTCATTACCAAATCTAATACTCTATGCCAAGAAAATGGGATTATCTCACCGAATGTATTTGCAAACCAAACATAACCATTTAATCCTGAAAGTATTGTTAGTGAAACAGTTATCATTATCCCCCAACTGGCTACTTTTTGGATTAATCTCAAAGAATTAATTTCTACACCTCTCTTCTCTCGTAACTTTGTAATTAGTTTCTTAGAATGAATCTTGGTAAAGAATAGTGTATAAATTAGATGATAGAGAAGTAACCCCACAAAGAACCATTCAGATATCCGATGCAATTGTGAAAGAAGATACTTATCTTTAAACCAGTTTTGTGTCATACTATATCCTGTAAACACGTTTGTGAAGAAAAAAACAACCAACATCCAAGATATAATCCTATGTAATCTAACTCTAAAAGAAGCCATTTTCTAGGTAAACATTGTCCAAATTTACTATTAAAACTTCATATTTGTCAAAAATAAAAAATACAATTTTTTATGATAATAACTAGTTCAAATACTGTAATCTATTTTCTTATTTTTTAACAAATATCCGTATCTCCACAAACGTTCTAGAACATCTATTAAATCATTATAAAACAATTGTAAATCACTTTCTATTTCAATTTCTATCGATAGATTGTGAGCTCTTGCATAATAGTTGAGATATTGATAATCAAAGAAAACTAATTCAGGTCTAGAAAATTCCCAATCTATCAAGGTTATCTTGTTGTTTTTATAGATTAAATTCGGGGGAATTAAATCTCCATGAACATAAGATAAAGATTCAGAATATATATCAAGAAGTTCTTCTTGTTGATGAGCAAGTGTTTGTAGAGAATCTATTAATTTTTGTGGATAAGCTAGTTTAGATTTTTGATATCTTTTTGCTATTTCATAATAAAATGATGTTACCTCAGATTTTAGTGATTTTCTTTTTGAGATTGAAACTGAATGCAATATATCTAGAGTATTTTTAATATATTTAATGTCAATGAGTTTGGGAGTAAGCTGATGGAGTCCAATACCTTCCACATAATTGTAAACTAGTATCTTTGAATTCTTCTGATAGAGTATTCTGGGAGCAATGTTTTCTGAATTATTTTCCAAAGCACAAACTTCTCGGTCAAACCTTTCTTTAGGAAGGTAAATTTCATCATCTATGAAAATTTTACAAACTGCAAGGGGAGAACCATTCGATTTCTTTATTGTGTAATTTTCATTTGTATAGCCCTTGTTTATTTTCTCCCATTTTAACTTCGAAGATAATCTAAATTCTGCTATTAAATGATCGTTTATTTCACTCACTAACTCAACATCTATCAAAGAAGGATGACCTCCAAAGGACTAAAATAAATGTTGATTTCATTATTCTCATTGAGATTTTTCTCATACTCAGATC
Source organism: Candidatus Heimdallarchaeota archaeon (assembly GCA_030611665.1). Lineage (GTDB taxonomy): Archaea > Asgardarchaeota > Heimdallarchaeia > Heimdallarchaeales > Heimdallarchaeaceae > UBA460. The sequence goes on along the minus strand of JAUWPI010000031.1, from coordinate 9,339 downwards.
GAGAGCAATCAACTTTGATATATTCAGAAGGATTATCTTTTAGATCTAAAATTAGTCGATATTCATTCTCACTTTTCTCAATCACTGTTTTCACATAACACTTTAGAACCACGAGATTGGGGTCTTCAATTCTATCTTTTGAAATTGAGATAATTGAGGGTGGAATCTTTACTCCTGTAATTTTTGAGCTAATTTCACCTTGAAGTGGAATGTCACAAATTGAAGTAAAAAGCTTGGTTTTTTCTTTCTTTTTTGTGTAAAGAATTGGCCAAATATTTGGAGAACCTAAAATTTTGGCAATAAGGTAATTTTTTGGATGCTGTTCAACATCTAGCACTTTTCCAACTTGTTGAATCTTACCATCATAAATCACAGCTACTCTATCGCTAATCAGTCTTGCTTCATCTCCATTATGAGTAACATAAAGAGTTGTAGTAGAAGTTTCTTTCTGAATACGCCTGATAGTCAAAGCTAAAGCTTCTCTCCCGGTTGCATCAATGCTAGAAAGAGGTTCATCCAAAAGTAGAAGGTGGGGTTCAATTGCCATTGCCCGTGCTAAGGCTACTCTCTGTTTTTGTCCACCACTTAACTCTCGAGGATATCTGTCTAACAAATCAGAAATTTCTACTAGATCTGCTATCCAATTAATTTTCTCTTCTATTGTTTCTTTTGTCAATTTCCTAGCTTCCAAACCAAAAGTAATGTTCTGTTTTACTTTCATATGAGGAAAGAGAACTTGGGCTTGTGGAACATAACCTATCTGTCTTACTTGTGGAGAAAGATTGGAAATTTCTGTATCATTGACATAAATTGTACCTTGTTCTGGTTGAATTATTCCTGCAACGATTTTTAACAAGGTTGTTTTTCCACAGCCTGATTCACCAAGCAGAACCAACAATTCACCATGCTTAATCTCTAAATCTAAATCTTCTAGAATCAGTTTTTTTTCATATTTCATAGAAATTTTTTTCATTGAGAGTTTTGCCATAATTTACACCTTTAATTCTATATCTCCAAATTTTTGTATTACTAGGAAACAAATAATAGTAATAATCACAAGAATACTTGCCATAGTAGCAGGTAGTTGCAAGGTTTGAGTTTTAATTAGTTTTGATATACCTATCGACAATGTTCCATATTCTCCTCTAACTAGAAAATTTGTTGCAGCAAATTCCCCTAAACTTATCGCAAATGCAAAAATCCCCCCTACTATAATACCTCTGTAAATATACGGAAGTTCTATTTTCGCAAAAATTCTGAATCGAGACGCTCCTAATGTGGAAGCTACATTTAACATTTCTATATCTATTCGATTATATGCAGAGAGTATAGATCTTGATGCAAAGGGGATACTAATCAAAACATGAGTTAACACTATGAATACCCATACAAACTCTAAATAAATTATAGAGTTGTTGAACAGCAGAAACATTCCAATTGCAAGAGTTATCGAGGATGTTGCCATTGGTAAAATTATAATATAGGAAACAAAATTTTCTGAAAAAGAAATCTTGTATTTTTTTAAGCTTTGATATCTATTTCGCAGAACAAAAACAAGTAAAACGGATAGAATTAGAGTTAGTATTGTTGTTAGTGATGCAAATAGAAGTGTGTTTAAAAGCAATCTAAGAGGAGAATTGCCTAACAAAGGCATATATTCATTAGAAAACAGCTGTTGATACCCCCAAAAAGGGGATATTCCATCAGCATAAGGTTGGAATGATTCTAACACTATAGCTACTATTGGACTGAAGGTGAAAATCATCAATGCAAGAATGAACAATATAAAAAAGGATATATTTATATTTTTCTTCCAATTTTTTTTAGAAAGAGATATTTTTTCACTTTTAAATATACTCTCTTTTCCTTCTGCCATTTGTCTAGTACGACTCTCAAAAAAGAGGTATAGAATAATTATGGCAGTGTTCAATATTAGTTGAATCAGAGCCAAAGTTGCTCCCCCATTAAAATCGAGTGACGCTTTCATGAGCTTATAAATTCTTACTTCTAAAGTTTGAAACTTAATTTCTCCTAGGTAGAGAACAATTGCAAAACTGTTGAATGTATAAACAAAAACTAGGAGAGCAGCAGATACTAAGTAATTCACAATTTGTGGGAATATAATCTTTCGTAGAATTAACCAGTTACTTGCCCCCAAGGATTTAGCTACGTTAATCTGCTCTGTATCAACACTTTTCCAAGCAGGAATAGACATTCGAATAATAACTGACAAATTATAAAAAACATGTGCAATGAGTATTCCTTCAAATGTGCCAAAAATCTCGATGATAGGAGAATCAATACCAGTAAGACCAGTCCATATACTATTTACCCATCCTGATTCTCCGTATGTTACAATGAAACCTAGTAGCACCACAATAGCTGGAAGCACAAAAGGAATTGTCATTAGGCTCAGTAAGAGTTTTTTTCCTCTAAAGTCGTATTTTGCAAAGAAATAACCCGCTGGAATCCCTAAAATCAGACAGATTAGCATTGATAATAGAGCTTGAGCAAATGTAAAAAGTAAAAATGAGATATTTAGTGGATCAGTGATAGTTTCTATAATAAAACTAAAGGTAAATTGGTTGCCATCAGAAAAAGCAAACTGAAATATTTTGGATAATGGAGCATAAAAAAACAGTATCAAGAATGAACCAAAAGCAAGTATAACTAAAATAATTATGGATTTATTTAAGATAGAATCTGCTTTCGCTCTTTTCTTGAGAGTTGTACTAAACATGTTGTTCAACATCGAATTACTTTCTTTTTCTTGTAAAATTGTATGAGATTGCTCCAACTGAAACAGCTAATATTACTACAACGATAGAGCTGAAATCAACTATCTCTAATTCCCATTCAGATTTCCAGTAATCTAGATTTTCGCTTAACATATTTGGGGGGATTAAATAATTAAGAATGTCAACATCTACCGGGTTTAAAGCAGTTTCAAGGAAACAGTCATCTATTTCTGTTTGATTATTAGCAGGATACATCCAATTGTTCAATGGGATATTTTCTTGAAGTTCTTCGCTTAGAAACCAATCTATGAAGTCTTTACCATTATCTTCATTTGGTGCTCCGTTGACAAGACCAATTCCTTCTATCTGTAGCCAAGCATTATCAAATCCTTTTTCATGGCTTATGAAAACAGCAGACGGGGGATTGACCTCTGTACCAACTCCCCAGAGAGGGTGACATACATCATAAGCTGGACTAGTACCATAAGAAACCATGATTGGACGGTTACCTTCTTCAGAGCTATAAACATCGAATGCTGCTCCCCAACTAGAAGTAATTCTTAAGTTATCTGAAGCTTTGTTCCACCATTCTCGCCAATCTTGACCTAGTAATCCTTCAAAATTAACTGAAGGATCACCATAGACAGCAATCGTCCATAACAAAAATCCTAAACCAGGTGAGCTAAGCGTAGGATCCTCTACTACAAGTTTTTTATCTATCTCAAGAGAAATTATGTCTTCAAGTGTTAGATTATTAATCTCTTGCACTGTGGAGGAATTGATTCTGCTAATATCATACCAGAGAGCGATAATACCATAATCATATGGTAAGAGATAGTGATCAGGATCTAAATTATCGATTAGTTCCTCTGAAATATTTTCTAAACTTGGGGAAGTATAAGAAACTAAAATATTTTCTCTCTTAGCTGTATGGATTAGAACATTATCAATGCCAATTAAAACATCTGCAACAGGATTGTTCTTCTCTAGCACAGCTTTTGTTACTATAGTATTTGCATCCTCAACAAGAATGAGATGGATATTTTCCTTAGGGATACCACTGTAATTGGAGTAACCTTCAACAAAGTCATACCCAGGATCTGCAAGTAGAGATTCATATGAGTAAATTGTTAATTCATACTCGTCTACTTCAATTTCAATAGCATTAGTTGATCTGAAAACAGAGCTGGTGAATAATACGATAAACAATAGAATGAATAAACCTTTTTTCATTAAAGCCAATTCAAAATAGTATCTTTTTAATTTAAATCTTAGCATTACTATATAGGGGGGCTATAAACTCTAAATGAAGATTTTATTTACTAGTTCAAGCAGTTCTTTTGAAGTTCTGGCAAAAACATAACCCATTGCTTCATATCCTGAACTTCCACTATCTAGAAGAATTCTCATATTGAAAACTTTAGGATTCTTTGCTAATTGGTTTAGAGTCTGTTCCCATTTAGAATCTATTGAATCAGTAGAGATATAGGAGATTTTTAGAAGCTCTATCTTTTTGAGTAATTCTGATTTGTTTTTAAAACTCAGAACCCATCGAATATCTGATTGCTTATCTCTTAACCATAGCAATAGTGAAGACATGGTTTTCGAAGATCCGAATTCAGGAGCGCTTACTGTTACGATTTTTTCTTTTACTTTAATAATTCTCCCAGGATAACTAGCAATGTCATCTAAATCTTTTGCTTTTTCATCAGATTGAGCTAATTGTGATCCAATTTCTGGTACCCACTTATAGAAAGTCGGATGTGTTGAAAGCTGAGTAAACATCTCTTTAATTTCTGAAATTATGATACTTCGCTCCTCTAACGAAGGTAGTTCTTTATACCCAGAACAAATGTCGCATTTATGATAAATCTCCAATTGGGGAAGGATTGTTTTATGAATAGAACAGAGTGGTCCTTCGACACGTAAGGATTTACATTTAGTGCAAATAGTTTTCATTACTTTATCCAAGGGTTCTTGTGTGAAAAGCATGTTTGAAATCGATTCAGAAAGTGCATCTAAATGAGGATTGATTTTCTCATCACCTGTTTCAGATATAGTTTTTTGAAGATATGATACAACGACTGGTTGTTTCACACCCAATAATTTGGCAATTTCATTCTGAGATTTTCCTTTATTCCTCAGCTCATGAGCAATTCTGATTCTTAAGCTTGGAAGCATTGTTGATGCAATATATTCACATGGGAAACGCAAAATTTCTCACCTATATGACCTCTATAAAGCGCACCTATTAATCTTTTCTCACAAAAATTTAGTAAAAGAAACTAGGAACAAATAGGAAAAACTTAAAATGGTAACACACACAAATAGACTTGATTAAAGTGGATGTAGTTCTACAAGCAATTTTAGGTTCATTAGGATTTTTAGTTATATGTACCTTATTTACTGGTGCAGTAATTTACATGTTCAAATATACAAAGAATGATAAAAAAACTGAAGGGTAGTTTTCTCATCTGTATAGTTTATTTCAATTATTAAAAAATCATCAAATTTGAGAAAAAGTCACAGAAGATTTTTCTTGCTAATCCAGCCAGATACATGTAAAACTTATAAAGATATCAGAGAATATAAATTCAATTAACTGCAATCCAAACATAAGAATGAAAGCTTTGCTACAATCAAAACAGGAGTAATATACTTTATGTCTAAAAATCCCAACCGACTAGTTAATGGTAAAAAATGGTATGTCGAAAGGATTTTCCAAATCGCACAAGATAGGAGATACATTACAGCCATTGATGTTTGGGCGATCATTTTGGATGCTGTTTTTCTAAAAAGAAGGTACATGGATATCGACGGAAAAGAAATCACAGGAATTACAGCAGGAGACATAGCAACTAGCATGAATATGCATCTTAGTTCCGTCTATCATAACCTCAAAATTCTGCAATCTAAAAATCTTAATCTTCTAGACTCTGAAGATCTTATAGGTTTTAATGAAAAAGGAAGAAAGGTTACAAGGAAAGTCTATAGCATTCCTCAAAGATACTATGATGAATTCAGAGATATCTATGATAAGATACAGACATCAGGCTTTACTCCTCCACACAAGCAGTTCACATTCTTTAATTTACTTAAAATACGAGGGATTCTTTCTCACTATTCAGCTTTATTACATAGAGACAGGATTTTAGTGGAAGAGGATACAAACGAGAATAAAAGTTGGTATCATAAATGGTTATCACCATTGACATTACCTAAATTCAATGTAAACCCAGGAGTCATGTACCGTTTCACAAAAGAAGATATGCGTAAAATTTTAATGGTTTTGACCGAAATTCTCGAGAAGAATAAAGATAACTATGAAAATGAAGAAAATGATGGTAAACCTTTTCTATTTTCTTACCTTATATTTGTTCCATACACTTCTGAAATGATGGAAGGAGAATGGTTGAACAGGGACGAATTAGAGGAAAGAATTGAATTTAGTGAAGACCCCGATTTCATAAAAGAGAAATTATCCAAATGTGAAAGTGACCACGATACTTTCTTCAGATATGGCATTTCATGTCCAGTTTGTGGAGAAGAACCACCTGAAGGATCGATAGAATAATTTAACCAATTATCTGTCCTGAATCTATTCTAATTATCTGTCCTTGAATATGTTTTGTAGTTAAAAGAATCTTTACGAGTTGATAGATATTCTCAGGTTTTAAAGACTGTTTAAGTGGGTTCTTAGAATTAATTTTTTCAAGAAGACTTTCGTAGCTTTGTTGAGTTTTATCAGCCTTCTTTTGAATATCTTCAACATGTCTATCAGTTAATACATATCCTGGAGCTATTGTATTTGTTATTATATTATATTCTGATCCTTCTTCTGCAAAAAACCATGTCATAGCATGTACACCTGCTTTAGCTACACCATAGGGTAACTTCTTTGAACTTGGTCTTGAACCAGTTGTTGATCCAAAGAAAATAATGTTCCCCCCACCTGTTTCTTTCATCCACTCAAAAACGTTTTTTCCTAAAAGAAAAGCTGAATCTAAATTCAGAGAGATAACTTTTCGATATTCAGAAAACGTGAGTTCCGCAATATTCTTTGAAAAGAGACTACCACCTGTAAGGTTAATGAATCCGTTGATTTCCTTTGTTAGAGATTTAGCTTCATTAAATGCTTCAGATATTGAATCTTCAGAAAAATAATCACAGTTAATGAAAAGAATGTCGATTCCTGAATCTTGAAGTTTTTTACATAATTTTGGCTTCCTTTACCTCCTAAACCAATGACTCTATATCCATCATCAATTAAATATCGAGTAATTGACTTTCCTACTCCTCCACCTGGAGCTGTAATAAGTATTGTTTTATTATTTGATTCATTCATCTTAAATGATAATAGAGTTATTATCAAAAAAAACTTTCTCTAACCCAAAATTTGTAATATGATAAACTAAAACTAGTTTTATAGGATTGAGTAATGATATGAGATCAAACATCGTGAAGATAAATCCTAATTCGATTAATGAAGAAATTATCGAAAAAGCAGTATCTTTACTGAACAAAGGTGAGATCATAGCTTTCCCAACTGACACCGTTTATGGCGTTGGAGGAGATATCTTCAGTGAAGAAGCAATAAACAGGATTTATAGATTAAAGAAACGACCTGCAAATAAACCCATCAATGCGCTTATTTCTTCCGAGGACCAGCTGAAGATGATTGTTGAATCAATACCAAATGATGCAAGATCAATAATTGAGAAATTCTGGCCTGGACCTTTAACAATAATTCTTAAGAAAAAAACAGATGTCAGTGATAAAGCTACCAGTAGTTTAAATACAATTGGAGTTCGTATGCCAAATAATAGAATAGCCTTGGAAATTATAAGGAAATTTGAAAAACCTCTTGCTACTACAAGTGCAAATATATCCGATAAACCAAGTCCACTAACAGCTGTCGACGTATATACTAATTTTCAAGATAGTATACAAATAATAGTTGATAGTCAGGAAAAAGTTCTGGGAATTGAGTCAACTATCATCACATTTGCATCGCACAAACCTCAAATTCTAAGAATTGGAGCCATAACAAAAGAAGAACTATCTCTATATATTGATTTTTAGTAATTTAAGACTGTTATTAGTAACACATCCACCTTATTGAATGAGTAATTTTTCAAGGTTTTGCTTGTTAATTTATCTAGAAGGTAAGTTGATACCATCCTTCTTTTAACATCTCTGTAACGAAAGTACCAGTATATCTTACATCAATACCTATTTCTGCTAATTTTTCGCTGGTTCCAAAGTTATCACTACAAGATTTGCACGCATAAACCTCAACTCCAGAATCTATTAGCAGCTTAACTTGTTCTATGAAATCCTCGTCTTCTGCAGCAATCTTTTCTGTTGGACCCCAAAGGATGACTCTTACTTGATCCATCCAGCCTTGTTTCAATGCGTTATAAGCATATTTGAAACTTAACTCATCATGAACAACTGTATCAGCTGAACTCAAAATCATAAATACTCGATGCATAATTTAAACTATCTGAATGCCATTTAATTCTTACCATTTCACAAAATGAAGAAATATATTGTAATGAAATGAAAAAGAATAAAGATTAGAAATGATGAATTACTATTTAGCTGGTTGCTCAGATTTTATTTGTTCTTGTTTCTCAAGTATTTCAGAGATTGCTTGGTCAATTAGTGGAGCTTTTGATAAAAACCAAATTGCAGTGCTGGCTATCAATCCTAAAGCTGCTGTTCCTAGAAACACCCACCCAATTGGAACATATTCCCCAATGACTCCAGATAGTAACATAGCTATTGGTGTTAAAGAAGAGGATATATTTCCAAGCACACCCATTGTTCTTCCAAGATTTTCTTTTGGAACTATCATCTGAAATGCGGTTATTAGTGAAACATTTACAAGAGGTAACACTACAACGCTTATGAAAAGTATACCACCTATTATCCAGAAGCGATTGTCTATATCTGTAGGAACAAGAATTAAAGTAGACATAATACTAAATGTCCACACTATCGCGAAATAGCTACTTAGCCCTTTCTTCTTAAAACCCTTGAAGAATGTCATCACAAGTCCACCGACTAGTGTACCAGCTTGAAGGAAAGCAATTACGATAGCATAGTCTGATTTCAAACCGGCATGCGTTTTAGTTACAAAAAGCGGTAATAAAGTACTTATGGGAGTAAAGAAGAAATTAATCGCCATAAACATTACCAATAAAGGTATCATTCCCTTAATATTGATTATTGTTTTTATTCCATCTTTGATATCTGTGAAAAAGGAGAATTTAGCACCTTTCTTCAACGTAGTTGCAACTTTTGGAATTGAAATAAACAACAAAGGAACTAAAGCAATGACGAAGGTTACGATATCTGCCCAAAGCAAATCAGCTTCTCTCCATACTGCAAGAAGCCCACCAGCTACAGCAGGTCCTATTACACTTATTGCACCATTAGCTAAATAGTTGATCCCATTCATCCTACTTAGATGTTTTTGGGGAACCATAGTTGGCATCAATGCATTGAGAGTAGTGAAGTGAAAGACATCACCAATTCCTCTAATTATTATTATAAAGAAGAACCACAGTAAGGACATAGAATCTGTGTAAAAAAG
>JAUWPI010000129.1 GCA_030611665.1 Candidatus Heimdallarchaeota archaeon | reverse complement strand
GTATACTTTGAAGGATTGTAGCTAAGCACCATGTCTGTGGTGATCCTCGTGGTTACATCCAATAAACGACCAAAAGCGAACCGTAAGCATTTTTCAAGAAGATGTGGGCGGGGTTAGGAGGGTACGTGATTTACCCCCTCGGAGTGAGCTCTCAAGCTATGACTCTCTAAGAAAGATTTTGTAACTACAGAGTTACAGAAAATCAAATCATAATGGTATGCAGTTAAACTCAAAAGAAAAAATAAAAAAGTAGTAATAAAATAATGAGAAAGTTAATATTTCTCACTATTCATAAGGTTCAAAATCGTCCTTAGTTGCACCACATTCAGGGCAAACCCAATCTTCGGGAACATCTTCCCACTTAGTTCCAGGCTCGACGCCTTCTTCGGGGTCTCCGATTTTCGGATCATATATATATCCGCACAAAGTGCATATCCATTTTCCACTCATATTTTATTCCTCGATGGTTTTTAGCTATTGTTTTTTTGATACATATTTATGTTTTACCTATTTACCTAAAATTTTGGGATTCTTATACAGTTCCACCTGTTAGTATTTCTTGAAGCTGCTTAGATGTCAAAGAATCAAAATTCCAGCTCGTCTCATCATTTTCCATGAATAGCTCATAGAGGTTTCTAATGCAAACTAAGTTGTTCTCTCCATCCTTTAATACAAGTGAATAACTTGTCCAAAAACCACATGCATGACAGAAGAATTCAGGATTCCGATTAATATCTTTCTTTATATTCAGCAGAAAATTGCTCAAAGATTTAACATCCCCGACAGCATATTTTTCAACCTCTTTAGACTTTTTTTTACCTGTTTTGGGATCAATATAATGGTCATATTCTATTATCCAGAGATCCCACATGCTTATTTTCTCCTTTGGTTTTGTTAGATGTTAATGTAAAACCAATTTCAATTGTAATTTCTTATTTTACTTATTATCCGCAAAATGCTATATAAAATTGAGAGAAATAACGCATATTTTTCATGTTTTAAAAGAATAATATTGAAACTAATAATTTGAAGCCAATTATTTTTCTTCTTGTTTAGTTTCATCTATCTTTGATTTAGTAATTTCTTCCGCTTTGAGTTTATCAATTTTATCTTTAAACTCTTCTTCTACTTTTTCAACAGCCTTATCTAATTCTTCCATCATATCATCTTGTTCTGGCTTTTCTGATGATTCTATCTCTTCAGGAACATCTTCTTTCTTTTCAGAAATTTCAATTCCTTGTTTTTCTTCTTCTTTTAATTCTTTGATTATTTCTGTCTGTGACGATGGAATCTCTTCAGATTTTTCTTCTTTTTCCTCTTGAGTTAATGTTTCTACAGTTTCTGGTTTCTTTTCCACTATTGTAATCTTCTTCTTTTTCTTCTTATCTTCTTGTTCACTCTTGAACCTTGTTTTCTCAAGAAAATATATGTTAGTGATGGAATCAAGTTCTTCATGCTGAACTGTTTCAGTGCCTATTGGTTCTAAACTTGGTAAAATTTTCTTTATCTCTTCTGCGTATCGTTCGAATTGAATTTTTAGATTGTATGTTATTCGATCAGTGATTATAATGAGTAAGTAGGGGTCTATATGTTTGATTAGGAGTTCTTTGTCCTCTTCTTTTAATTCTTCAAATACGATATCCTCGTCAAACACCAGTGAAGAGAACATGTTTATTGCTGCAACTAAAGATGGTACAATTGATGCAACATTATTCTGTTCATGTTTAGTAGCATATCGATATTTTATTACTCCAGTTTCTTTCTCCACTAAAGCTACACATTGTAGTTTAGAGTCAACTTTTTTGGGAGATTTAACAAACTTAAACCCTTCATACTTCTGCAGAATTTCTGTGATCTTTTCAGTTTCAAAAATCCCTTTATCCACTAATGTTTTGATGTCTTGCTCCTCATCAGATTTTTCACTCTCAATTTTACGGAGTAGTTCTTTTATTTCTTGTTGAAGAGATCGATACTTGAATCGTTCTGCAATTTCTAAAGCTATTAGGATGTCTTCTACAGCTTTAGTTCTCTTACCTACTTGAGCAAGAAGTCGTCCTTTCAAAATATGCAAATCACACATTAATTTGGGTATAAATTGTTCTTCTGATAAAAATGTTAGATTGTTAATATAATTTAGAACTGAGGAGTAATATGACAATTCTTTGGTTTCGTTAAACCTTTCTAGATTTAGCTTGGCTAACTGGAATTGAGCTTTGATCATAAATTCGATATTCTGTAGTTCTTCAGCAGCTTTGTTTGCTAACTCATAGGATTTTACTGCTTCTTCTATTTTCCCATTCTCTGAATCTAATCTCCCTTGAAAATAAAGAATATTTGGTTTCTTTCTTAGCTCTCCTGTTTCTTCAAATATCTTTTTACTGATATCCAAGTGTTCCTGTGCATCCTTGTAGTTCTGCTTTTTGATACAGATCCAAGCAGATAATAGGTAAGGTTCAATCAGATTAAATTTATGAAAAGTTTCAAGATTGATTGCTTCTTCAAGCATCTTTTCAGCATCTTCAATATTATTCAATAATATGTGAAGCTCTGCAATATTAACTGCACTTATAGCTTGAGCATGTGGATTATCAGCTATTAAAACATAAATCTGTTGCAAGAGTTTCACAGTTTTCTTGTAATCTCCTCTCGCTAGTTCAAGATTTGCGGAATTATTTAGTAAACTTGCTCTATCTGCATCTAAACCTGTTTCTTCAGTCGGGAGAATTGCAGCAGCTGACATACGTTGAGCTTTCCGAAACTCTCCATTGTGAATTAATACTGTTGTTATCAAGTTTAACGCAACTGATTGGAAATAAGGGTCATTCTGCTCTACTGCATAACTCAAGATTTTTCTCGCTACTTCATCTACTTTATCAAAATTATGAACACGTAAGAAGGTTTGACAAGCAAGAGTTAAAATCAAAGAAGTGAATAACTTCCCCTCTAGCTCCTCAGGATATTTAGCTATTAGTTCTTCTAATTCCTCGATTGTAGTTATAGCCATTGCATAATTCTGTTCCCCATAGAGGAGTAGAAATTCCATGCTTGTAATAATAAAAGCATTACGTGGACTATCCAGAGCTTCTGTGTATTTTTGTTGAAATCGTAATTTCAAACTAATAATCTTATTAATTTCATCTAATCTGGAGAATGCATAGGCTCGATAAATATAATATTCAGTCCTTGAGTAAGATTCAGTTAAAGTTAGAACTGATTTGAAATCCCTATTACAAATTGCAATATCAACTGAAAGGTCTCTTAGATTGTCATCAACTTCATTGTTTAGAGCATAATCAAGACAGTGCTTTGAAAAGGATTTGACATTTTCTTCCTTTTCCTCTTTTAATTTCTTAATGAGACTAACTACTATGGGACTTTTAAAAGCCGTATTATGCCGTTTAGTAAAGGGAGCAAGCATCTCTAATCCTCCTGTACCCACACTTTCTCGATTATATATTGAGTGTGACAAGGTAAACTAATCAAACTAATTGAAGATGTGTTATTTAAACTTTTTATCGTGCTGTTTTTCAAGAAAATCTACAATAGTTGTGTAATCGTCGCATTAGATTACCAAGGATACTATTTAAAACATCCATTTTACTTCTTTGTTTTACTCTCTAATTTGTCAATTAGTTCAACAAAAGGTGTACTATGTGTAGCAATATTTGTTTCCAAATCATAATATTCGGAGTCTTTAATTGCTTTCCCGACACCTATTGTAATATCAGCAGCATGAGCTTTATCCTTTTCAGCTCCTATCAAGATACATTTTGCTTCTACTTTGCTTAAGTCTTCATCAGTTAGTCTGAATTTCTTCATAGTAAGTATGCTTTTTCTGGCTCGAGGAACATTGTAACTATCAAAATAGCCAAAATATTTTTTAGCTTGTTCCTTTTGAGTCCGATCAAGATAAACATATTTTAACCAAAGTTTTATCAGAGGTTTTAGTATCAAATACCAAACTGGACCAATAGCTATGTATGCAAATGGCCAGGCAAAATTAGGGATCTCTACTCTTCTGACAGGTCCTACTAAATAGGTTCTTCTAGGTTTTATGAGATGCATGCTTAGTGCAACTAATACAAAAGCTCCACTCATACTTGAGGTTACTAGAAGATAGTCTTCAAGCACTAGATGATCAATAGCTTCTGCTATATCTTTTGCAAATCTTTCTTCATTTAATTCAGGTTTTTTTCTTAATTCTGCAGTATGCTTCTCTCTTGTTTCTATAACATATATACGATATTTTTCTTTCATTTCATTTAGAAAGACATCCCAAGCCGACGGTAAGGATCCAAATCCTGGGATTAAAACAACGGTATCATTGATTTTCCCTTCAGGTTCATAGTAAAGAACACGTATCTTGTCTTCACTATTTTCCCCTACTTGAATGTATAGCGTGGTTGCTATGGTTTCAAATTCAGAACTCATGAATGTAGAAAAAAGAGACGATTTTTAAATTTAACCTAAAAAAGCACTAATTTATTACTATGATACGTGAGATTAACAACGTTTTTCTTTTAAATTATTTTAACTACGATGTAAATATGCTCTGACATACAACATATTGGTTTTAGATTCTACATTATTCTTTTAAATGTTTAACCAAAAAGCAGAAGTATTAGCAAATCATAAAAAGAATATGACACACATCATACTTATAAGACTATTATTGTTTTAATCAGATTATGTCGATAAGTATAAGATAATCACTATATGAACTAACCAACGGTATATGTTATAATCTATAGGTTAATAAATAAAACAAAAGGCTATACAAATATATGAGTGAAATAGGGGTCATATTATCGGAGATTGGGTTAATTTTAGTAGTAGGTTTACTAGGTACGAGAGTATTAAAAAAGCTTCACATACCTAAAGTTTTAGGGTTCATAATTATAGGGTATTTAATAGGATTAGTTAATAGATCAATTTTTCCATTTATGCAAACTGATATGGTAAATGTTGTCACTCCACATATAATAACAGTTACACTAGGGTTGATTGGGTTTAATATTGGTGGGGAATTATCTTGGCAAACTTTGAAAAAAATTGATAGGAAAATGTTCTTCATTCTTATAGCAGATACAGTAGGAACATTCGTAATAGTAACAACAGCAGTATATTTTCTGACAGGCATGAGTTTTTATACATCTCTCATTTTGGGAGCGCTTGCAAGTGCAACTGCACCTGCAGCCACAACAGAAGTATTATGGGAATATAAAGCAGCAGGTGTACTAACAACAGCAATACTAGTAATTCTTGCACTTGATGATATAGCAGCTGTAATTTTTGTTCAGGTATCAAAAGGAATAACTATGAGCAGCATTAGTGGCAATGGGTTTGATTTTCTGGAGATATTAACAGTATTTTTTACTGAAATATTTGTAGCTATAATGTTAGGAGTAACTTTTGGTTTATGCGTAGTCTGGTTAGCTAATAAGATAACTGACAAAGAAAGTTTGTTAGAACTGGTACTGGTTCTACTAGTACTTCTTGTCGGTCTTTCAATGTATTTACACTTCTCAGTAATTCTATCATGTATGGCTTTTGGAACTGTTTTATCATCATTTATTAAAAAAGATATGGAAGATTCTTTTCACAAAATATACAAAGTTGGAACACCAATTATTGCGCTCTTCTTTATATGTGTAGGGTTAAAAATCCAAATACCCAATATCATAACAATTGGTATCATAGGTCTTGTTTATTTAGTTAGTAGATCATTAGGAAAAATCGGTGGAGTAGGGTTAACAGCAAAAGCAGTGAAATCTCCAAAAGTAATTCAAAAATATCTGGGACCTAGTTTGATAAGTCAGGCGGGAGTAGCTTTAGGACTTGCCGCAAGTATTGAAACTGAATTCTTAGGAACTATATTTGAGTCTGAAGCTAGTATGATTTTAACAATAATTACTGGAACTGTAGTAGTTCTTGAGATTGTAGGACCTCTGTTAGTTAAGTGGTCAGTTCATAAAGCAAAAGAAACAAACCAAAAAGTAACAAAAGAATTACATACAGAAAAACCAGGTTTAACACTTTATCTTCCCATTACACCAATCCAAGAAGAGAAGTCTAAGGTTACAGAAACAGGTAAAAGATTTAGTGCTGGATTTTTGAGTAGTATTTCCAATCAAGCAAGTAGTCAAAAAACCAATTCAGCAAAAAAAACAGGGCTTCAATCTGAACAAAATTCTAACAAGGATTTGGTTAATTCTAACAAGGATTTGGTTAAAAGGGATTAATTTTGTAGATAATTTGAAGGTGAATATTTGAATAAAAACCAATCAAAAACAATCAAAGAAAATACATCTATTGATGTAACTTCTTGGCACAACATGAAAATTAAAGACGTATATAAGAAACTAGAATCAGATGACAAAGGTTTATCAGAAAATGAAGTCATGCAAAGACTAGAAGTATATGGTCCAAATAAGATTTCCATTGTTCAAAGGTTCAAAATTCTTAAGATGCTTTATGAACAATTTACTGATTTTCTTGTTTTACTGTTAATAGCTGCGGGTCTTATTAGTTTAGGACTAGGTATAGCTAATTCAACTCCAGATCATTTAGGCGAAGAAATCTACGATGCGATAGCTATTTTCACAATTGTTATAATAAATGCAACTATAGGTTTTATTCAACATTACAAATCAGATCAAGCTCTCAAGAAATTAAAAGAATACTTTGAACTGAATGTATTAGTCGTACGGAACGGAGAAGAAGTAATAATTCACTCAAGTGATTTGATTCCAGGAGACATAATTATCTTAGAAGTAGGAGACAAAATACCAGCTGACTCCAGATTGATTGAAGCCAATAGTTTCAAAGTGGATGAAGCTGCCTTAACAGGAGAATCTAATCCAGTAACAAAATCATTGAAATTGGTTCCTGAAGAATCTCGAATTCATGCAAGGAAAAACATGATTTATAGTGGTTGTACATGTGTTTACGGAAGAGGAAAAGCAGTTGTTGTTGCTACAGGATTACAAACAGAAATGGGAAAAATTGCAGAATTGACACAAGTAAAACAAGAACAAACACCTTTACAGAAGGCAATGGGCAAATTTGGTAAAGTTCTTGGAATTATTATTTTAGCAGTCTGTGCGATAGTTATGATTGTAGAAGTAGTAGTACACATTGGAGATATTCAAGCAGGAACAATAACTTTGCTAGCTTCACTTATCGATGGATTTGAGACAGCTATTGCGCTTGCAATTTCAGCAGTACCAGAAGGATTACCGGCAGCAATTGTAATAACTTTGGCAATTGGTGTTTCAAGAATGGCTAAAAGGAAAACAATTGTCTCAAGGTTACCAGCTGTAGAAACTTTAGGATCTGTAGATTATATCTGTAGTGATAAAACAGGAACTCTAACACGTAATGAAATGACAGTAAAAGAAATATGGACGATGGAAGGGAGTACATTAATCGAAGGGTCAGGATATATTGTAAAAGGGGATTTTAGGCAAAATAATCAAAAAATAAAACCAATGGAGAATCCTACTATACAGAAGTTGCTTGAAACGGCATATCATTGTAATAACGCTGGACTATTGAGAGAGAATGGTAAAATAACAATCAAAGGGGACCCAACAGAGGCAGCTTTAGTTGTTGTTGCGGAAAAAGCTGGGTTCACAAAGAAATCTTTACTGAAAAGAGAACATGAAATATTCTTTGATTCAGATAGAAAAAGAATGACAACTATTCATGTTGATAGAGGAACAAAAATAGCTTTCATGAAAGGAAGTCCTCCAGTAGTTTTAACTCGATGTAATTTAATAAAAAGTAATAATAGTGAATTAATAATTAATAAAGAAATTCAAAATAAGATTGAAAAAGCAAACTTAGAAATGTCAAAGAAAGCATTAAGAGTCCTCGCTTTAGCATATAAAGTAGTGAATGATAACTATGACAAGAAAAATGAAGACAAAATCGAAGATAATATGATTTTTCTTGGCCTTGTAGGTATGATTGACCCTCCAAGAATGGAGGTTAAACAGGCAATAAAGGAATGCAAAGAGGCAGGAATAACAACAGTAATGATTACTGGAGATCAAGAAGCAACAGCTATTGCAGTCGCAAGAGAGATTGGTATTATTGCAACAAAAACAGATGGATTAGTTGTAAATGGAGAAGATTTCTCTATATTAACTGATGAAGAACTTCTAACAAAGGTTGAAGAATTTAAAGTATATAGCAGGATGAGTCCAAAAGACAAATTCCGTGTTGTAGAGGTCCTCCAAAGCAAAGGTCATGTTGTTGCTGTAACTGGTGACGGAGTTAATGATGCACCTGCTTTAAAGAAAGCAGATATCGGTGTAGCGATGGGAATCACAGGTACAGATGTCTCTAAAGAGGTGGCTTCAATGGTAATTACTGATGATAATTTTGTAACTATTGTTTCAGCTGTTGAAGAAGGCAGAAATATTTTTGCAAATATGAAGAAATTCATTCGTTATATGTTATCTTGTAATTTTGACGAGATTCTCACTGTATTAATAATTTCATCTGTTTTTGGTATTTTACCCCTTCTTCCCTTACAAATTCTTTTCCTTAATTTGGTAACTGATGCGCTTCCAGCACTGTCTTTATCCTTTGATCCTTATGATCCAGAATTGATGAAAAGAGCTCCACGAGGTAAAAAATCCTCATTTGTCCGCGACATGTATGCGTTTGCTAGTTTTGCGGGAGTTATAGCACTTATAG
>JAUWPI010000088.1 GCA_030611665.1 Candidatus Heimdallarchaeota archaeon | reverse complement strand
CTAAAAATACTTTCTAAAGTTCTAAATGATCAATTAAAAGCATATGAATCTCGATTCGGTTCAATAGCTATACCAGATCAAATTAAAAAGGCAGATAATTCTTCAGCAAGTTTCATCTGATGATGGGAGAATGAGTTTTTCTATTCTCCATTTTTCTCTATTTTGTCAATCGTAGAGAGAAGTTCATCTAAGCTAAAAGGTTTTCTTAAGAAATAAGGGATACCTAAATCTTTTACTTCATCCTTTGTTATTGTATCATCAGCTGTTGCAATGATTATTTGATTTTTCAGAATAGGAGATATTTCAATGATTCTTTTT
Source organism: Candidatus Heimdallarchaeota archaeon (assembly GCA_030611665.1). Lineage (GTDB taxonomy): Archaea > Asgardarchaeota > Heimdallarchaeia > Heimdallarchaeales > Heimdallarchaeaceae > UBA460. The sequence continues at coordinate 11,946 of JAUWPI010000088.1, read as the reverse complement.
GCAACTTCAAGACCAGATTTTTCTGGGATTCTATTGTCGATGAGGAAAACTATATCTTCTATTTTTTCTTTCAACTCTTCGATTTTATCGATAGCAACTGAACCACTGGAAGCTATACCTTCAATTTCGATACCTTCTCTTTCAAATAGCATTTTGTAAAGATTACTGATATCTTTTTCATCCTCGATAATGTAAATTTTCTTCATTTTAACCCCTAATTCTTAAGTTAAACTTAATTTAAGCCCTTGCTATTAAATATTTCGCATTTGACTGATTCCCTCAAATCCTGCTTTAAATCTCTTATAACATATACTAAAGTGTAATAAGTAAAAATAAGTAATAGGCTAATTATGTGAATAGATAATGTTAATATATTACCTTAAAAGCACTTACTAAGAAGTTGAAGTGATATTATGGTAAATGTTCCAACTGATGAAGCTGTAAATTTTAGATATGATATTGTTACAGTAATAAAGAATTCTGAAATAACAAAAGAAAGTCGAAAAGAGTTTTCAGCAAAAGTGAAAGATCATATTGTAAAAGATTGTATAGGTGATAGTCTAGCAATAACAGGTATGAGAGGTATGCTGAAAGTACATTGGCATGCAGATGTACCAGATGATGTTCTAAAAGTCTTGGAGCAGTATGGAGAAATTTTGTCTCACGAAGTTGAAGACATGAAAGAACAATATGAAGCTTTCAAAGCTAAAAAAGCAAATTGATGAGTTTAAAAATGTCAAGGATTCTTTTATCATATAGCCGATGTGGTGACTGTGGTAAATGCTGTTTCGATTGTGAATATCTCAACAGAGAACACGGATGTACTAATCACACATTTAGACTATCAACAAGATGTGCTTCTTTTCCCATACTTTTTGGTTCTCCTTCTCTAATGGGGCACAGAGATGATAAACCAAGTGACAGACTTTCTAATGAAGAAACAAAAAGTAAAGTGTGGTTTATTTATAATTATCCTGAATGTGTTCTTCAGCAAGATGATGTTTTGTTCAATAATTTGCGATGGGTTTTGGATGATATAAATTGTGGTCAAAAAGTATCCTTTTTCCATGTGCAATTTGAAGAAAGAGAACTATCTTTAGAAAATCAGAAGTGAATAAGCAGATTATCTCTCTGTTTCTTGTTTTTCTTCTAACTTCTGTTTCTCTTTTTCTGCTAGAACCTCTTTGACATCCTTTCTTAGACTATTGAAAAGAGGAATAATGACAATCAAGATAACAGCAATAGTTAGGAAGATACCTAATAATATCCAAGGAGTTTCTAAAATTCCTAAACCTTTATTCAAATTTATCATACTAAAAACAGCTGAAACAGTCCAGACAACAATTAAGGTACCAAAAAGAAGAACGGTTCGAAGTTTTCTTAATTTGTTGATAGATCCTTGATTTTTATTTTCTTCTTTCTTCTCTTCTTCTACTGTCATACAATCAAAAAGTAGGGCTTCTCTTCTTAACTTTTTTTATGGTTAGCCTTTTTTAATGCTGAAAGCAAATACTTTAAAAATAAATTTGTAAAGAAGAAATTATTAGGCGGTGACCTAATTGAGTTATGAAATAAACGAAGAATTTTTAGCAAAACTAGTTTCAGTACCAAGAGCAACAGGTTATGAATTTCCTGCTCAAGTAGAGATGAAATCATATCTCGAAAATGACGTTGATAAAATAACAGTTGATAATTTAGGTAATCTTTGTGCAATTATTAATCCTAATAGTTCTTTCAAGATTATGCTTGCGGGACATATTGATCAAATTGGTTTTCAGATTTCTTATATTGATGACAATGGTTATCTCTGGTTCCTTCCTTTGGGTGGTTTTGATACTACAACACTACCTGGGAAACGTGTAAAGGTTTACAGTGAAAAAGGTGCATTTCTGGGTGTAATAGGAAAGAAAGCAATTCATCTAATGAAACCTGAAGAACGTAAGAAAGCTCCAGAAATGGAAAAACTCTTTATTGATATAGGATGCAAAGATAAGGAAGAAGCTTTGACTAAAGTTGATGTTGGAGATTTTGCTGTATTTGATTATGGATACGCACGTCTAGGTGATAATGGTCTAGCAGTTGCTGCTGGGTTTGATGATGCGATAGGTGCTTTTATTGTAGCTGAAATTATGAAAGAATTGGCAAAAGACAAGAACTTCTATGCAGGAGTTTATGGAGTTTCAACAGTTCAAGAAGAGATAGGTTTGAGAGGAGCAACTGTTGCAGCTAGAAATATAAAACCTGATGTTGGAATAGCTTTTGATGTAGGGTTTGCTGCAGATGCACCCGATATGGAGAAGAAAGCGATAGGAGACACAAAAATGGGTGGAGGTCCAATTATCTCAATCGGTCCAAATCTCAATCCAATCGTAGTTAAACGCCTCTTTGCGACAGCTGAAAAACATGAAATACCAAGTCAGAAACATGCTGCTAATAAAGGAACCGGAACTGATGCAAATGCGATTCAACTTGCTGGTGCTGCAACAGGACTGGTTGGTATACCTAATAGATACATGCATACAGCCTCAGAACTTATCCATTTAGAAGATGTAAAGAATATCATTAAACTAGTGGTAGAATTCATCAAAGAAATTAAGGAAGAAGATTCATTTCTTCCTCTTTAATCTCCATTCATTTTCAATAAAGTTTGTTCAGTTAGTTATGAGCAAATCACAACTAAGTGTGGAAGTTATATCCAGGTGGAAATTAGCTGACACAGAGTCCTTTATATTTTCGTACAAAGTATAGAATTCGTTAATATCCTCAAAAGATTTATCTGTTTTGATTTTATCTAAAAGATTTGAAAATCCAGATCTATCAATAAAATCATCTTTAGAAATCACTAAAAGTGATAATTGGGAATGCGAAATATAAAGCACTTTATGACCCTCATAACTGATCTCTTCGAGTAAATTTAATGCGTTACTCTCAGATTCTTCAAACTTCGTTTTATAGATATTAATCGTGTTAATAACTTCATTTCTTTCCCGTGAATTGTCATGAATGTGTGCAATATTACCATTGATTTTTACAAAAATATCTAAAGAGAGTATTTTATTCTGGAACTTCCTCTTTTCAATAAATTGTTTTACAATTAACCAATTCATAGCATCTGATATGTAAGCCCCAGTTTTTACAGATACAAAGAAGAATCTGAAAGGAGAATGTATAGATTTCAGAGCAAGTTCATTTAATCTGAAACCAGAAACTATAACATCCATTACAGCATCTTGATCTTCTACTAGGTCCCATTTATTAGCTAGAAACAATATGGGAGCTTGTTTATCTTCTATCCAGGAGAAGCATTTCCAGAACCATTCAGCGCTTTCTTCAATCTGGGATAAATCTGAAGCATCAAAGATATAAATTAAGCCAGAAGACATTTTGATATAATTTTCCCAAATATGTGTTCTAAATGCCATATGTCCCCCCATATCCCATATTTGTAAAGGCAGATCCCTATATGATGCAAATTCTACATCCACACCAAAAGTAGGCTGGGATTCAATGTGATTTCCTGTTATGAGTCTCTGTGTGAAACATGTTTTTCCTGCTTTGGGTAATCCAGTAATTGCTATGGTAGTTCTCTTAATTTTAATCAACTCGCTATTTATTATTTAAATGCTGAAGAAGAGCGATATTCACTACTTCTTCTAATTGTTCTATGTAATTTTCAGGAGGGTAAAATTCCTCTTTTATTAGCTGAATTATAGATAATGTTGCAATAGATAAATCATCCTTAGAAATGTGACTTTTGGCTCCTACAACTACACTGAACTCCTCTTCTGATCGTATATTAGCAGAATAATCTTGTACTGAAATCATATTTTCATTTGTACCAAGATCTTTCATTTGAATTATGCATTTCTTTATGATTGACTCATACTCATCAGTTCTTGTTGAAACTGATGTCTTATATACAATCTCGTTTTTCTGATTTAAAATCAAAACAAAAGATATACTTGCCTCCTCTTTGATAAAATCCACCATTTTATTAAACATCCATGAAATTGCATTGTCTACATTTTCACCCGTTTTAGCCGATGTTTCCCAAATTCTAAAGGATCTTTCTGGATATCTGGAAACATTATCAAGATTAAACATATTTATGATTTCTTCAGTTGTTAGAAAAGTATCATCTTCATCTTTAAGATCTATTTTGTTAGCTAGAAATATTAAAACTGCTTTATTGGAGAGTCTATAGGAGATATATTCAAACCATTGTTTTGCTTCTAAGAATTTGCTCCTATCAAATATGTCAAAAACAAAAATCACACCTTTTGCTAAAGTGGCGTAATATTGCCATAATGTTTCACGAAAATGAAGTTGTCCTCCAACATCTATTGCTTGGAAATTCAATCCTTTGTGTTTTATCAACTCAATATTCATACCAATGGTTGTCAAAGTTTCTGTAAATTCTTTCCCTGAGATATTTCTTAATAGAGTGGTTTTTCCAGCATTCTCTAAACCTAGTATCACTAGATTAACTGGTTGTTTTCTAGCTTCCATCTATACACTCTCGTTAATTATAATTTCCTTAACTGTAACTGATTTTGATACTTTAGATGATGATCCATTTACAACTCTTATTTTGTAATTTGAAGACATCTTATGAGATGTGGAAACATCTGAAAGACGATTAGATCTCAGATTCATTGAAATAGTAAGTAATTTAACTTCAGGATTGGATATTTTTATTAATTCAACAATATCTAAATCTTCTGTATTGTAGTTTGTTTCATCAAAAAGAATTGCTATATAATTACCATTGATTATATCTAATATTTCATCCACGTTTGATATAGTTGTAACTGAAAAACCTTGTTTTCTTAAAATTATCTCAAAAAGATATCTGGTTTGAAAGTTTCTAGCAACAACTAAAACATCTCTGTTTGTATTTTTATTTTTAAATCTTGGTAGCTTAAGTTTAGATTTTAAAAAATCACTTAATTGCTTAACTGTTTTTTTATTAGATTTTTCTGTATCTAGGTCTGAGTAGCGTATAGTAGAGCTATTATGTGTTTTCCTTCCTTTTTTGACAGTATTGCTTTTCGAATTCAATTCAATTTCTCCGTCTCTTTCTAAATATTTTTCTCAATTGATAATACCTAATTTAGTAATAACACTATATTGAAAGTGATGTGAAAAAACATGGAAAAATAGGGAAAAACTTAGGTATTTTAAGACTTATACTACTCTATATTTCAACTTAATATGGAAAATTGTGCCCTTAGGAAAATTATCCTCAAGAGTAATTTCTCCTCCATATCTCTCTATGGTTTTCTTAACAATGTATAACCCAAGACCTGATCCAGCTGTTTGACCATGTTTGAAACTACGTTCAAATACGTGATTCTTATGTTCGTCTAGTATTCCAGAACCATTATCAGCTATATGTATATTACAAAAACTATCTTTATATTCTGCTGAAATTATGATTTTATCAGCTTGACCGTGTTTTATAGCATTACTTATTATATTATCAATTACTGAACTAAAAGCTGCATCAGCACATAGGTTACATCGACCTTCAATCTCAAAAGTAACATTCAAGAGTGAATAGCTTGAAATAACTTTATTAAATAATTCTTCCGAATCCACTATTGTTAGACCTTCATTATTAACAAGTGCTCTCTCTAATTCTTCCATCTTCTGAATAAGATCGAAACTCTTCTGAGCTGCTTTCACTGTCATTTCCAGCAATGCCTGTTCTTTTACGTCCTCATATGCGGTAATAGCTCCCATTATAACAGAAAGGTTATTATTTAGATCATGACGCAAAATGCTATTAATAATCTTGAATGATTCATTAAGATTTCTAATCTCTGTTTCAGCTTTATGACGTTCAGTTATATCTCTAGCAATAGTTAGAATGACTTTTTCACCTTCTAGATTGAAGAAATGAGAACTGATTTCAACTGGTATTTTCTTCCCTGTTTTGCTAATTAGTGCTGTTTCAAAAGCACCTTGTTCCTTTGTTACTATTTGCTGAATTATTTCTTTATTTGTAGTTTTTACTTCAGGATCAGTAATATCTAACGAACTCAATTCAAGTAGTTCCTCTTCTGTATATCCAAGCATTTTACATGCTAAATCATTCACTTCAATGAAATCAGTAAGAAATTTATCTCCCCTTATTCTTGAAAGAAAAATTGCATCATTTGCAGAATTAAACAATTCTCTGAGTTTCTTTTCACTTGCTTCCAAAGCAGTTATTGTTGTTTTTTGTTCAGTGTAATCCATTGTTAGTACTAAATGAGTATTAGTTTTTTTTCTTCCCTTAAAAATAGTATATTTGCTTTTTAAGTATCTTCTCTCTCCATCTCTCCTAATGATCCAAAACTGAAGGTCTCTCGGTATTTGACCGTTTTTAAGTGACGAATTAATTATTTTGTAAACTCTGTCTGCATCTTCTGGAACAACATAATCTAGAATAGAAAAATCTCTATTTTCTTTCTCATTAATTATACCATAAATCTCTCTCATTTTTTTATTCATAAAGATATAATATCCATTTTCAACGATTGAAATCCCAATTTGAATATTGTCACTTATCTCTCTGAAAGTACCTTCACTAATGGAAAAAAATTGACTATTATGATCTATCTTCTCTTGACTTTTCATACTTCAACCTACTATTTATGATTCCCAATCTAAATTATTTTCTCCTATTCAATTGCATATAATTATTGTAGTTCAGTTCGACTTCTTTTTTTTTAATTATTTTTGGATTTTTTATTATTGTAACATAACCGAGATAGAAATACCTTAATTTGTAATAAGATCAATTTTTTCTGTGCTTGTTGTGATCTGATCATTTAATACTTCATGGACATATTGTAATAACAAAGATGTTGAAAATGGTTTATTCAAAACTGGTATGCCTTCAGGAGTTTCTATATTTGTATACCCTGTAATTGCTATACATTTCACTTCAGGATTTTGTTCCCTTAACCTTTGGATTAATTCTATTCCTCCCAGTTCTGGCATTATAATATCTGTAATTACTAAATCATATGATTTGTTATACATATTCAGCGCAGTTCTCCCATTTGAAGTAGAGACAACTTCATATCCTAATCTTTCAAGTAATACTTTAATAATTAGATTAACCTCTTCATTATCTTCTACTAAAAGGATTCTAGATGTTTTATTGGTGTGTGTATGTTTTTTGAAATCTTCACTGTTTAGTGTTACTTTGAATACCATTTTTTCCTACCTCATTCATTTATTGATTTTTTAATGCTGTGCAAGTCTTTCATTTAAAATTGCAACCAGTTTTTTACTTCCAACTGGTTTATGAAGAACCTCTATATCTTGTGGAATCTCTATATTAGCAAAACCTGTTATCGCGATACATTTCAGATTTGGATACTTTTTTTGAAGCTCTAGAATTAGTTCAATACCGTCCATTTTTGGCATGATAATATCTGTTAAGACAAGATCTATAGATTCATCGAACAATTGTAGTGCATCGTAACCATTAACCGCTTCAACAATTTCGAAATGGCTTTTCTTAAGAATTAGTGAGGTTATCTCACGAAGCATATCATCATCTTCTACCAGTAAAATTCTTTTCATTTCATTTTTCCTACCAATACCACTTTCCTTCCTTCTGCATAAGATAATTTTAACCACCATCCTTTTTGTTCTCTTTCTTAAGTTTCTTATTTTGATAATTCTCTTTTTCAAGTTCGTTTTGAACACAGTTGACTAGTTTTGAAGTTGTCATAGGTTTATTCAGAACTTTGACACCTGCTGGAACATGTACATCTGAATATCCTGTCATAGCTAAGCATTTTATTTGTGGATTGATTTTCAACAGCTTCTTAATCAGTTTCTCCCCTCCCATAACAGGCATAACAATGTCTGTTAAAACCAAATCAAAAGTATCACTATATAATTCTAGCGCTTTTTTCCCATTTTCTGCAGTAACCACTATGTATCCATGATTTTCTAACATCATCTTGGTGATTTCTCTTACATCTTCGTCGTCTTCAACTAATAGAATCCTTCCTTCTCCACGGACTGCTGGTTCTGAAATCTCTTCTTCTACTAATTCCTCACATTTAGGAAGGTAAATGTGAACTTTTGTTCCAACTTCCAATTCACTTTGTATGTTAATATAACCTTTAGACTGTCTGACTATACCATAAACTTGTGCTAGTCCTAACCCACTTCCTTTTCCTGGGTCTTTTGTTGTGAAAAAGGGTTCAAAAATCATCTTTATTGTTTGTTCATCTATCCCTTCCCCATTATCCTCAATTGTAAGGTGAATATATTCGTGACTTTTGTCTATTTCTAGTTCTTCGAAGTCTACTATCTTTGAGTGATCTATTTCTTCAATGGTGATATTGATTTTACCTCCACTAACAAGAGCATCTCTAGAATTCAGTATTAGATTCATGAAAAGTTGTTGTAATTGAACTTGATCCATAAAAACTGTCCAATCTTGTGTATTAACAGAGAGAACAATATTTTCTGGTAAGGACGATCTAATAACTCTGGAAAATTCTGTAATAAAATCAAGTATTGAAACAGGTTTTTGTTTAATCACTGATTGTCTTGTAAAGTCTAGCATCTGTCGTATCAAAGATGCCCCTTTCTCGCTTTGCTTGATTATTAAATTCAGAAACTCTTTTGACTCTATATTATCAGCATTCATCAAAGAGAAATCAGCAGCTCCTATTATGGAGGCGAGAATATTGTTAAAATCATGAGCAATACCACCTGCTATCTTTCCTAATGTAGCTAATCTATCTTGATGCAGAATCTTTTTCTGCATAGCTCTTTCTTCAGTTATGTCATGTGCAGTTAGTAACCAACCGTGAACAAAATCAGTCTTTATTGGACTTAGAGAGACATAATAAGTATCATCATTTAGAGAAAATTCTTTCTTACTAATTCGTTTAAGCTCTTCAAGATCCAGAATTTTATTGCTTATTTCATCATCCTTAGAATCTTTAATCAACTCTAAAAATCTACTTCCAACTTTGTTCGTCATTACTACAGCTCCCTTACTATTAAGAAGAATAATACCATCAGATGTGTGATTGAGAATTGTTTCTAATTCCTCTTTTGCAGTTAGAATTACCTTCAATCTTTGAAGAGTATGAGAAATGTTATCAGCAATTTTATACAAGAACCAAATCTCTTCTTCAATATAAGCATCCTTTTGTTCTGAGCCTATTGCAATAAATCCGACTATTTTATCCTCGGCAATAAGCGGTATGGATATGTGTGACGATATGTTTTGAATGGTCTTTTTAATAGAAGGTATAACAGTTGTTGCATCGCGATTATTTAAAGCATCAGGATATAGTTCTACAAATTCTTCTTTGACGTTTTTTATAAAATCATCAACTACTTCCTTATCCCCATTGGGTGCTTCTATAAGAATATGATTTAGCTCCTCTTGGGTAATCAACTGAAAAACAATGTCATAATCAACCAATTTTGAAATATATTTTGTGATAATTCTCATTGCTTCATTTAAATCAAAGGTTTCGGATATTTCCTTAATAATATTATACAAAGTCTCCATTTGGTAAGTTCTCTGAACAACTTTTTCTTCTAATTCTTCGTTCAACCTTCTTAATTTCTCTTCGCTTGATTTTAACTTTTCTTCGTTTTTGATTCTCTCTGTGATATTTCTACTTTTAGTCAAAATAACTTGTTTATCACCAAGATTTACTAGATCTGCACTAAGTTCCTGGTGGTAAGAAGTACCATCTTTTCTTCTTGCTATTGTCTCACTAGTAATGTATTTCTCTTCTATGACATTTTGCCGAATTTTTTCCGCAAATTCTGGATCAATATACGTATCAAAATCTGAAACGTTTTTGCCTACCATCTCCGACTTTTCATATCCGTAACCTTTTAAACCACTCTTGTTAATATCGATAATTGTTCCATCAATGTCTACAATTGAAATACCATCAAATGAATTTTCAAAAATTGACCTGTATTTCTCTTCACTTTGTAACAAATCTTTTTCAACTTCTTTCCTTTCAGAAATGTCTCTAATGATTACAAAAACCACTTCTTCGTCCGCAAGCACTAATTTAACTGCATTTACTTCAATCGGGAAAAGAGAACCATCTTTTCTTGTTGCAAAAGTTTCAAAATAAGCATATCCTTTCTTATCGATTTCTTTTTTTCTACTTATATGGTCTTCATTAGTTTCATATGCGTTAATTAACCTTATATTATTAGAAATGACCTCAGAAGATTCGTATCCAAATAGCTCAAGAAATTTAGGATTTGCTTCTAAAATTATACCATCAACTGTTCTTAAAATATATCCGTCATTAGAATGGTTGAATATTTTTCTAAACTTTAGCTCACTTGCAATAAGATTGTTTTCTATTTTACGTTTTTCTGTAATATCATCAAATAATACTGCAACATGATCTTTCATTGGAGAAAAAGATTTAGCTAAAAACCATCTACCAAGATCTTGGTTATAGTACTCTGATATTACAGTCTCTCCTGTTATTGCAGTTCTTCCTAGAATTACTATTGGATTAACCTTTTGTTTCTTTAGATTAGGATAGATTTCGGTTATTTTCTTGTTAATTATTTCCTCTCTCTTTCTATTTACTACTTTTTCATATTCTGGATTAATTTCTACTAATAGTGCATCTACTGGATCACCTTTTTCATCATAGATTACTTCATATAAGGTGTAAGCTTGCTTCATTTCGTTAAAAAGAGCACGAAACTTTACTTCGCTTTCTTTAAGAGCATTTTCTATTTTTTTTCTATCTGTTATGTCTATCAGTGATGAGATAACTGTCTTGGTTTCATGGATAATGTCTACTGATATCAGTACATCCCTAATCTCTCCTAACCTATTTACTATTTTTGTTTCATAACTTTTAGTAACTGAGGATGGGTTCTCAAATCTTTTTCTATTATATTCTATCAATCTAGGTAATTCTGTCTGTAAGATGAATTCAGACCATTTCTTCTTACCTATAGTTTCTTCTTTAGTATATCCCAGAAGGTCAACCATTATAGAATTCATGTGAAGAATATCCAGATTTTCATCCACAATTATATTTGCTGCCCCAGTAGTTTCGAAAATAGTTCTATAATGAGTTTCTGATTTTCTTAACTCTTCTGTAACTTCTTTTCTTGAAATGAAATTTGAAATTAACCTGGCAATTTCCTCTAGAATATCTCTTTCTTCTTTAAGAAACGGTCCTTCATATGAATCAGGTTTTCTTTCAGTATAGTAGATTTCAACTCTACCAACTATTTCGTCTTCCTGATGGATATTTACTGCCTGTTTCCACTGACTTTTCACAAAACCCTCAGATTTAAACTGTTGTCCTTTTAATAATATTCTAACAACTGTGCATTCAGGAAATTGCCAACTTGGTGGAATAAATTCCACGATTTTACTTAACACATCTTCTAGTCTTTTATCCGTATCCGTCAAAATTTTTGAAATATTGTAAATCGTCGTTAGTTCCTTAACTCTTTCACCTAGTTCATGTTTGCTATTGATCAGTTCTTCTTGAGTCTTCTTTCTATCTGTAACATCTTGTACCATTGCATGGCTAACTGTTTCTCCATCTAATTCAAACAACTGAGAACTAATTTCAACAGAAATTATTTTACCATCTTTTGTTTTGTGAGTTCTTTCGAATTTTATACTTCTTTCTTTTAAGAAATCATTTAAGGTTTCTTTAGTTTCTACATACCCAGTAGCATTAAAATCATCGGGACTCATTTTAAATAATTCTTCTTCTGAATAGCCATATATTTTTACAGCTTGTTTGTTTGCTCCAACGATTTTGTTAAATCTACCATCCTCACACTCTTTTAATAAGAAGAAAGCATCATTGGCATTATCGAAAATACTTCTATATTTTTCTTCGGTAGTTTTTGCTTCTTTTTCAGAAATCTTTCTCTCAGTAATATCTCTTCCAACACTTA